>NZ_JAWOAN010000188.1:0-6027 GCF_046498525.1 Yoonia sp.
CCCGCTACGCCCGCAAGGATAACGCCAAGCAAGGCGAGCCCGATCAACAGCTTTCTTTTCATCGACGCCGGTCCTTCAGGTCACCGACCGGCATTAAAGCAGCACCAATAGAAGTTGCTTTGCTCTGGGTTAAGCAGACGCGCGGCAATCACATATGTGATAGTGTGATCCACTCCATAGACTGTCGTGAAGCATCATGGGCACGTGCGTCATGCGAGCGCCGCAACCACGCACCCCGTAAGAGTGCAATACAGTGGTCACAAGCTTGGCGCACGTAGTTGGGCAGTTTGCCGGTGTTGACCGTTTGCCGGGGGGGCGTGGCTACGAGACGTGATCCCAAGACTGCAATTGATCTACCGCGCTTGTGATTTCACAGACCATTGCACAAGATTGCAAAGTGGCTCAGCCATCCAGATCAGCCCACTTCAGCTGTGTATTCCGTGCGACTGCCTTGTTCAGCGTCTGGCCAACGACCTTGTCGAAATCATATCCCGCAATCTCACCTGAACCGGGGCGGCGGGTCCAGATATCGGCTTCGGTGATAAGATGACCCGCAGGCAGGTCGCGGTCGGCCACTACGGATGCGCGGGCGAAGCGATAGACGTCTTCCTCGGCGCTCGTGCGCTCTTTGGGGTTGTGCAGGGCGGTATGGATTTCGCGGGAACGGTCGATCAGATAGCGCAGTTCGGCGGGGTCCATCGAATTGATGATATCGGGGCCCTTGCGATAGCGCGTGTCGGTGTAATGACGCTCGAGGATACAGGCCCCCAGTGCCACTGATGCCAGCGCCATATCGGGGCCGATGGAGTGGTCGGAGAAGCCGACGACGGCCTTGGGAAAGGCAGCCCTGAGGTCGGTAACCCCCTGCAAGGAAACGATTTCAGGCGGTGAAGGGTAAAGGTTCGTACATTCCAGCAAGGCGTATTCAATACCCGCCGCATCCAGAATGGCGACTGAGGCGCGGATCGATTCGATGCTTTGCATTCCCGTGGACATGATCACCGGCTTGCCCATCCGCGCGATATGGCGGATCAGCGGCAGGTTGTCGGCCTCGCCCGATCCGATCTTGAAGGCGGGCACATCCAGATCGTTCAGGAAATCAGCGGCCGCGCGCGAAAACGGCGTGGAGATCCAGATCATGCCGAGGCTTTCGGTGTAGCGTTTCAACTCTGTTTCGTCTTCGAGTGACAGTGCGCACTCCGCCATCACATCCCAGATCGATACATCGGCGTTGGGCGGAAAGATCTGCTTGGCCTCTTCGGTCATCTCGTCTTCGATGATGTGGGTCTGGTGCTTGATCATTTCGCAACCGGCACCGGCGGCCAGACGCACCATTTCCTTGGCGACATCCAGATTACCGCCGTGGTTGATGCCGATTTCCGCAATGACAAGGGGCGGATGCTGGGGTCCGATTTTGCGGCCTGCGATGTCCATCATGGGTCTCCTACATCTGTGCTTGCGGCGTGTTTATGGGGTTTCACCCTGAGGGGCAATTGGCTCTGTGCCATTGCAAAGCGCATACGCATGGTCCAAGTGACAGCCCAACGCCGACGATTGAGCCCAAGATGATCCGCAAGATATTCACAGCATTGGACCGCAAAGAGCGCGAATTGCGCCAGTCATTCGGGCATGACATCACGGACCCGACAGAACGCAAACGCTCTTACTGGCACGTCCGGTGGCTGGATCACGGTGTTCTGCGCACGTTCTGGCACAACTTTGAAAAGGTCAGTGACGGCGTCTATCGGTCAAACCATCCCGATCACAAACGGTTTGAGGCTTATGCGGCAATGGGAATCAAGACGGTTCTCAATTTGCGGGGGGTCGCCAGTCAACCGCACTACCTTTTCGAGGCAGAAAGCTGCGAGCGATTGGGCCTGACACTGGTCACCATTTCGATGTCGGCGCGGCAGGCACCCAAGGCCGAGCAGTTGATCAAAGTCATCGACGCTTTTGAGACAATGGAGCGCCCGTTTCTGATGCACTGCAAATCAGGGGCGGACCGCACAGGGCTGGTCGCGGCACTTTATCTGATGGTGCAGGAAGGGCAGCCGGTGGAGGTGGCGCGTCGTCAACTCGGTTTCCGTTACCTGCATATTCGCAGGACCGCGACAGGTATTCTGGACCATTTCCTTGATGTTTACGCGGCACGGAACGCGCAGACGCCCATCGCCATCACAGACTGGATCAAAACCGAATATGATCGCGATACTCTGACGGCCAGCTTTGCAGCCAAGCAAGCCGCACTCAAGCCTTGGCAGGGGTGGCTCTAGGCTGGCTCGCGCAATCCGTCCGCAATCTGCTTGCCAAGCAGGTATTCGATCACGTCCCAGTCAAACGGGCTGTCGACGTCAAGGCTGCGTTCATTGGGCACGATAAGCGGAATGACATGCCCTTCAAAAAGCCGCGTCGCCTTGCGCAGATAGGATGGCTTTACCACATAAACGAGGCCAACATGGTCATAGACCATTGGAGCCTGCTGGCGGGCCACAACGCCGTTCGGCAGGGGTTTGGACACCTGCAAGGCGCCATTTGCGTCTTTTTCCAGCATATTGAAATACGGGTTCTTGCGGCTCTCGCAACAGGACATGACCATGTCGGGGTTTTCTGCTTCAAACAGATCAAGGCCCGCGTCGATATCTTCGGGCAGGCGCAACGGTGACGTGCAATCAAGATCAAGGAATGCGTCCGCAGGTCCGGTCTGTTTTTCGGCCTCGCCCAAGGCGTGCTGCCAAACATCCCACTTTGCCGCCGTATCCGTGGCCAGCGCGGCAGGGCGCAACCCGATATCAAGGCAGCCGCGCTTGAGCCCATGTTCATACATCTCGGGCAAATCCGTGGACACGACCACATGGTCCACCCGGTCAGACGCGAGCAGTTGATCCAGCGACCAGTCAATCAGGTGCTTGCCATGCAACATGCGGAAGTTCTTGTTCGGCACACCTTTGCTGCCCGCACGTGCGCCGATATGGCCGATGATCATGGCCTATTCTCCTGCGTTGCGGGTTCCCGCAAAGCGGGTGGACCATTCTTCGCGCTCTTCGTCTGTGATCTTGCGGAAAAGGTTCTCGGGCACGTGAAAGGCGTGACCTGCGGGCAGTGACTGGATGGCTGCGGCCACATCCGTGGGCCAACTGTCGTCATCTGTCTGCATCGCGTCGATCATCGCTTTGGACGCGTCCGGAATGAACGAGGCTGACAGCACCGCATAGATGCGGATCAGGTTCAGTGCGAGGCGGACCTGCATGGCCGCTGTCTCGGGATCGGTCTTGAAGGTTGTCCATGGCGCGTTGGCCTGCAGATATTCGTTGCCCAGCACCCAGATGGCGCGCAGTTCCGCCGCTGATTTGCGCACCTCGATTGCGTCCATATGGCCTTCATAGGCGCGGATGCGTGTCGTCAGATCAGCGATCAGTTGCTCTTCCGCCGGACCATATGCGCCGCCTTCGGGAACGGCCTCGCCGAACTTGGAGCGGCAAAACTTAGTAATCCGGCTAACAAAATTTCCCAACACGTCGGCGAGGTCCTTATTGACGTCAGTCTGGAAGGTTTCCCATGTGAACTCCGCGTCCGAGGTTTCTGGTGCATGGGATAAAAGCCACCAACGCCAATAGTCTGGCGGCAAAAGCTCTAGCGCCTGATCCATGAAAACGCCGCGCCCGCGCGAGGTGCTGAACTGGCCGCCATCGTAGTTGAGATAGTTGAAAGACTTGATGTAATCGACGAGTTTCCACGGCTCTTGAGTGCCCTTGATCGTTGCGGGGAAAGACAGCGTGTGGAACGGCACGTTATCCTTGCCCATGAACTGGGTATAGGTGACCTCGTCTGCGCCTTTGTCGGTGCGCCACCAGCTTTGCCAGTTGCTACCTTTGCCCGCGTCTTCCCATTCCTGCGCACAGGCGATGTATTCGATGGGGGCGTCGAACCAGACATAGAACACCTTGCCTTCCATGCCGGGCCAGTCCTGATCGCCTTTCTTGACGGGGATACCCCAATCCAGATCGCGCGTTATGCCGCGGTCTTGCAACCCGTCGCCATCGTTCAGCCATTTCTTGGCGATGGATGTTGTCAGGATCGGCCAGTCTTTCTTGCTCTCGATCCATGCGGCCAGATCGTCTTTGAGTTCAGATTGACGCAGATAAAGGTGCTTTGTTTCGCGCACCTCAAGATCGGTTGCACCGGAAATTGTCGAATGGGGGTTGATCAGGTCGGTCGGGTCCAGTTGCTTGGTGCAATTATCGCATTGGTCGCCCCGCGCGCTTTCGAAGCCGCAGTTCGGGCAGGTCCCTTCGATATACCGATCTGGCAGAAAGCGCCCGTCAGCCACGGAATAGACCTGTTCTTCGGTGACTTCGCGGATCAGGCCCATCTCTTCCAGACGTCCTGCAAAGGCTTGGGTCAATTTGTGGTTCTGCGGGCTGGATGAACGGCCGAAGTGATCAAAGGACAAACGGAACCCTTCAGCTATGTTGGCCTGCACATCGTGCATCTCGGCGCAGTAGTCCGCCACGGGTTTGCCGGCTTTCGCAGCGGCAAGTTCGGCAGGGGTTCCATGTTCGTCCGTGGCGCAGAGAAACAGAACCTCGTGCCCGCGCTGGCGCAGATAGCGGGCGTAAAGGTCGGCGGGCAATTGGCTGCCCACCAGATTTCCAAGGTGTTTGATCCCGTTGATATAGGGAATGGCGGAGGTGATCAGATGGCGGGCCATAGTTATGTCCTTGCAGATTTGCAGCCTATCTAGCGGGGAGTGCTGCCAGATGCCAGATGTTGCGGACCGACTGGCGTTTTGGGGCGTCTCAGGTTACATCTGGATCAACGCCTGATGCAGCCAAGGAGACACCCCATGAAATGCCTGATCCCCGCCGCTATCGCCGCAACCTTTGGTTCTGCCGCCTTTGCCCAGGATGCTTATGTCGGGGCGGGTGTCGATTACCACTACCCGCATTCCGGCGATGCGCAAACCGTCACCTCGGCGATTGCCGGGCTTGGCTTTGACACCGGCCTTTTCGGAATTGGGGCAGAGGCAGAATACGGTCTGCGGGTTGCAGGGGACAACGACTATGACACCGCACGGGTGCGTGGCTGGGTCAGCTATGACTGGTCTGACTATTCATTCCGTTTTGCCGGTGGCGTCACCGAGTATTACTTTGAGGATGATACTGCCGGAGGTTTCAACTTCGGCCTTGGCGCGGAACGTGCGCTTTCGCCAAATCTCACGGTACGGGGTGAGTTGATCCGCGATTTCATGGACAACATCTTTACCGATGCGGTCACCACGACACGGGTAGCCGTTCTTTACAGCTTTTAGCGTTCGCGGCTGCGGCCCAGCAGACGCCCGATCCCGAAACTGGTGCGTGGTGCATAGATGTAGCGTGTCCTGTCCTCTGGTGCCCGGCGCACCCTCATGCGGAAAAGACCAAAGACGACCAGAAACAGGTGGCCAACCGAGATAAAGTAGAAAAGCGCTGCGGGCCCGTAGAACCCGATAAGCGCCGATGTTGTATAAGGTGCCGCAATCGCACCGACCGCGAAAAAGAACATCAGCGCGGCAGAGAGTTCGACGCGTTGATCCGACCGTGCAAAATCATGTGCGTGTGCGGTGGCAACCGAATAGATCGGGAAAGTCGTGAGCCCGAAAAGGAACGAGGCGGCCATAACTGCAAATCTGCCATTGCCGGATGTTGCGACGGTAAAGCCGCATGACACAATCGCCGCCACCGATAGCCAGATCATTATCCAGCGCCGGTCGTACTTGTCCGCAAGCCACCCCACAGGATATTGCGCGATCGCGCCGCCCGCGACGAAGGCCGCAAGGAACGAACCAATCTGATTGGCTGTCAGGCCGACCTCCTGGCCGTAGATGGGGCCGACCATTCGGAAAGATGCACTCGACAATGCGGCGACCAGAACCGCCGCTACCGCAAGTGGCGAACAGGCCCATGCAAGGGCAGGGCGCAACCGCGTGGCGCTGGGTGTTTCGGGTTGGGGCACGCGTGTGACCGCCAAGGGCAGCAATGACGCACAGCA
>NZ_JAWOAN010000211.1:0-3800 GCF_046498525.1 Yoonia sp.
CGGCCCTGGCGGGGGTCATCGGACGGGACGAAGGTGGGGCCAGGCTGCGGGGCCTGCTGGCCGAATCCGGGGTGGACGCCTCCCGCCTGGTTGAGGACCCGGGCCGGCGGACCACCACCAAGACCAGGATCATGTCCATTGAGCTAGAGCAAGAATGAGCGGAACCCTCTTGCAGTGCGTGGGTTCAAAAACGGCCATGCGCCAAAGATAGTGGGGGTGAATCCGTGGCCCATCAACCACTTTGCAGAAGACCTCACCGGCTCGCCCGCCGACGCTGGACACGCAGCCACTGCAAACGCATTTCTTCTGCAATGAGCTGCGTTCCTGGCATAAGGCCTTCATTCAAAGACATGGTCACCTCAGCGGTACCCGGAGTGCGCCAACGTGACGCTTTTGACAAGAATCGTTCCTCGATAAGCCTGTGACGGAGTCTGTCAAAATCAAGCTTGGCTATTGATACGTTATCTTGACGTCGAGGCGGCCAATAAATCTCGGATATAGCGTCTATGGCGCGAATTTCCGCAGGGCCACCTTGCAATTGGTTCACTATAAGAGGTGGCAAATCCCGACGACGCTGGATGAGCCCGACCCGTTGGTGCGCACGTTGAACGAGACCATAAAGATGCAGCGCGGAGCTTTCGGCAAAAAGCAGAACCTCGGCATCCTGCATCAAAGCGACCTGATCGGATAAGCTCTGTTGCTCTGGTGCGACCACTTCGTACCCATCCGCGCAAAGCAGTTCCTCAATAAGGTCTTCGTTACAGTAGCGCCCTACCTGTGGACCGAGGCGTGACCTCGTGAAATATAGCTTACGTCCTTTTGTGATGGAGTCTCTGGGAGAAAGCCGTTCGGCGAGCCAATCCCGCATTTGTGGCTTCATGGTTCCGCCATGCCGCTCCCCAAAAAGATCCTGAGCTGTGTACAGAGTGCTATACCGCATCGGTTGCTCGTGCAAGAGGACGCGGTTTTTCAGGCCGAGCATCTCAAGGATTGGCTTGAGATAAGGGTAATAGGCAAGTCTCGCTTGATTTCGAGGCAAAAAGAGGAGCGCTGTATCCGATGGCGTATGCTGAACAGCCCAAAGCCGTCCAATTGAATTGAGAATGACATGACCAAACTGCTGAGGAGCCAAACCGGCGAAGAGAACAGGCTCTGAGATCTCGGATAAGGGCGTGTCATTCGATAACCGGGCATTTGGCGCCGATGTAAAGAGTGCACCACGGATATCGCATTCCGGAACCGGTACTGCTCCGTCGGCATAGAGACCAAATTCTGTTTGCCTTTTTACGCGCTCGCCGCGAATGCCCACTGCGTTAAACGGGCCGTAAACGCTGGCCAGATTGTTTGTACTCGTCAGGATCATAGATGGCATCCTCAATTCAACGTATAGATATCGATAGACATGTTATTCGTGACACGAAAGACGTCATATAGGCCGTGTACGTTGCAGTGCACCTGTTCACTAATCGCATGAGGCGATATGAACTGCATCGTTGGGCCGCTCCGTTTCTATTGGTTGTTTCATTTTCCTATCCAACGGGCCGCTAGCGTTTGATACGTGAAGAGAATCCATTTTGACCAATTGTTTAAAGCTGGTAGAGAACCATTATGACACGCTCCATACTGATCCTGAACGGCCCGAACCTCAACCTGCTCGGCACACGCCAGCCCGAGGTTTACGGTCCTACGACGCTCGCTGATATCGAGGCGATGTGCTATCGCAAGGCCAAGGTGCTTGGGATCGAGATCGTGTTTGCACAAAGCAACCATGAAGGCGCGTTGATCGACACGCTTCATGCGGCACGTGGTGTGCATGATGGCATTGTCCTCAACGCCGGCGCTTATACCCATACTTCCGTTGCGTTGATGGATGCGATTTCCAGCATCATGCTGCCGGTGGTCGAACTGCATTTGTCCAATATCCACGCCCGTGAAGAATTCCGCCGGACATCCTTCATTGCCCCGGTTGCCATCGGTCAGATTTGCGGGTTCGGGGCGGCGGGATATCCGCTCGCGATGGACGCCCTTCTGTCCTACTTCGGAGAGACCGAATAGCATCTCTGGCATGCGTCAGCCCATGAAAAACGGCCCATCACTCTCGTGACAGGCCGTTCCATTCAAATTCAACGTGCTTTTAGCTATTCAGTTTAGCCACTTCCGCTGCAAAGTCTTCTTCGACTTTCTCGATGCCTTCGCCGACGGCCAGACGCGTATAGCCGGTGATTTCGACACCGGCTTCTTCGGCGGCCTGTGCCACCGTCACATCCGGGTTCACAACGAACTGCTGGTTGAGCAATGTGACTTCGGCCATGTATTTCTTCATGCGGCCGACAATCATCTTTTCGATCACAGCTTCGGGCTTGCCGCTTTCGCGGGCGATATCCATCTGAACCTGCTTTTCCTTCTCGACCATGGCAGGATCAAGATCCGCTTCGGACAGGGAGGCTGGATTAGCAGCAGCGATATGCATTGCGACCTGACGACCGAATGCTTCGTTGTCGCCCTTCATGGCGACCAGAACACCGATGCTGCCCATGCCGGGGGCGGCTGCGTTGTGTACGTAGTTCACGACTGTATCGCCTTCGAGCGTCGCCATGCGGCGCACGGACATGTTTTCACCGATCACGGCAACAGCGTCAGTGACGGTCTGTTCGACAGTTTTGCCGTTCATGTCAGCGGCTTTCAGTTCGTCAATGTCCGACGTACCCAAAGCGACCTCTGCGATACCGGCGACCATTTTCTGGAAGTCAGCGTTTTTCGCAACAAAGTCCGTTTCGGAGTTCACTTCGACCGCAACACCTTTGCCGTCTTTGACCGCAACGGCGACCAGGCCCTCTGCAGCGGTACGACCGGATTTCTTTGCAGCCTTTGCCAGACCTTTGGTGCGCAGCCAGTCAACAGCGGCTTCCATGTCGCCGTCGCTTTCTGTCAGCGCCTTCTTGGCGTCCATCATGCCTGCGCCTGTACTGTCGCGCAGCTCTTTCACCATTGCAGCGGTGATTGCCATGTTACTTCTCCTTTGGAGGTATTTCAGGGGTATGGGCGGGGACTTATGGCCCCTGCCCTACAATTTTATGACGCTTACTCGGCTGTCGCGGCTTCGGCGGCTGATTCTTCGGCAACCACTTCTTCTGCCAGATTTTCCATCTCGCCCATGTCGACGCCTGCGGCACCCAGTTGTGCTGTCATGCCGTCAAGGGCTGCGCGTGCGGCCAGATCGGTATAAAGGGCGATGGCGCGCGCGGCGTCGTCGTTGCCGGGAATGACATAGTCGATGCCTGCCGGTGAGCAGTTGGTGTCGACGATAGCCACAACCGGAATACCCAGCTTGTTGGCTTCTGCGATGGCAAGGTCTTCCTTGTTGCAGTCGATGACAAACAACAGGTCGGGTACGCCGCCCATTTCGCGCCTACCAACCCCCTGACGATACTCTGGATTGCGATACCTCTTTTCATACAGACCAACCTTATCTTCTGGCTGGGCTATGGACTTGCGCGGATACTGAAACTTACGTATGAAGATGCCGCGCCCGTCTCAATGATAGGCGCTTCAAACCATTTCGAGGTGGCGATTGCAACCGCAGCAATGCTGTTCGGACTGGGTTCGGGCGCAGCACTGGCAACCGTTGTAGGAGTACTTATAGAAGTCCCTGTTATGCTTATGCTGGTTAAAATATGCCTCCGCACCAAACACTGGTTCAGAACTACAAATCCAAAAACTTGATATACGGTTAATTTTAGCGGGGCGAGATTTTTTAAAACCCTGTTGAACCTGTGCAGGAAAGATGAAAAAACTCAAAA
>NZ_JAWOAN010000212.1:0-17743 GCF_046498525.1 Yoonia sp.
TGGTCGCAAACTCCAAACCCGACCGCGCGGCATATCCGACTGCGCCATAAAAGGTCCAACCTGTACAATAGATGCTGAGTGACAAGGTGTAGATCCACGGCGAAGCCAACCAGTTGGAGTGACCGTTCGCCGCGCGACGCTCTGCGATGAAAGCGATGGAGAACAGAAAAACGACATAGCCCAGCGCCACAGCGATAAGGGCGTTAAAGGACATCATTCTTCTGTAACGTCCTTTGCCGACAGTGATGAATCCGCGCGCACAAAGCTGGACAGAACGGCTGTCAAAATGATCAGCAAGGCGCAGACACCAAAAATATAAAGCAAACCCGCAGAGCCGATCGGCTCTTGCGCGCCCCCCGCCGCGGGCCAAGTCAACGGGATGGCCAGCAATACGATCCCCAGAAACGGCACCAGCCTTGCCGCATCCCGTAGCCGCCTCTGGCGGTAGCTTGCACGCTGTAAAAATACCGAAAGTGTGGGTTTGCGGCTCATGCTTCCATGAGCAGGCGCACGTGATCGCGCACCTCTGTGTTGGAAAATGGTTTGGTGACAAAAAGGTTGGCGCCCAAGCGCATGGCCAGATCGCGGTCCTTGTCCTGACCACGCGCCGTCAACATCATGACAGGTGTCTGTTTTGTCATATCATGCCCGCGCAGGTCGCGCAGAATATCAAATCCGCTGCGTCCGGGCAGCATGACATCGAGGATGATCATATCCGGAGGAAGCGCGAGGACCTTGGCCATAGCGGATGTTCCATCTTCATGGGTATGCACGGTCCATCCATCACGGGACAGAATGAAGCTGATCGCCTCGATGATATTCGGCTCATCTTCGATCAGAAGGACACGTTTGCCCATCTCATCGCCTCCCTGACAACTTTTCCCCTTTCGTGTATGGGGGCCTCCCTGAGCCATGACTATCATGCTAAACCTGTCTGCTGTCAAAGCTCCGTTTGCGCACTCATGCCTTTGAGGGCCGGTTCACGGCGGCTGGTACATTTGCTTCTCGGGCAGATCCGGCACGACAGGCCGACTGGATGCGGTGCCGTGGCGGGTTCGGGCGGGTCGGGCATTACCAACATCATGCTTTGCAGGACAGGCGGAGCATCGAACGGAGTCGGACCGTTTGCTTCTGCCAGTGCAAAACACAAAAACCGGTTCGCGTTCGGTCCGGGCATCTCCACATCAAGCTTGATTGGCTGGTGCGGCCTGCTTAGTGCCCCATAAAGCGGCCAACGCGGGCAAGCCCCGCCAGAGCGCGGCATGGTAAAGCCCGGGACAGACTTGATGAACGACAAAGCGCCCGCCGCGTCACAGACCACCAGCCCCATCGGCGGGTGCCCCTTGTTGGGTGGCAACTGCGCCAAGCGGCGCATCACCAAAGGCAGCGCTACGCCTAAACCCTGCGCTATCAGGGCCGGATCGTAATTGTATTTACGGCATGCCTTTTCAAAAGTCGCCAGTGGCAACGCCGCGACATCCGCAGCATAACCCTGCAACACCTTGAGCAGAACGGTTTTTGCTGGCTCTTCCAATGCCGTTTGGCGCAACACATCGGCAGGTTCTTCGCCTTCTTCAAGCGCCGCTACATGGAATCCGGTTTTCTCCAGATAGGCTTCGACTACTTCAAACGGTGAACCCGACTGCTCCAAGACGCCTTCGGGGGCTTCCAGATAGGCAATCAGGGCCTCACTGCTGTCTGCCAAACGGACACTGTCATTGTGGATGTTTTCATGAAACCGGCGTTGCCAGTCCTGATCAAGCTCTTCGGGTCCGACAAGAATGGAGGCCGACGACCGGATAGCACTGACAGCGGAAATGACTTCGTGCAACGAACCGGCGAGTTGCGGGTCATAGGCGATGCGATCGGTCAAGACGCGGCCCCTTTCCTCCAGCGCCGAAATCCTGCGCGCTTGCGCCGCGATCAACGCCCCCCATCCGGGATATCGCGCAGCCAGCTCTTCGGCGCGGTCCACCTCTGCATCGCCACCCATGGTTGCTGCGGCACTGCGCATCTGATCAAGGGTTGCCGTATCGACCCCATCAGCCAGAAGCGCTGTATCAACCTTCAGAACACGTGCGAGATCAGCAAGGAGTTTTCCGCCGATTCTGCGTCGATTGTGCTCGATCAGGTTCAAATAGGAAGGAGAAATACCAACTGTTTCCGCAACAGCGGCTTGTCTCAAACCGCGATCCAGTCGTTTTTCGCGAATACGCGAACCAGCGAGCCTTTGGTTGGACACTCCGAATTCCCTTATTGGTTTCAGTGACTTTCTGCGCATGCAAGCAAAGGCATTTACGAAAGTACCTGACATTCTGTTCATAAATTTACAAATTAGTCCATCCCTCTCAATGGCTTGTTGGTGAAAAGGTCAACTGTCACACAGACTGCTCCTGTACTGTAAAGTGCTCGCGGGTTGGGCGAGGAGGCTCAACCGGCTTTAATCTTTAGGGAGGATAATAATGTCCAAATCAAATTTCTCGCGTCGGGGTGTGCTCAAAACTGGTATGGTTGCCAGTGCTGGTCTTGCCCTGCCGCAGTATCTGCGCGCTGAAGCCCACACCGGGTTTACCAATGCGCCCGCCGACAGTGAGGTCATTCTTGGCTTTAACGTTCCACAGACGGGCCCATACGCTGACGAGGGTGCTGATGAACTACGCGCCTACGAACTGGCGGTCGAGCATCTCAACGGTGGCGGCGACGGCGGCATGATGCCCACGTTCTCGTCACAGGCACTGGACGGCACAGGTATTTTGGGTCGCGAAGTCAAATATGTGACGGGTGATACGCAGACCAAATCAGACGCCGCTCGTGCATCCGCACGTTCGATGATCGAAAAGGACGGCGCAATCATGATCACCGGCGGTTCGTCCTCCGGTGTGGCTGTGGCGGTGCAGGCGCTTTGCCAAGAGGCAGGCGTGATCTTCATGGCGGGCCTGACCCACTCCAACGACACGACAGGTAAAGACAAGCGGGCCAACGGCTTCCGCCATTTCTTCAACTCCTACATGTCTGGTGCGGCTCTGGCCCCGGTTCTCGAGGCAGCTTACGGCAACAACCGCAAAGCCTATCACCTGACTGCGGACTACAACTGGGGTTACACCACGCAGGAAGCGATCCAATCCTCCACAGAGGCGATCGGCTGGGAAACTGTGAACACGGTACTGACACCGCTGACACAGACTGATTTTTCGTCCTATATCGCGCCTGTTCTGAACTCCGGTGCTGACGTTCTGGTTCTGAACCACTACGGCGGAAACATGGTGAACTCACTGACCAACGCGGTTCAGTTCGGTCTGCGTGAGGCACAAGCCAACGGCCAGAACTTCGAGATCGTCGTTCCACTTTACTCTCGCCTGATGGCGAAGGGTGCGGGTGCCAACGTCAAGGGCATCTTCGGTTCGACAAACTGGCACTGGTCGCTGCAGGACGCCGCATCGCAAGCTTTTGTCCGTTCGTTCGGCACCAAGTTCGGCTTCCCGCCGTCACAGGCTGCGCACACATGCTACGTACAGACACTGCTTTATGCAGATGCCGTGACACGCGCAGGTTCGTTCAACCCTTGTGCGGTTGTCGAAGCGCTCGAAGACTTCGAGTTCGACGGTCTGGGCAACGGCCCGACACTGTACCGTGCCGAAGACCACCAGTGCTTCAAGGACGTGCTGGTCGTGAAGGGGAAAGAGAACCCGGACAACGAGTTCGACCTTCTCGAAATCGTCGAAGTCACACCGGCTGCGCAGGTCACTTACCCACCAGATCACCCGCAGTTCGCCGGTGGTGCTTTGGGTACATGTAACCCGGGCGCATAAGCCGAACGTGTACAGGCCATCTCTTCGGGGGTGGCCTGTCACCCAAAGGGTCATGCAACGCCGGTTTGCGGCAGCAGCATTACACAGTGCAACCATTGCGCATTCCCACAACTGATCAGAGGTCACCAGATGGACCAGTTCATTCTTCAAATTCTCAACGGGCTGGATAAAGGCTCTGCTTATGCGCTGATTGCGCTGGGTCTGACGCTCATCTTTGGCACGCTGGGCGTCGTGAACTTCGCCCACGGTGCATTGTTCATGCTTGGTGCCTTCGTCGCAGTCACGGTAAGCAAGCTGCTGACGCTGAGCCACAAGGTTGTGGACGAAACACGGACAGACTTTCTCGGCAATCCGATGCAGGTCGATGTCCCCTATATATATGATTTCTTCGGGCAAGCGGCTGGTAACACGATCATCGACTGGGCTGTCCCGATTTCCATCCTGTTCGCCATTCCAATCATGGTTGGCATCGGCTTTGCGATGGAACGCGGCCTGATCAAGTATTTCTACAAGCGCCCCCATGCGGACCAGATCCTTGTGACCTTCGGCCTTGCCATCGTGATCCAGGAAATCATCAAGTACTTCTACGGCGCCAACCCGATCCCTACACCGGCTCCCGATGCCTTTGTCGGCAGCTTCGACTTCGGCGTCGTGCTTGGCTTTGATCCAAATGCGATCATCTACCCCTACTGGCGTCTTGTTTACTTTTTCTTCTCGATCTTCATCATCGGCGCGGTTTTTGCCTTCCTGCAATTCACGACCTTCGGGATGGTCGTGCGGGCCGGTATGGCCGACCGTGAAACGGTTGGCATCCTCGGGATCGACATCGACAAACGGTTTACCATCATGTTCGGTATCGCCGCCGCAGTCGCGGGTTTGGCTGGCGTGATGTACGCGCCGATCAATTCACCCAACTACCATATGGGCATGGACTTTCTGGTGCTCAGCTTCGTCGTGGTGGTTGTTGGCGGCATGGGCTCTTTGCCCGGTGCTGTGGCCGCAGGGTTCATGTTGGGAATTCTGGAAAGCTTTGCCTCGATGTCGGCAGTGATCGACATTCTGCCCGGTATCAACCAGATCATCATTTACCTTGTAGCAATTATCATTCTGTTGACACGTCCACGTGGCCTGATGGGTCGCAAAGGCGTGATGGAGGAATAAGCCAATGCTTGGATTAGAAAACAAAGATTTTCGGCTGCTGCTGATCGTAATCGGCCTGACAATGCTGGCACCCTTCCTCCTCAATCCCTTTCCCGAAGGGTCCGAAATGGCGCAGTTCAACGCAGGCTATCCTGATCTGATGCAGCGCTTCGTGATCTTTGGCATCTTCGCCATTGGCTTTAACATCCTCTTTGGCCTGACCGGTTACCTTTCGTTCGGTCATGCCGCTTTCCTCGGCGCAGGGTCCTACGGTGCGGTCTGGATGTTCAAGCTGCTCAGCATGAACGTGCTGCCAGCCATCGCGATCAGCGTGGTCATCGCGGGGCTATTCTCTCTTCTGATCGGCTACATTTCACTGCGGCGCTCGGGTATCTACTTTTCGATCCTGACGCTGGCCTTTGCGCAGATGTCATTCGCGCTAGCCTATTCAGTGCTGACACCGATCACCGGCGGTGAAACGGGATTGCAGCTCGCACTTGACGATCCACGGATATTTGGCGCGGCGCAAACTGTATCTGGAAACATCCCCGTGCCATCGCTCTTCGGGCTAGAGATGCGCTCCAGTTATGAACTGGAACTCGGTAGCTGGCTCTTCACCTTCAACACCGGATACTACCTTGCTGCGGTCTTCATGATCTTTGCATTCTATATGTCGATCCGCATCTTCCGCTCTCCCTTCGGCATGATGCTGCGCGCGATCAAATCGAACCAGACACGAATGAGCTATACCGGTCTGAACGCGCGGCCCTACACACTTGCGGCCTTTGTGATCTCGGGCATGTATGCTGGTCTGGCCGGTGGCTTGATGGCCTCAATGGACCCGCTGGCAGGTGCAGAGCGCATGCAGTGGACGGCATCGGGCGAAGTCGTCCTGATGACGATCCTTGGCGGTGCAGGCACATTGATCGGCCCTGTGCTGGGTGCAGGTATGATCAAATACTTCGAGAATATCTTCTCCAAGATCAACGAAACGATCCTGCACAGTTGGTTCGCCTTCCTGCCGGACGGGCTGGAGAACTTCGTTGTCGCCATGGTCTATCCGTTCGTCGGCAAGGGCTGGCACCTGACACTTGGTATCGTCTTCATGCTGGTCGTGATCTTCCTGCCCGGCGGTCTTGTTCAGGGTGGTCAGAAAATCGCAGGGCTGTTCCGTCGCAACAAGGCTGAAGAGACTAAACCCAACGCCACTGAACCGGCCGAATAAGGAGACAAACAGATGGGTTTGTTAGAAGTCAAAGGCATCAACAAGCGGTTCGGTGGCCTGCAAGCGCTGGGTGATGTGAACCTGAGCATTCAGGAAAACACCACCCACGCAATCATCGGCCCCAACGGGGCGGGCAAGTCCACCCTGCTGAACGTGCTGGTGGGCAAGCTGATCCCGGACAGTGGATCGGTCATGTTTGACGGTCAATCTGTCTTGGGGCGCAAGCCACACGAGATCAACCAGATGGGGATCAGCCGGGTGTTTCAAACCCCCGAGATATTCAGCGATCTGACAGTGTTCGAAAACGTCATGATCCCTTGCTTTGCCAAGCGCGATGGCGCGTTCCGGATGCATGCCATCGAAAGCATCTTTGCCGAAAAGGGTATCCAGCAGCAGGCAGAGGCGATCCTTGCCGATGTGAATATGCTGGAGAAAAGACACATGGTGGCCTCCAGCCTGTCGCGTGGTGACAAACGGCGTCTGGAAATGGCGATGTGTCTGGTGCAGAATCCCAAACTCTTGCTTCTGGACGAACCCACAGCAGGCATGGCGCGGGCGGATACGCAGAACACGATCAACCTGCTCAAGGAAATCCGCGAAAAGCGTGGGGTCACCATGGCGATTATCGAGCACGACATGAATGTGGTCTTCTCTCTGGCCGAACGCATCACCGTGTTGGCGCAAGGCACGCCGCTGGTCGAAGACACCCCCGACAACATCAAAGGGCACCCGAAGGTGCGCGAAGCATACCTCGGCGAAGCACAAGTCTAGCTGACAAACTTTCAACGAGAGTTTGCATACCGGAGACAGAAAAATGAACGCACCATTCAACAAGCACGCCAACAATGCGGCCACGCACCCTGCCTACCTGAGTGTCTGGGAGATCGAGGCTTATTACGGCGAAAGCTACATCGTGCAAAATGTCAGTTTCAACATCCACGAGGGCGAGATCCTCGCGCTTCTGGGCCGTAACGGCGCGGGCAAGACCTCGACCCTGCGAGCGATTGCACGTCTGGATGACCCCGCGCTGAAACATGGTGAAATCTGGCTCGACCACAAACCGCTCCATGAAATGAAAAGCCATGAAGCCGCGACGAATGGGATTTCGCTCGTGCCGGAAGATCGCCGGATCATTCCCGGCCTGACAGTCGAGGAAAACCTGCAACTGGCGCAGATCGCGCCACCGCACGGATGGTCGATTGACCGTATCTATGATCTCTTTCCGCGACTGGGCGAGCGCCGCAAGCAAGAAGGCATCACGCTTTCGGGTGGTGAGCAACAGATGCTATCAATTGCGCGCGCCTTGGCGCGTGACATCAAGGTCCTGTTGCTGGACGAACCTTACGAAGGCCTTGCCCCGGTTATCGTGCAAGAAATTGCCAAGACCCTTGGCGTGATCAGGGATCAAGGGATTACAACGGTGATCGTCGAGCAGAACGCTGTCGCTGCATTGAAGCTTGCCGATCGCGCTGTCATTCTTGATATCGGCAAGGTTGTCTTTGACGGCTCCGCAAAAGAGGTGCTTGAGAACGAAGCACTGCGCGCGCAGTACCTCGCGATCTGATCCCGCAACTGTTAACCTTAAATCGCAGGGAAATACTTCTCTGCGATTAATGATTTGGTAACCCGAAAAACGTGATTCTGCGGATGCACGCCTTCGCCGTCCGGAGAAATACCAATGGATACATCGCTGAACCTTCTACCACTTGTGACCGTTGCCGCCGCTGCTGCGCCCGCATTACCCCGGGCCGTCACAACGAAAGTTCACGCTGTTCAGCAAGCCGAGAACAGCGCGACGCTTCCGGCCAACAAGCCTTTTGTGGCACAGGTCGTCACTGCGCGCCTTTCAGGGTCCGCATATCCTGAGAACCCCTCTGAAATCGCGCCTCCGGACCGGACCCTGCGCCCTTATGACATACCAATGCTGCCCTATGACACCAGCGAAACACGCGCAGAAAAGCCCGCTGCCGATGCTCTGACACAAGCCGAAGGCAGCATCCCGAAAGACAGCTGATCGTTTTTCCAAATACCTATGCTTTCCACCTTCGTTGGCTTGCCCTATAAGCTATCTGATGCTTTGTGACGCCAAGTCGCAAAAGCGCCAATAATATGGGCAACCGGCCGAGGATACCATGAGCAACACAACCTCTCACGATAGCGACGTCAGCTTCATTGCGGCATTGGCCGAGCTGCTGCGCGAAAACGATCTGACCGAACTGCAGGTCAAGCGCGACTACGGTGAAAACGACAGCCTGAACGTGCGCGTCAGCCGTCAGACACAAACGGTCATGCACGCCAGTGCTCCATCGGCGGCTCCGGCCATGCCCTCTGCGACTGCCGCTCCCAGCCCTGTTCTGGAAACCGCTGACCCCGCAAGCCATCCCGGTGCGGTGACATCACCCATGGTCGGGACCGTCTATATGTCACCAGAGCCGGGTGCGGCACCATTTGCGACAGTTGGCGCGACCGTCAATGAAGGCGATACAATACTGATCATCGAAGCCATGAAAACGATGAATCACATCCCGGCCCCGCGTGCTGGCACCATAAAACGAATCCTCGTCGAAGATGGCGGTCCGGTCGAATTTGGTGCACCTCTCGTGATCATCGAATAAAGGCGGCCCTATGTTCGATAAAATTCTCATCGCGAACCGAGGCGAAATCGCCCTCCGCGTCGTGCGCGCCTGCCGTGAAATGGGCGTCAAGTCCGTGGCCGTACACTCAACCGCTGACGCCGACGCCATGCATGTCCGCATGGCAGACGAAGCAATCTGCATCGGTCCGCCGTCATCGGCGCAAAGCTATCTGTCGTTCCCAGCGATCATTTCCGCCTGCGAGATCACAGGTGCGCAGGCGATCCACCCCGGTTATGGCTTCTTGTCCGAAAACGCTGCTTTCGTGCAAGCTGTTCAGGACCATGACCTGACATTCATCGGCCCCACAGCCGAGCATATCCGCGTTATGGGTGACAAGATCACAGCCAAAGACACTATGAAGGCACTGGGTGTTCCTTGCGTTCCCGGATCGGACGGCGGTGTGCCGACCTTGGCAGATGCAAAACGCATCGGCGAAGAAGTCGGCTATCCCGTCATCATCAAGGCAACCGCTGGCGGTGGCGGGCGCGGCATGAAAGTAGCGCAAACCGCTGCCGACATGGAGCAAGCGTTCCATTCCGCCCGCGCAGAGGGCAAAGCCGCCTTTGGCAACGATGAAGTCTATATTGAAAAATACCTGACGACGCCGCGCCATATTGAAATTCAGGTGTTTGGTGATGGTAAAGGTAACGCAGTCCACTTGGGCGAACGCGATTGTTCGCTTCAGCGCCGTCACCAGAAGGTCCTTGAAGAAGCGCCGGGCCCCAGCATCACCCCCGAATTGCGTGACCGCATTGGCAAGGTCTGTGCCGATGCCATTTCCAAGATCAACTATATCGGCGCTGGCACGATCGAGTTTCTGTTCGAGAATGACGAGTTTTACTTCATCGAAATGAACACGCGTCTGCAGGTGGAACACCCCGTGACCGAAGCCATCTTCGGTGTCGATCTGGTGCGCGAACAGTTGCGCGTAGCTTCCGGCCTGCCGATGTCTTTCGGACAGGATGACTTGCAGATCAACGGCCACGCGATCGAGGTACGGATCAACGCAGAAAAGCTGCCCAACTTTTCACCCTGCCCCGGCACGATCACGCAGTATCACGCTCCCGGTGGGCTGGGTGTGCGTATGGATTCGGCTCTGTATGATGGCTATCGAATCCCGCCATATTACGACAGCCTGATCGGCAAGCTTATCGTGCATGGCCGCGACCGACCCGAGGCACTTGCCAGGCTTGAACGCGCCTTGGGCGAATTGATCGTTGATGGTGTCGATACGACGATTCCACTCTTCCACGCGCTTCTGGCTGAAAAAGCCGTGCAAACCGGTGAATACAACATCCACTGGCTTGAACACTGGCTTGAAGATAATCTGCAGTAGGACCGATGAAGGACGGCGCGCCCACCCTGACACCGGACCTGCTCTTGCAGGCCTATCAGGTGGGCCTGTTTCCAATGTCCGAAGGGCGCTATGATCCAGAGGTATTCTGGGTCGATCCTCGTAAGCGCGGTATCATCGCGCTCACAGGGTTCCGGATTTCGCGCAGCTTGGCCCGCACACTGCGCCGGGGTCGCTTTGCGGTGACATATGATACAGCGTTTGAAGATGTCGTGCGCGGCTGTGCGGATCGGGATGAAACCTGGATCAATGACACAATTTTCGACCTGTATTGCACCTTGCACAAAAGCGGCTTTGCACATTCCATTGAAGTCTGGGAACACGGTCAGCTCGTAGGCGGCGTTTATGGTGTTACTATCGGCGCTGCGTTTTTTGGTGAAAGCATGTTCAGTCGTGCAACGGATGCGTCAAAAGTGGCGCTTGCCTATCTGGTCGACCGGCTTCGCCTTGGTGGATTTCATCTATTTGACACACAGTTCATCACACCACATCTGGCCCGCCTCGGTGCGGTAGAAATCTCCAGAGATCAGTACAGGGCCATACTTGCAGAAGCTTTGGCCCTCAATGCCTCCTTTGACAGCCCCGGCCCAATACCCCCTGCTCAGGATGTGATACAGCGCAATGCCCAGACGTCATAGCGCGGATGATCCATTGCGTTCAGCGCAGGTGCTGATGCCAGCATCCAACCCGAAAACAGAGTGCCTTTGTCATTACGCACAATGATTTGAACGAAGGCATCCCCTGATGGGTTCTCGATTGGGTACCGGCATTCATTGAGTTTCACTGTCAACAAGCCCAAAGTCGCTGTCTGGCCACCTTCGAGCGTCACATCTGTCACCTGACCGGTCAGTTTATCCAGTATGCGCAACTCTCCTCCAGATGCAGTCGCGACGCGCTGCAACATGGCCTCGGTCGAGGTGGTCAGAAATTCTTCTTCCTCCTCGATCGGTGTCGTCGTCAATTGACCGATCAATTCATCGAGTGGAATTTCTTCAATAGGCGTTGTCACGATCTCTTGTGCCGACAGCGGTGCTGCGATCACTGACAGGCAAAAAAGGAAAGATAAAACAAGCGAACGCATGACAGGGATCCTATTCCGGCGTCCATGCCTCATAGTCGGTACGTTCGACAGGCGCTTTGCGGCGGATAGAGCCCGCAGGTGCATAGGCGGCGGTCGTGCCTGTCAAGTTTTCCTGATGCGGCTTTTCCCATGCCTTGTGGGTGAGCGCTGCTTCGGTCGGGGGCTGATCCCATGTGCGGTGCAGCCAGCCATGCCACTCGGGGGCGACGCGTGACGCTTCATTCTGACCGTTGTAAATGACCCAGCGGCGACTGTCGTCGTTGTTGCGATAGTATACATTGCCCTGCGCGTCTTCGCCTACCTTGGTACCATTGCGGCTGGTCCAAAGCTGGGTGCCATAGGATTGACCGTCCCACCACGTGAAAATGCGTTTGATGTTGTGAGCAAGGCTCATATCGCGTCTCCGATTGCGTTGACTATCCATGCACCAACGCTGGCAAAAGGTCCAGCAGGTTCAGGCGGGGACCCGCGCAGTCACCTCTATTTCGATCTTCATTTCATGATTCTGCAACGCGGCTGAAAACATCGTTGCCGCTGCCTTGGCCTTGGCGAAGGCCTCCGATGTGATCGGCCAGCAGTCCGGCCACTGTGCCTTGTCAGGCACGATGTAAGTGACCCGCACAACATGGTCGAGCCCCACTGCCCGCCTCTTGCAATGCCTTGTCAATGGTCGCAAGCGCATTGCGGCACTGCGCCTTGATGCTATCGGGCATCACCATCTTTGCATAGTCATAGCCTGTCGTTCCCGCCACAAATACCCAGCTATCCGAGACAACAGCACGGCTGTAACCGATTGTTTCATCAAATGGAGATGCTGTAGGAATATGACGCACCGTCAAAGACTTAACTCGCGGTTGCCGATTCTTTCTTGGTACCTTCATCGTGGATCATCAGCGGCGCCACATCAGATGTGACCGCTTCTTCGTTCACCACGACCTCGGTCACTGTGTCCATACCAGGCAGATCGAACATGGTATCCAGCAGGATGTCTTCCATAATCGACCGCAGGCCACGCGCGCCGGTTTTCCGCGCTATCGCACGCTTTGCGATAGCCGCAAGCGCATCTTCTGTGAAGGTCAGTTTGGCATCTTCAAGCTCGAACAGGCGCTGATACTGCTTCACCAGTGCATTCTTCGGCTTCGTCAGGATCGTGATCAGCGCATCTTCATCAAGGTCCGTCAAAGTCGCGATGACGGGCAAGCGGCCCACGAATTCAGGGATCAGGCCGAATTTCAATAGGTCTTCTGGTTCCAGATCGGTAAAGATTTCGCCAATGCCGCGATCATCATCGCTGCGCACATCAGCGCCAAATCCCATGGCAGAGCCCTTGCCACGCTGCGCGATGATCTTGTCCAGTCCGGCGAAAGCACCACCGCAGATAAACAGGATATTCGTCGTATCCACTTGCAGGAATTCCTGCTGCGGATGTTTTCGCCCACCCTGTGGCGGCACAGAAGCCACCGTCCCTTCCATGATTTTCAAAAGCGCCTGCTGCACGCCCTCGCCTGAAACGTCACGGGTAATCGACGGGTTGTCGGACTTTCGGGTGATCTTGTCAACTTCGTCGATGTAGACAATCCCTCGCTGCGCGCGTTCGACGTTGTATTCGGACGCCTGCAGCAACTTGAGGATGATGTTTTCGACATCTTCACCCACGTAACCCGCTTCGGTCAGGGTCGTAGCATCCGCCATCGTGAACGGCACATCGAGAATACGGGCAAGGGTCTGCGCAAGCAGCGTTTTGCCGCAACCGGTCGGCCCGATCAGCATGATATTGGATTTCGCCAATTCAATATCGGATTTCTCTGCGTGATTCAGGCGTTTGTAATGGTTATGCACCGCCACCGACAGCACGCGCTTGGCGTGCATCTGGCCGATTACATAGTCATCCAGGACGCCGCAAATCTCACTCGGGGCAGGCACGCCATCCCCCGCCTTCAGGCCGGCCGTCTTTGTCTCTTCACGGATGATATCCATGCAAAGTTCAACACATTCGTCGCAAATGAAGACGGTTGGCCCAGCGATCAGCTTGCGCACTTCGTGCTGACTTTTCCCGCAGAAACTGCAGTAAAGTGTATTTTTGCTGTCGGTGCCGCTCGTATTCGCCATTTCAAACCTCTTGGCCCTTGGGCCGATCAAATATAAATCGGACTGCCTTACTTGCAACACTAGGACAGCCTGCCAATGTCCACAATGTCAAAATGACCTTGTGGACATTGTCGTGAACAATCCGCTAACGCGTCGGCACAATCGCCTTGAAACGACATTAGGTCGGAAAATTAACAAACGCCGCACATGCCGCGTTTGTTGGAAAATCGCGGCGTCGATCGCCTTAATCTTCAGCCTTGGTGCGGTTTTCGACAATTTCGTCGATCAGGCCCCACTCTTTCGCCTCTTCCGGAGACATGAAGTTGTCGCGCTCCAAAGCCGATTCAACTTTCTTGAGCGTGTTGCCAGTATGCCTGACGTAAATCTCGTTCAGGCGCGTCTTCAATTTTTGGGTCTCGGCCGCATGGATCATGATATCGGTCGCCTGCCCCTGATACCCGCCCGACGGCTGGTGCACCATCACGCGGCTGTTGGGGAGCGAAAACCGCATGCCTTCATAGCCAGCCGTCAGCAGCAGCGAGCCCATCGACGCGGCCTGCCCGATTACCAGGGTGCTGACCTTGGGGCGGATATATTGCATCGTGTCGTAAATCGACAGACCGGATGTCACCACACCGCCAGGGCTGTTGATGTACATGCTGATTTCTTTTTTCGGGTTCTCGGATTCCAGATGCAACAACTGCGCCACGATCAATTGACTCATACCGTCATGCACGGGACCATTCACGAAAATGATCCGTTCCTTCAGCAGACGAGAGAAAATATCGTAAGCGCGCTCACCCCGGGCAGTCTGTTCGACCACCATTGGGACAAGGTTCATGTAGGTCTCGACGGGGTCTTGCATATGTACTGCCTCATGTTCGGACGAAAGCGTCCTCGTTTGATTATCCTGCATGACTCTAGTGTTGGGCGTCAGGGGCTTCAAGGGCCACGGGGAAACGATTGCGCATCGAGGGGCATGAAAAGCAGCGATTACGTCATGCCCTTTCGCAAGGCGTTGGACTGCGGGACCGACTTAGAACCTTCTATCAGCTTGGAATCAGAACTCAGCCAACATGAAACAACGATGCAAACAAACGCGGATCGATACTCTCGGCTGCAAACGTTTCACCCTCGGTCAGGACAGAAACGGCATCGTGACTGTGCAGGCTTTCTTGATGGCTTGCGATGACGCGGAAATCTGATATCCGTGTATCCAACTGTAATTGCTGCGTAAACAGGCGCGCTGCATCTTCAACAAAGATCGGATTTGCCGCGTTGAGCTCTGCAAACGCCTGCTCGTCCTCGCGCTTGACCATGACTTGCGTTTCAGTCGGAACGGCCGCGCGCGCGCGGTCAATCAGATCCTCGAACCACAGCACATTTGCACCCTTTTCCAGCAGCACCGAAATACGCGCAACCGACCGCTGCGAATGTGGTGTCGCCAACTGGCCACGGAACTGGCGGGCATGTTCAGACAACTCGAGCGAACACGGGCATGTCGATGAATACACATAATCGAGATGCACTATTTTCTTACGTACACCGGCACTTTCGACCAGTTCCAGCGCAATGTCATAGTACTGATAGCCGGACAGACCTGACCGCAGGCTTTGCACCTTCATCGGAAAGCTGAACCGCATCTGGATGCGGGCATCAAAACTTTCAAGGTCGGTCTTGTAAGCATCAAGTGCCCGTTCAATGACCTCGAAGCTGAATGTCTCTTCGGCATGTTTGTAGAAGGTCCGCATGATGCGGGACATGTTGATGCCCTTTTTCTCGGCCTCAAGCGAAACAGTCCCCGTGACAGATGTCTCTAGCGTCAGATCGCCATTATCACGGGTATGAAAGCGGATGGGCAGGCGAAAATTGGAAATCCCCACATGCTGGATTTGCTGCTGGGCACCCCGGATCAAACTGGACGGGCCGTTTTGCAGATCAGGCATTGACGCCTTGTAAGCATCATCCGCTTCAAAATCTTCCGGATAGGCCCGCGCCAAAGCGGGGTAGTTCGACACTTCCTGTTCCGGGATCAGGCGTGACACAAGCGGATCAAGTGTCGCGACCTCTTCGGCGGTCACATCACCTGCCCAGCGCCGCAACAAAGCCAAGGCCGCTTCAGCCTCTTGGCGTGTCGGTTGCCGATTCATGTCAGGCGAATGGATATTCATGTCAGTCTTCCCCATCGGTGCGTTAGACACCCCAAGATGGGGCGGCTCATCGGAGTTTCCAATGATAACTTTATAGATACGTTGCAATTCCGCGCGCGGATCAGTCATCGAGGGCACCTTTCTGACGTGTAACCCATCTTAACTTAACTGATTTTTTCCTACCGCGTCACCCGCTCAAGAAACCGCAATCGCCGTACGCAAATCCGCAAGCAAATCATCCGGATCCTCTAGCCCCACACTCAGCCTGATAAGGCCCGATGTGATCCCGAGCATGATCTTTGTTTCATCCGGCAACCGCTGGTGCGTCGTTGTTGCAGGGTGGGTCGCGATGGATTTTGCGTCACCAAGGTTATTTGAAATCGTCCAGAGCTTCAACGCGTTCAGCAGCTTGAAGGCCGCCTCTTTCGATCCCGCATCGATGGCCAGCACGGTGCCTCCGGCCACCATCTGGGCTTTGGTCAATGCGTTCTGCGCATGGCTTGCGAGGCCCGGATAGATCACGTTTGACAGATCACCACCCGATTCGAGCTTTTCAGCCAGATACTGCGCTGAGGCCGCTTGTGCCCGCACACGCAGGTCAATCGTCTCGAGCCCTTTCAGCATCATCCACGCCGTGAAAGGCGACATCGATCCACCTGTGTGCTTCATGTAGGGCTCGACCGTGCCACGGATGAAGTCGCGCGTCCCAAGGATGACTCCGCCCAGCGCGCGGCCCTGCCCGTCGATGTGCTTGGTTGCGGAATAGACAACAACATCAGCGCCTTGGGCAATGGCATCAGAGAACACCGGCGTCGCAAAGACATTATCGACAACAACTGTCGCATCAACCGCATGTGCCAGCTTTGACACTGCCTTGATGTCAATCACTTCCAGCGTCGGATTCGAGATGCTTTCGAAGAAAACCACCTTGGTATCAGGACGGATCGCGCGCTCCCAAGCCGCAAGATCGGTGCCGTCGACAAAGGTTACCTCAACGCCGTATCGCGTCAGGATTTCTTCCAGAATATAAAGGCATGATCCAAAAAGCGCGCGCGCCGAAACAACATGATCGCCCGCGCGCAGCATCGAGGTCAACGCGCCGTTGACCGCCGCCATGCCAGAGGCTGTTGCGAACCCGTCCTCGGCGCCTTCCAACGCGGCAATCCGGTCTTCGAACATGGCCACTGTCGGGTTCCCGTAGCGGGCATAGATGAACTCATCATCGCCCGCCTTGATGAACCGCGCTTCGGCATCCTCGGCAGTGTCATAAACAAAGCCCTGGGTCAGATAGATAGCTTCGCTGACTTCATTGTACTGGCTGCGCCTGATCCCTGTGTGCACCGCTTTGGTACGCTTTTTCCAAGTCTTCATTATCTGTCCTCACGCGTTTTTCGCGCCTTCATTTCATGCGCGTCCTGCGCGCAACAAAAAACCCCGACACCGGGAAAAGGTATCGAGGTATGAAAACCAGCAACCCTCTTTAGCGGCATATTTAACGTGGCCCGCAATCCGGTAACAAATCGCCACAGCGACTGCCATACGCCTGCGCCGGGTCTGCGTCAAGATCGCGGCTGGCCTATCGGGCCGCTTGCCCTTTGGGTGCATCATGCGATGCTGTGTCGAAAGCCCGAGAGGAAAGCCCATGCCCCACCCGATTGACCTTTACTTCTGGCCAACGCCAAACGGTTGGAAAGCCTCGATCGTGCTTGAGGAAATGGAACTGCCCTACAACCTGTATCTGGTCGACATCGGTGCGGGCGATCAGTTCAAACCGGAGTTTCTTAAGATTTCCCCCAACAACAGAATGCCGGCAATCGTTGATCCTGAGGGGCCGGATGGTGCGCCGGTTTCAGTCTTCGAATCCGGAGCCATCCTGCAGTACCTCGCCCGAAAGACGGGGCAACTCTATGGGACGACCGAGCGGCACCGGATCAGCGTTGACCAATGGCTGATGTGGCAAATGGGGGGTTTGGGGCCGATGGCGGGCCAAGCGCATCATTTCCTGAAATATGCACCCGCCATGGACCCGCCGAACGACCTGCCTTACGCAAAGGACAGATACCGCAACGAGACAGCGCGTCTTTACGGCGTTCTGGATTGCCAACTGGCAAAACATGAATTTGTAGCGGGCGATTTCTTCTCGATAGCCGACATCTCGATCTGGGGTTGGGCGTCTTTATGGGAAGGGCAACAGCAGACCCTTGACGACAAACCACATATGACACGCTGGCTCGAAACAATGTGGGCGCGTCCCGGTGTG
>NZ_JAWOAN010000227.1:0-4285 GCF_046498525.1 Yoonia sp.
GTTTCCATAGCGGGGAAGCGGCTAGCTCGCGGGTCAGGGCTGTAGTCACCTTTTGAACGTCCCTGCTGAAACTCATACCATTGCCGCCAAGCTTTGCTGAGCTCTTCGCATAGTCGCTGTCGACTGAATGCATCGGCTGCAAGCCCGTGCCCCGAAAGCAAACGGTCTGCATCATCCCCAAACCATCGTTCGAGGCTGCCTTGGTCGTTTTCAATGCCGTTGAACTTCTCGGACATCATTTCCCAAAGCGCAGGTTCGCCCGGTTCGTCTTCAACAAATTTGTTCAGAGCACGATAGTACTCACCTGAGATGGCCACCAATTGCTTGTGTGGGATTGGACAGGGCCGGGCGCGTAACGACTGCCAGACAAGTGCCTGCTTGCGGCTTTCTTCAGCATGCCTGTCTTTGGCCTCTTCGGCATCCTTCGTGTGCAGAGAGCGACTAACTTCTGCTTTTCCAAATGCCGCCCGAAGGTCGGTAGGCGTTTTTTGGCGGAAGTAGTACACGCCACTCTTCGGATTTTTATGGGGTCGGGACATTTGCAAAACCATAGCGGTGTAGGTCCTCGGTGTAGACCCGAGCATCACTCAACACACTGTTAGCACTTATCTTTTTGTTTTTTAACGATAAAAGATGGTGCTGTGAGAGAGGATTGAACTCTCGACCTCACCCTTACCAAGGGTGTGCTCTGCCACTGAGCTACCACAGCATCCGGTGCTGCGTCGGATTAGACGCAATCGCCCTTTGGTGCAAGCCCTCTCTAGACGGTTTTTGCGCATGTTGATAAGACCGCGCTCATGACCGACAAAGATGCCAATCGCAAATCCGACAAGACTGCCAAAACCCGTGAAGACAGGTTGAAGGCGGCCCTCAAGGCCAATATGGCCAAACGCAAGGCGCAGGCGCGTGCAAGGGCTGCAAGCCCCGACACAGAAAAGAAAGAGTAGGCGGGAATGGATTCCATTGTGGTCACGGGCGGCATACCGCTCAATGGCAGGATTGCGATTGCGGGGGCCAAGAATGCCGCGCTTGCCTTGATGCCCGCGACGCTGTTGTCCGAAGAGCCGCTGACGCTGACCAATGCGCCGCGCCTGTCTGATATCGCGACGATGACCGCGCTGCTGCAATCCCTTGGTGTCGAAGTGACCGCGATGCAGGATGGCAAGGTGCAGGTACTGTCCAGCCACGCGATGACATCAACGACAGCAGATTACGAGATCGTGCGCAAGATGCGCGCATCGAACCTTGTTTTGGGCCCTCTGCTCGCCCGTCATCATCAGGCGATCGTGTCCCTGCCCGGCGGCTGTGCCATTGGCGCCCGCCCCATGGATATTCACGTCACGGCTCTGGAGGCGATGGGCGCCGAGATTAAACTGAAAGACGGGTATTTGCACGCCAAGGCCTCTGGTGGGTTGAAGGGGGCGAGGGTGCCGCTTCGTTTTGCGTCCGTGGGCGCGACCGAGAATGTACTGATGGCGGCGACTTTGGCCAAGGGGACGACCATCATCGAAAATGCGGCGCGCGAACCCGAAATTGTGGACCTCGCCAAATGCCTGCGCAGCATGGGCGCCCATATCCAGGGCGAAGGCACCAGCACGATCACGATTGAAGGCGTTGATCGCCTTGGGGCCGCGACACATCCAGTTGTGACCGACCGCATTGAACTGGGCACCTATATGTTGGCTCCCGTTTTCGCCGGTGGCGAGGTCGAATGTCTGGGCGGCAAGCTTGATCTGGTGGGGTCTTTCGTCGAGAAACTGGATGCCGCCGGTGTCGATGTGACCGAGACGCCCGATGGCCTGAAGGTCAAACGCCGGACCGAGCGTGCAGCGGCAGTCGACATCACGACCGAGGTGTTTCCCGGCTTTCCGACCGATCTGCAGGCCCAGATGATGGCGATGCTGTGCACCGCCACAGGAACGTCGGTTCTGGAAGAAAAGATTTTCGAGAATCGCTTTATGCATGCCCCCGAGTTGATCCGTATGGGGGCGGACATAGATGTGCATGGCGGCGTCGCCACGGTGCGCGGTGTGGATCGCCTGAAAGGTGCCCCTGTGATGGCGACCGATCTGCGCGCTTCGGTATCGCTGATCCTTGCGGGCCTCGCGGCGGAAGGTGAAACGACAGTGAGCCGGATTTACCACCTTGATCGCGGTTATGAACACATCGAAGATAAGCTGAGTGGTGTCGGCGCAAAAATTGAACGGATTTCGACATGACGCAGGATGCAACATTCGAGGACGGACGCGAGGCGCCGTTGCGCCTTAAGGCGTTGGATGCCGAGGATTTATCGGTGATGGCGGCTCTGGTACAGGATGCCGTCTTTCCGGCGGTTGAAATGCGCTGGGACCGCAAGGCGCGGCGCTTTGCGATTCTGCTCAACCGTTTCCGGTGGGAGGACGCCCCCAAAGCCGAGGCCCGCAAGCGCAGCTTTGAGCGGGTACAGGCGGTTCTGGCTGTCGAGGATGTCATGAAAGTGCAAACCCAGGGTATCGAAAAATCCGATCCCGACATGGTGTTTTCGCTGCTGGCGATGGCGTTCACCCCCGGCGAAGACTGCACGGGGCGGTTGGAACTGACCCTTGCGGGTGATGGTGTGATTGCGCTGGATGTCGAGGCGCTGGAGGTCATCTTGCAGGATGTGACCCGCCCCTATGCAGCACCATCCGCCAAAGCGCCGTCGCATCCCGAATAAAACACTGGCAACACACCATTGAAGCGCCCTGCCCGCCCCGCTATGTCGTGGCCTCGCAAGGAGTGATATGATGCCACAGTTTCTATCCACGGCCGATGCCGGTTTCGAGGCCCGCTTTACTGCCCTTTTGGGGGCAAAGCGCGAAGACAGCCCGGATGTGGATCAGGTCGTCGCTGACATCATTGCAGATGTCCGCGCACGCGGCGACGCGGCTGTGCTTGAACTGACGGCAAAGTTTGACCGGCTGGAACTGACGCCGCAGACGATGCGCTTTAGCGAGGCAGAGATCGCGGCGGAATGTGCCAAGGTGAATGACGCAGATCGTGCGGCGCTGGAATTGGCGGCAGAACGCATTCGTGCCTATCACACGCGACAGATGCCGGACGATGCGATGTGGACCGATGATGCGGGCGCGACACTCGGCTGGCGCTGGACGCCGGTTTCGGCGGCGGGGCTTTATGTGCCGGGCGGTTTGGCGTCTTATCCATCGTCCGTCTTGATGAATGCGATCCCGGCGAAGGTCGCGGCTGTCGGCCGCTTGGCGATTGTGGTGCCAACACCCGATGGTGTTACCAATCCGCTGGTCCTGATGGCGGCCAGGATTGCCGGCGTGGACGAGATTTACCGGATCGGGGGTGCCCAGGCTATTGCCGCCCTTGCCTACGGGACCCAGACGATTGCGCCTGTCGACAAGATCACCGGACCGGGCAATGCTTTTGTCGCGGCTGCCAAGCGCCGGGTCTTTGGTAAGGTGGGCATTGATATGATCGCCGGACCGTCAGAGATTTTGGTTATCGCCGACAAGGATAACGACCCTGATTGGATCGCGCTCGATCTGCTCAGTCAAGCCGAACACGACGAAAGCGCGCAGTCGATCCTGATCACGGATGATGCAGGCTTTGGGCAGGCCGTGGCGCAGGCCGTGGAAAAGCGGCTGGAAACTTTGGAGCGTCGCGCCATTGCGGGGGCAAGCTGGCGTGATTTCGGGGCTATCATCACGGTGAAGGACTTTGACGAGGCCGTCATGCTTTCGGATCGTATCGCACCGGAGCATCTGGAAATATGCACCGCTGATGCGGACCCATTGTCCCAAAAGATCACCCATGCGGGCGCAATCTTTATCGGGGGTTGGACACCGGAAGCGATTGGTGACTACATTGGCGGTCCAAATCACGTTTTACCGACGGCACGGTCGGCACGGTTTTCAAGCGGACTATCGGTCATGGACTTTATCAAGCGCACCACCCTGTCACGCATGACACCTGACGCGCTGGCGGCAATCGGTCCGGCTGCGGAACGGCTTGCCATTTCGGAAAGTCTCGAGGCGCATGGCCTGTCAGTGCGCGCCCGACTTGACCGCCTGAATCGGGGTGATGCATGAGCAAGATCACTCATATCGATCTGGACGATCGCAATCTGCCACCACCTACGCCCGAGATAGATCAGGAACGCAAAGTCGCAATGTTCGATCTGCTGGAGGACAACAGTTTTTCCCTGCCTGAGCGCGAGGGGCGCGACGTGCCGCTTGGACCCTATAAACTGGGTCTGTCGATCAAGGAACGCCGTCTGGTTTTCGACATCAAACAGGAA
>NZ_JAWOAN010000236.1:0-8474 GCF_046498525.1 Yoonia sp.
CAGACCGGTATCCTGATCACCGGCGGCGGTGTGCCGCTGGACGCGGTGATCGCGGATTTCATGGCCGGAGCGGTCGAATACCTGACCCCTGATAATGACGTCGACCATTGGGACCATATCGAAGGGCAGGGCAGCCTGTTCCATGTGTCCTATTCCGGCGTCACCATGGCCCTGATCCACGGCGGCCAGCCTGACGCGCTGATCCTCGCCCACGAGCCGACCCGCACCCACATGCGCGGCCTGCCGGACTACAGTCTGCCCAGCCTTGAGACATTGCGCGATACCGCCCTGCCGATTGCACGCGTGGCAAACCCTGATTGTCAGGTTGTAGGCGTTTCGGTGAACACCCAGCATCTTTCCGAGGAAGAGGCGCTGGCGTATATGGCCAAAGTGGAAGAGCGGATGGGCCTTCCGACGGTGGATACTTTCCGTCAGGGTGCCGCACGTTTAGTAGATGCGTTGGCGGCAGTATAGGCTGTTGTGCTTTGGACGCGCGCTGGCGCATTGACTTTTGTGCCTCCGGCGGAGGTATTTTAGAACATGAGAAGAGGGTTCATGCAGATATCTGTTGTTCGTGACGTGTTTCAATTGGCGCAGGTCTTTACGATCAGCCGCGGGTCGCGGACGCAGGCCGAGGTGCTGACTGTTAGGGTTGCAGGCGATGGCGCCAGTGGGGTTGGCGAATGTGTACCCTATGCCCGCTACGGTGAAACGCTGGACAGTGTCACAGAGCAGATTGAGGGTTTTTCCGGCGCTTGGCCTGAATTGCCCGATGCGCTGCCGCCGGGTGCGGCGCGCAATGCGCTCGATTGCGCCTTTTGGGATCATGCGGCCAAACGTGCAGGCAAGCGGGTATGGGATTTGCTGGGTCTGCCAGAGCCTGCGCCTGAAGTGACGGCCTATACCCTGTCACTTGATACGCCCGAGGCCATGGAAAAGCAGGCGGCCTTGAATGCATCGCGTCCACTGCTGAAGATCAAGCTTGGCACACCTGACGACATGGCCCGTCTTGAGGCAGTCCGGCGTGGTGCCCCTGATTCCCGCATCATCGTGGACGCCAATGAGGGCTGGACCGCCGAGGTCTATGGCGATCTGGCCCCGCATCTGATCCGCCTTGGCGTGCAGATGGTCGAACAGCCTTTGCCTGCCGGACAGGACGACATGCTGGCCGAGATTGCCCGCCCCTTGCCGGTTTGCGCCGACGAAAGCTGCCACGACCGCGCCAGCTTGCCTGCCCTGCGGGGCAAATATGATATCGTGAATATCAAGCTGGACAAGACAGGTGGCTTGACCGAGGCGTTGGCGCTCAAGCGGCAGGCACAAGCCGAAGGTTACGGCGTCATGGTCGGCTGCATGGTGGGATCGTCGCTTGCGATGGCACCTGCCACGATCCTTGCGCAGGGTGTGGCTTTCACGGACCTTGACGGGCCTTTATTATTGGCCGAAGACCGGAAAGAACCTTTGAAATTCGATCAAGACGGCGTGCATCCGCCCGCCGCAGCACTTTGGGGATGACCATGCGCACAGTCTATGTGAACGGCGAGTACCTGCCAGAAAACGAAGCCAAGGTGTCGATCTTTGATCGCGGTTTCCTGATGGCCGACGGGGTATATGAAGTGACCTCTGTTCTGGACGGCAAGTTGATTGATTTCGCAGGGCATGCCAGGCGGCTGGAACGGTCATTGACTGAACTTGATATGCCGCATCCAGAGGTGCTGCCGGATTTGTTGGAGGTGCACCGCGAACTGGTCCGCCTGAACGGGATTGAAGAGGGGATGATCTATTTGCAGATCACCCGCGGTGCGCCCGATGACCGCGATTTTGTCTTCCCTGACCCAGAGACGACGCCGCCGACTGTCGTGCTTTTTACGCAGAACAAGCCGGGCCTTGCCAACAGCCCTGCGGCCAAAAAGGGCATCAAGGTGATTTCCATCGCAGACCAGCGCTGGGGCCGCCGCGACATCAAGACGGTGCAACTGCTGTTTCCCTCGATGGGCAAGATGATGGCCAAGGCTGCCGGTGTCGATGATGCATGGATGGTCGAGGATGGGGCGGTGACCGAAGGCACCTCGAATAACGCCTATATCATCAAGGGAAACACGATCATCACCCGCCATCTGGGCAATGAAATACTGCACGGGATCACCCGCGCCGCTGTGTTGCGGTTTGCCCGCGAAGCACAGATGCAGGTCGAAGAGCGCAGCTTTACGATTTCTGAGGCGCAGGAGGCGGATGAGGCGTTTATCACCTCGGCCAGCACATTTGTGATGCCCGTGATCGAAGTGGATGGTGTCGCCGTTGGCGCGGGCGTCCCGGGGCCGGTTGCGGCGCGGCTGCGCGAGATTTATCTGGAAGAGAGCCGTAAGGTGGCCGTGTAGGGCGGGGCATGCCCCGCCAGCTCCTTGTGATATTGTGGTGTTGGTGCGGGCCTTGACCTGCGGATTATGCCGACTTGCACAAAAACCGTAACTCGATAAGTCAATTGTAAGGACGCGTCAATTCACGCCTGTTTGACAAGTGGGGCGGTGTTACCCGTCCTACCCTTCCGCCTGCGCCTGCAATTCCTTCGCCCGTTCCGGCGCGACACCCAGCACCGCTTCGATCTGGTGCAGAAGCTGGTCTTCTTCGTCGTGGCTCACCCCATCCGCAAAGACGACCTGCCAGAGTGCGATCAGCGTGGCCTCTTTTTCCTCGGTGCCGATGGCATGTTCGAGGATCGTCGCGATACCGGTCGTGTCCGGCATCTTGCGTTCAAGCAGTTCACATTCGGCGCGCATCTTGGCGGCGGCGACAGGGTTGATGCCGTGCCGTCTGGCGAGGATCTTGTCGATCATCGCGATTTCTTCGACAAGATAGGTATGGTCGGCCTTGGCCGCGCGCACCAAAAGCGCTCCCATGGCGTGGCTGGCATCGGCCTCGGGCAGGGGGGTGTGATAGCCGCCGGGATTGCCAAAAAATGCGGTAAGGCGTTCGAGCATGATTGTCCTATTCGTGGCTGTCCTTGAAGGCCGCCTGCGCCTTGGCGGTTGCATCGGTCTGATAGTTGGCCTTCCATTCAGCCATTGTCATCCCGTAGAATGCCTCGCGACCTTCTTCCTTGGTCATCGGAATACCGCGTTCGTTCGCCGCTTCCTGATACCAGCGCGCGAGGCAGTTCCGGCAGAACCCGGCCAAATTCATCATGTCGATGTTCTGCGCGTCGGTCCGGTCTTCCATCAAGTGCTTTTGCAGGCGGCGAAAGGCGGCGGCTTCAAGCTCTATACGTGTCTGGTCGTCCATGGCGTGTCCTCCTCAAAGGCCCGATTGGGCGAGTGTGTCTGATAATATCGTTGCAAGCCGGTTTGCCCAGAGTGTTTGTCCGGCTTCATCCGCGATCAGGTCCTGACGTAGCTCGATCAAGACGTTGGGCCGCCCGTATCGTAGGGCGTGGCGGTCCACAGCATCGCCAGGCAGGTGGCCTGGGTAGGGTTGGTTGTCACCGGTGCACCAGCCTTGGGCGCGGCTGGCCTCCATGAAGGGCAGCGCCAGCCGGTCATCATCGGCATAAAGCACGCCGATTTCCCAAGGGCGCGGGTGCCGTCCGTTCAAACGGGGTGTGAAACTATGCACGGCGCAGATCACCGGGCTGTCGATCTTGTTGGCCAGATCGGCATAGGCGGCGTGATACGGGCGGTAGAGCCGTTGCAGCCGTTCTTCTTTTTCGGCCTCATCGGCGTTGCGATTACCCGGAATAATGGTCCCGTCATAAAGGCGCATCATGATTGTCGGATCATCCTCGCCACGGTTTGGATCGCATACCAGACGCGAAAAGCGCGACAGGAGCGCGGGGCTGTTCAAAGCCTCAGCCAATCGCCGCGTCACACCCGCAGCACCGATGTCATAGGCGATGTGTCGGCACATATCCGCCGCAGGCAGCCCAAGATCGCCGCCATGCACCCAATCGGGTATGTTATTTGTCGCATGATCGCAGGCGACAAGCCACCGTCCGGGCCGATCCGCGCCTATGATTTCGAATGGTTCGTAGGTCATTGCAGTGTCATTCCTTTGACACAGCGTTTAGGCTAGTTGAAGCAGGAATGGAATTGCGCAATAAGGGCGCAACGCACGCTGTTACCGCTAACGGGCCAGCGGGATGAACCAGACGCACGAGGGAATAAACATGAAACGCCACCGCAATGTAAAAATTGTAGCCACACTTGGGCCTGCATCGAATGATTACGAAATGATCCGGGCGCTCCACGAGGCCGGTGCGGATGTTTTCCGCCTGAATATGTCGCACGGTGACCATGCCGAAATCAAGTTACGTCATGAAATCATCCGGCAGGTTGAAAAAGACCTCAACAGTCCAATTGCGATTCTGGCCGATTTACAAGGTCCGAAACTCCGCGTCGGGGTTTTCGCGAATGGCGAAGAAGAACTGGTCGAAGGGGCGTCTTTCCGCCTTGACCTCGATGATGCAGACGGCGACCTGAACCGGGTCAAACTGCCTCACAAAGAAATCTTCGATGCGCTTGAGCCCGGTTCACACCTGCTGGTCAACGACGGCAAGATCAAGCTGCGGGTCAAGGACTGCGGTGCCAATTTCGCCAATTGCGAGGTCGTCGTGGGGGGCACGATTTCCAACCGCAAGGGTGTTAACGTGCCTGACGTTGTCCTGCCCTTGGCGGCCTTGTCCGAAAAAGACCGCAAGGATCTGGAATTCGTGTGCGAACTGGGCGTGGACTGGCTTGCGCTGTCTTTCGTGCAGCGACCTGCGGATGTGGAAGAGGCGCGCGCACTGGTCAAGGGCCGTGCCGCGATCCTGTCCAAGATCGAAAAGCCGAACGCGGTAAAGGTTTTTGACAGTATCCTTGCGGTATCAGACGGTATCATGGTGGCCCGGGGCGATCTGGGTGTGGAACTGCCGGTGCAGAACGTGCCGCCGATCCAGAAACAACTGGTGCGCAAATGCCGTGCCGCCGCCAAGCCGGTGATCGTGGCGACGCAGATGCTCGAATCCATGATCGATTCCCCGATGCCCACGCGTGCCGAAGTGTCGGACGTGGCGACCGCGATTTACGAAGGTGCCGACGCGATCATGCTGTCGGCGGAATCGGCTGCCGGTTCTTACCCTATCGAAGCTGTCACCACGATGAACAACGTCGCCGGCGAGGTCGAGGCCGACCCGACCTATACCGAAATCATCGAAGCGTCGCGCCGATCCGAGGGCAAGACCGTCGCCGACGGGATCGTCTCGGCTGCGCGCGAGATTGCAGAGACGACAGACGTCAAGGCGATCTGCTGTTTCTCGCAATCCGGCACCACCGCGCTTTTGGTGTCGCGCGAACGCCCGCGCGTGCCAATCATTGCGCTGGCCAACAATATCAGGACAGCGCGGCGTCTTTGCCTTTCTTGGGGGACAAACTGTGTCGTGACCGGCCATGTCGACCGCTTCAAGGATGCGGTGATCGAGGCGGTGCGGGCGGCAAAGTCCGAAGGGCTTGCCACCGAAGAAGATATGGTCGTCGTCACTGCGGGCGTCCCGTTCAACACGCCGGGATCTACAAATATCTTGCGGGTCGCACCATGCGCGGAACGTTTGATTTACGCTACCGATCAGGACTAGGATCAAAAGGGGGCGCAAAAGTAGGACACTGCAATGGATTTCGATCTTGTATTCGTGATTGGCCTTGCGTTGGTGGCCTTTGCAATTCCGTCTGCCGTCAGCGCCTATTCTGACTGGCGCTGGCCCAAAACGGCAGTCATCATGCTGGTGTTGGGAGGGGGGGCCATTGCCTATGCGGCACAGGAAAACCCCGGCGTTTATTCTTTGGCGACGGTCGATGACGTCATCGTCGATGTCGTGGGCGGTCTGGTGAACAACTAGGCCGCACCGGCCGGGCTGAAATCGCGAGTTCTCACACCGAATACCCTTGCAATGGCGCTGGTGCTGTCGTATCCGCCACCCTTGAGCCCGCGCGTCCGGCCAACATGGCATGCCGAGTCGCGCGTTTCGACCGATCTAAAACAGGAGACGGAAATGCCGAAGATGAAGACAAAATCGAGCTGCAAGAAGCGGTTCAAAGTGACGGCCACTGGTCGTATTCTGGCCGGCCAGGCTGGTAAGCGCCACGGAATGATCAAGCGTTCCAACAAATTCCTCCGTAACGCTCGTGGGACAACCACATTGAGCAAAGCTGACGAAGGTATCATCAAGCCGATGATGCCTTACGCACGTTAATTAGAGGGATTTGAGATATGCGCGTTAAAGGTGGAACCGTCACGCACCGTCGTCACAAGAAAGTACTCGACGCTGCCAAAGGATATTACGATCGTCGCTCCAAGACCTTCAAGGTCGCGGCACAGGCGGTCGACAAGGCCAACCAATATGCAACCCGCGACCGCCACAACCGCAAGCGCAATTTCCGCGCTTTGTGGATCCAGCGGATCAACGCAGGTGTGCGTGCGGTTGATGAGACACTGAACTACTCCAAGTTCATCAACGGCCTGACACTGGCTGGCATCGAAGTTGACCGCAAGGTCCTCGCCGATCTGGCCGTGAACGAGCCTGAGGCATTTGCTGCTGTCGTCGGCAAAGCCAAGGATGCGCTGGCTGCCTAAGCCACGCAACTGCTTGAAATGAAAAGGCCGCGCAGGAAACTGGGCGGCCTTTTATTTTGCGATATGGCAGGCCGACGCCTGCGGACGGCGTTGCTTTCTGGAACATCTCGCCAGCAAGATGAAGCGGATTTTTGTCCTGCGTTTATCTTCTACTTGAGTCCATGAACCAACCAATTCTGAAGACACGCGGGGCTGGCGACCGTGTTTGCCGCTATCTATTGCGTGATTGCTTGCTTTTGGAATTACCGCCACCAGTGTTGTTTGCACCGCCATTATTGCCGTTACCTACGTTGTTGCCACCGCCGTTGTTGCCGTTGCCACCGCTGTTGCCGTTGCCGTTGTTGCCGTTGCCACCACCGTTGCCATTGCCATTGCCATTGCCATTGCCACCGCTGTTGCCGTTGCCGTTGCCGTTGCCACCGCTGTTGCCACCGCCACCGCCGTTGCTGCTGCCACCACCTGCGCTACTTCCGCTACCCGAGCTGCTACCGCCACCCGAGCTGCTACCGCCGCCTGCGCTGCTACCGCCGCCTGCGCTGCTACCGCCGCCTGCGGTGCTGCCACCGTCCGCGCCGCTCGCGCTGTTGCTTGTATCGAGCGGCTGGGTCCCACTCAGAGCGGCGACGACGTCAGTAGCAAAAGCCCGGGTCCCATTCACGAGAGTGACGGACGCTCCCAACCCGAGTATAACGGTGATCGCGGTCAGGACCACGAAATCGACCGTTGCAACGCCACGCTCATCCTGATGGAATTTTTTAAGGAAAGCACGAGCGCCAGTGACGCGGGTGTTTTGGTCACAATCTGAAAGACAAATTGTGTTGCTGAATAGACTGGACAATTGACGCAACCTTACAAGTTTCGACTAAATACTCACTGAAAGCCAGTATCTTGAGTTTCATTTCACGCGCTTGGTATCTGAGCTATGTGTGCTTAGTTCGGCAGGATTAAGGAGAATGAACCTCAATTGTGATCTTTTGATGGACGCGCTTGGCGCATGTCATTCACATCGCAGATGTTTGGAGTGGTACGAAAGCCGATGTCGGACCAATCCGCGCCAGTCGCATGTCTTGCACTCAAGACGGGGGGGTGGTGGCTTCAAGGGCAGTATGGTGGCGCAAAACGCCAGTCGGGGCCGGAAACCGTTTGCGGCAGGCCCGTCCCCTTTTGATCTACGTATAAGATGATGACTGGACAGACAGTCGGGCCGCCCACCAAGGGGCTGCGGGAATGTTCGTGCTGCTTGCAACCATGTCGCCATTTCGCTAACCCCGCTGGGATGATTGCAAGAGGCGCCCGATGGACGATCTGAAACAAAAATACCTGACCCTGATTGCCAATGCCGCCGATGAGGCCGCGATAGAAAACCTCCGCGTGCAGGCCGTGGGCAAGAAGGGCGAGATCAGTTTGCAGATGCGCGAACTGGGCAAGATGAGCCCCGAAGAACGCCAGGTCGCAGGCCCCGCGCTCAACGCGCTCAAGGACGAGATCAACAGCGCGTTGGCCGCCAAGAAAGCAGCGCTGGCCGATGCCGCGCTTGATGCCCGTCTGCGCGATGAATGGCTGGATGTTACCCTGCCGTCACGCGCGCGCCCGCAGGGTACCATCCACCCGATCAGTCAGGTGACCGAAGAGGTCACCGCGATCTTCGCCGACATGGGCTTTCGCGTTGCCGAAGGTCCGCAGATCGAAAGCGATTGGTATAATTTCGACGCGCTCAACATCCCCGGTCACCACCCCGCGCGGGCCGAGATGGACACCTTCTATACCCACCGCGCCGCAGGTGACGACCGCCCGCCGCATGTGCTGCGCACCCATACCAGCCCCGTGCAGATACGTTCGATGGAAAAGACCGGCGCGCCGACCCGCATCATCTG
>NZ_JAWOAN010000266.1:0-6051 GCF_046498525.1 Yoonia sp.
CGACGAAGTGAAGTGACTAAGATTGGCGACGAAGTGTATTGGTTTCATGCTGTCAACTGCTCTTTCTAGGTTCAACGAAGCGAGCGGATTGTCGGTTCAGGATCTTTTCCTGCTCATGCCGATCTGGAGATCGGCGTTTCCGAGGGCGGCTGTCGAATATTTATTTCGCGGTCGTGGTCACAATCGATCTTTCTCCAACCACTCTCATTTCTCCCCTTTTTCCTCTTCTTCGAGCACCCTGGTTTCGTCGTCGGATTCGGTCGCCGACGGATCACTGCGTCGATCGGCGCCAAGGGAAAGCCCGAAGAGCAAACCCAGAACAGCTCCGTAGATCGCGCCGCGATAAGGCGTGGCGGTGAGGGGGCATGTCCCCGAGGAGCATTGCCCATAATAACCCATCAGGGCTCCGATGCCGCCGCCCACGATAATTGCGATGATCAGCCTGATTATACCCGCCTTGTCCATATCAAAACCCCTATTCTGTCGAATTGCAGAAGACGGCGCAATCTAGACTAATCGCCGGCCGGATTCAAACGTATTTCGACTCAGTCTGCTATTTGATTTCCGCCGACAATCGTCTGCATGTTCGCCAAACTGTCCAGCGGACTCATCGCGCGGTTGCGCATGGTCTTGACCACATGGGTATATATCATCGTTGTCTCTACGCTGGCATGGCCGAGATAGCCCTGTATCTCCCGCAGATCCACGCCGTTCAGCAACATGTGGGTCGCGAAAGAATGACGCAGCGAATGCACGGTCGCCGGCTTTTCTATGCCGGCCGCCTGCACGGCATTGCGCACGATGCGCTGACAGAGCGCGTCACCCAGATGATCGTTGATCACCGGATCGACCGGCTCCAGAGACGCGGCCCGCTCAAGTTGAAAAACCGCCTCCTCATATTGGCCTAGCTGGAAGTAGACCCAACCGAGACTATCCACGATGGCCCCATTATCGGGTTGGGTGGCGGCCGCCGTTTCGATCATCCCCAATGCCTCATCCAGCTTTTCACCGCGTTCCACCAGTGAGTAGCCCAGATAGTTCAGGACTTGCGGATGGTCAGGGCGCAGTGCGAGGGCCGACCGGAAGTCAGCCTCTGCACCGGGCCAATCATCTATCTTATGATGCGAGATTCCGCGTGTGTAATAGACAAACCAGCGCGCATTATCGCGGTCGTCATAAAGCTCAAGCGCGCGCGAGTAGGTTGCGATAGCCTCGCCATAGCGTTCGGCCTGCCGCAATGTATCGCCTTTTGTCGCATAAACCTCCGGCAAATCCGGATGGCTGCGGCTAAGTGCGTCAAGCACCTCGATCGCCGCGTCCTTGCGGCCTGCCGCGCGCAACACGTCGGCCCGTCCAAGCTCTGCGGCATGAAACGACGGGTCATCGCGCGACACAGAGGCATAGGCTGCATTCGCGAGGTCATATTGTGCGAGGTCCTCCAGCAGGGCGGCATTCATCAAGACTGCCGGAGTATGCCCTGACCAAAGGTAGGTTGCAGCGCGCGCATACATCAGGGTGAACTGCTTGGGTGCGTCGCCACGCACGATATCAGCGATGACGATAAACAGATCGGCAAGTCCTTGGGTCGGCGATCGCACGGCACTATAGGCCACGGCCTCATCTGCGGCCAGTTGTGCGCGTAGTTTGGCAGTTCCCACGTCAAGCTGATCCCCGAAAATCTTATCGACGAGACCAAGCGCATCTGCGTTGCGCCCCAACTGGCTGAGAATTTGAGCGTGGGCAATCGCGCTTTGACGGCTGTACCGCATGCCACCGGGAACTTGCCCCGAAAAGATCGCCTCGGCCCCTTCGAAATCACCGACAGAGGCCAGCGCATAGGCCTTGTGGGTCAGCCCATAGACCAGCATGCCATCCGCCGCGATCACCGCATCGAAGCTTGCGAGCGCATTTGTCATGTCTCCCTGCCCCAGATACGCCCATCCCTTGGACAACCCATCGACCAGCGGCCCGATACTCCGCCCTGCGTCCAGCGCATTGAAGATCGAGGCCCAATCACCTGCTTTGGCATCCGCGATCATCAATGTGAGGTTGGCGATCTGACTGTCATACCCGTAATCAACAATTGCCTGTGCCAGCGGAATAGCACGGTCGACATCGCCCAGTGCGATCCACGATGTCATCGCGTTTTCGAGCAGATAGGGATTTGACGGATCAGCAAGCAGACCCTGAGAAAAATACCGCGATGCTTCGGCAAAATCGCTGGCCAGACCGGCCTGTTTTGCCGCAAGGTACGCGCCAGCATCAATTTGCGCGGCATTCGCGGCCGCACCCGAGATCATAAAGGCCGTCACGGCCCCTATAAATGAACGTTTCAAGACAGTCATTGCCTACCCTTCCCCTGGGAGTCCCCATACCCTAGCTGCGCACAGGCTGTCATGCAAATCGCGCAAAGTCGTGGTGGCAAATTGTTGCAGACGGCGGCGCCCGGGAGAATATCAGGGCACCGTCACGCACAAGAAGACAGGCCATTACGGCCCGCCTGCTCGCCCTGCCAATACTGCCCGTCTGCGCCTATTAAATATGGCGCTTTACGTTACCAATGACACTAAGCGATGAAGTGATTCGCAGTCAAGAGACTGATTCGCGAATCGCTCAACTTGTTGGGGCATACACCCGACAAAGCGGGTCGACCGGGACCGGGCTGACCAGAAACGGAGTCTCGGGAGGCATCCCGCTTTCTTCGACCCAAACACCGTTGAGACAGAAATCCTGCGCGAAATTTCCGAGGTTGAAACCAAAACCGGGGGTGCCACAGTCCGTTGCTGTTCCATCAGCGTTCCACGCCTGACTGACCCCGAGCCCCATTTCACCCGGCGTCATAAAGACACTGCGTGCCGGATCGTAGTTGAGAAACCAGCTATCATCGTCGTCACGGCTGGCCATATCCCATTTGCCCAGCAATTGCCCGTCCCGATAACCGGCGATCCTGAAGAGCGTGACATCATCCTGCGTGACGATCGGTTTGTTCAGCGCCGTGGGATTGATGCTCATTTGTCCGGTCATCGTATGGCCGTTCGCGCCTTCCCAGCAGAAATAGAAATCCGCTGCGTCGGCACTGTTGGCCAACAGACATGTCGCAACCGCCAATCCTCTGATCAAGCACCATTCTCCCGCATCACATGACCCGCCAGATAGAGCGAGCCGCAGATCAAAATCCGCGCATTTGGCGACTGCGCGACAATTGCTGCAATAGCTGCCTGCACATCATCCGCAACTCGTGCGGGCAAGCCTGCGTTTTCCGCTTCCGCTGCGGTCTGCGCCGCCGGGATTGTCGCGCTCTCACCGGGGATTGAAACAGCCGTCAGCGTCTCTGCCACCCCCGCCAAATGTCGCAGGTAGCCGCTGATGTCCTTGGTATTCAGCATCCCGCAGATCAAATGGGTCGGGCGGACAGGTTGTTCGCGCAACGTCTCGGCCAAAGCCTGACCTGCTGCCGGGTTGTGCCCACCGTCCAGCCAAAGTTCGGCCGGAGCAGCAAGATCGACCAAAGCACCTTTGGTCAGTTTTTCCATGCGGCCGGGCCAATAGGCGCGTGTTACCGCCGCTTCGCAGGCGACTTCATCCTTGCCCAGCGCGCGGAGTGCCGCAATCGCAGCACCGGCGTTCATCACCTGATGCGGACCGAGCAGGTTGGGCCGCGGCAAGTCGAGCAAGCCGCGTTCATCCTGATAGATCAGTCGGTTCCGCTCGACGTCGACATGCCAGTGTTGACCATACGCGAGTAGCGGCGCACCGAGTGATGCGGCCCGCGCCTCGATCACGTCTATGCTTTCTGGATGCTGCGGGCCCACCACGCAGGGGACACCGCGTTTGATAATGCCCGCCTTCTCGCCCGCGATGGCGCCAAGCGTATCGCCCAGAAACTGCTGGTGGTCCAAATCAACGGGGGTGATGATGGTGATGGCAGGATCAGGGATCACATTGGTCGCATCCAGCCGCCCGCCAAGGCCGACCTCCAGCAGGGTGTAATCGGCAGGTGTTTCAGCAAAGGCCAGCAGCGCCGCAACTGTCGTGATTTCGAAATATGTGATCGGATCGGGACCGTTCGCGATATAGCAGCGGTCCAGCACATCCGTCAGCGCCTCTTCCGTGATCAACTCTCCTGACAGTCGAATCCGTTCATGAAAGCGGGCCAGATGGGGGGATGTATAGGCATGGACCTTTGATGCACCTGCCTCCAACCCCGCGCGGATCATCGCTTGGGTGGACCCTTTGCCATTGGTCCCGGCCACGTGGATGACGGCGGGCAGACGATCTTGTGGATTGCCGACGGCCTCCAGCAGTCGCCGGACACGGTCCAAGGTCAGGTCGATGACCTTGGGGTGCAGGGCCATCATCCGATCAAGGATCACATCAGAACTTTGGGTCACTTGGCCAGTTCTTCCGCAGCCGCGATTTCTTCGGCGGCTTCCGACTTGATCTCTGGGGCGGGCAGATCACCCTTGACGGGCGGGTCCTGCTTCATCAGCAGGCGCACAATCGTCACCAACTCATCCTTGAGATCAGTGCGCTTTGTCACCCGGTCCAGCATCCCGTGATCCAGCAGATATTCCGCACGCTGGAAACCTTCGGGGAGCTTTTCGCCGATGGTCTGTTCGATCACGCGCGCGCCGGCAAAGCCGATCAGCGCGTTGGGCTCGGCAATCTGCACGTCACCCAGCATCGCATAGGATGCCGTGACGCCGCCAGTCGTGGGGTGTGTCAGTACGACGATGTAGGGCAACCCCGCCTCTTTCAGCATCTGCACCGCGATGGTCGTGCGCGGCATTTGCATCAGGCCAAGGATACCTTCCTGCATCCGTGCGCCACCGGCCGCCGAAAACAGGATCAGCGGACGCTTAAGTATGACGGCCCGCTCAGCGGCAGCGACAATGGCATTGCCAACATACATCGACATCGACCCGCCCATGAAGGAAAAGTCCTGAACGGCAACCACCACACCAGTGCGGCCCATTTCGCCTTCGGCCACCAGCATCGCATCTTTTTCACCCGTTTTCTTGCGGGCTTCCTTGATGCGGTCGGTGTATTTCTTCTGGTCGCGGAAATGCAGCGGATCGACGACGGGTTCGGGCACCGCGACCTCGACGAAAACGCCACCGTCAAAGATCGACTTCAGCCGGTCCCGCGCTCCGATCGGCATATGATGGCCACAGTTGGTGCAGACATTCAGGTTGTCCGCCAGTTCGCGGTGAAACAGCATCGTGCCGCAGTCGTCGCATTTGGTCCAAAGATTGTCCGGCACCTCGCGGCGTGAAAACAGCGAGTTGATCGTGGGGCGGACGTAGTTGGTGATCCAGTTCATAGACGCGGCCTTTACAGGATATTGCAGGGACCAAATATGATGGTGCGGCACGAAATGCAATCAGCGCCGCAGCGCAATCCTTGCCGTAAGCCACATGATCACCACCGACAGCAGCATCGTGACCATCTGAAAGATGATCGCGGGGCTGAGCAACGCCTCAATCCCATGGGCATAAAGCGCAGGGTCCTCGTAGGGGTAAAGAAAGAGGGCAAGGCCCGATGATGGCCAGCCCTGCACCCCCACGATGAGGAGGGCAAAAGCGTTGTTGGCCAAATGCAGCCCGATTGCAGCCCCCAGATTCCCCGTTCGCGCCGTGAGATCGGCGCAGGCCATCCCGAGCGTCACGGCCCAAATTGCCCACAGCACCCCTTCAGCCGCCCCGTTCCCGTTCCAGAAATGCAACGCGCCGAACATCGCCGATGGTACAAACATCCACACCCACCGGCTGTTGGACAGGCAGGCGAACTGCTGTTGCAGGTAGCCACGAAAGAGCATCTCTTCGGTGCCGACCTGCACAAGCAAGGCTGGAATCGCGATAACAGCCAGCGCCGCCCAGACACCGATATCGCGCACGTCGGCAAGATCGGCGGGGTTGATCCAAGGGGGTAATAACTCCAACACCAGCAACCACAAAGACACAGCCAGAGAGACACGGATCAGGTCGCGCCTGAGCGCGTCAGGTGGCCCCATAAGCGACCAGAAACCACGGTTATGAATGATCCTGAGCA
>NZ_JAWOAN010000281.1:0-5009 GCF_046498525.1 Yoonia sp.
ATCAGCACAAGGTCTTCGGATTTGTCCGGCGCTTCGGACAGGGCCACCGCTGCCGCATCGGCACCGACGTGTCCTGCGATACAAGGCAGCAGATAAACCCGTGCCGCAGGGTGCAGGTTCAGGTCCAGTTCTGTCGCGCGCAGCGAGATGGATTCGGATGTGGCCAGCGCAAACGGCGCTTGCCCCAGTTCGTAGGCGTCGATCCCCAAAAAGAGATGGTGCATGACGGGGTTGCAGACAAAAACTGCGTCCATGATCAGATTGCGGTCAATCCCCGCCTCAGTTGCGATTTGCACGAAGAGCGCGTTCATGCCTTCACGCACCGCCTTTGTCATCTCGTCCGAACCGGTGGGGTTCATCATGCCATAGCTGACCCTGCTCATCAGGTCTTCGCCAAAGCGGATTTGCGGGTTCATGATGCCGGATGAGGCGACGACCTCGCCGGATTGCAGGTCGCACAGGTGGGCTGCGATGGTGGTGGACCCAAGGTCAACGGCCAAACCGTAAAGCGTGCCTTCGTAGAACCCCGGCCAGATCTGGATGATCCGCGGGCTGAAGACCGCATCGCCAAGGTGGACGGCGACGGTGACTTTCCACGCACCTTTGCGCAAAGCACTTTGCATGGTTTTGAGCACACTGAGGTCTGCTTCCAGATGTGGCAGCTCCCAATCGCGGGTCAGAGCCTGTTGCAGGCGTTCCAGATCGCCCGACGGGTCATGCATATCCGGTTCCGCCACTTCGACGTAATAGAGCCGAGTCGAAGGGTTCAGGACAATATCGCGCGCCTCGGCCCGCTTGCGCACGACCTGCTTGTGCACCTGGCTTTCGGCGGGCACATCGATCACCGCATCACTTTGGATCGTAGCCTGACACCCCAGACGGCGCCCTTTTTTCAATCCGCGCTTGTCGTCATAGCGTTGTTCGACGCTGTTCCATTCGGACAGGGCGGTATCGGCGACGGTCACACCATGCTTGGAAAATTCCCCGTAGGACGGCGTAATCTGGCATTTCGAACAGATACCGCGCCCGCCGCAGACGCTGTCAAGATCGACACCAAGTTGCCGTGCTGCCGTCAAAACGGGGGTCCCCACGGGGAAATGCCCCCGTTTGCCGGAGGGGGTGAAAATGACGAGAGGGTCTTTGGACATTTTGCGCGCCTGTATTGTCTTGGCCTGAATGTATATGTGGCCCCGCCAATAGAAAGGCTCGTATCCGTCATAATAACTATGAGCAGCGGCATTGCCGTTTATTGCAGGATGTTCGTCCCGAGAATCCACACAGCCAAGGGCAAAGGAAGTGTCGCCAAAATCACCGTGATTGCAACAAGACGTGCCTGAAAGAGGCGGCTTAGCCCACCCACCATCATGATCCCGCCGCCGCCTCCCAGTGCGATATTGCCGGGAAGATTGATTGCCAGAGCAAGCGTGACATAGCGATAGTTGCAAAAGATCGGTGCAAGCCACGCAGGCATACGGCTTTCCATTGCGCGCAGGCGGTCCTGCTGCGGCGTGTTGTGGATGCTTGAAAGAAGGCCGGCAATACGATGCAGGCAAAGATCCTCGGAAAAGCGGATCAGGCGGGGCAGTGGCGCATATTGCCCGACCATGAAGGCCAGCAGCAACCCGCTGACGGTGGCAAGATAGACCACCGGTGCGGCCTTCGCTCCTTCAAGAAGCAGGATCGCGAAGCCGATTTCAACGCCGGGGACAAAGGGTATCGCGAGCAATATCGCGTAGCCGACCAGTACAGTGATGATCAGACCGGTCATTGCGCGGGCGGCGGCGTCGCTTTCAAATAGAGCGATCTTGGCCATCAATAGATCAATGCCGACTTTGGCCATGTAGACGAGCAGCAAAACAATAACCAGCTTTGCCGCAATCCGTCCAAAACGGTGCAGTGTGCCGACCTTCGGAGCCACATCCAGCATCATACATATGATCTTGCGCCTATTGTGGCGCAATCACAAGTCTGGTTTTGCGCACTTTGGCCTTTCGGTTATAGCGCATCCATGCAATAGGGACGTGCCAACGCTACCACCCAAGGAGACTGGTTGATGGAGATTCGCGAGGCACTCACTTTTGATGATGTTCTGTTGGTGCCGGGGGCATCCAGCGTGCTGCCGTCGACGGCGGACACCCGGACACGGGTGACCCGGTCCATCGCGATGAATATCCCGTTGATGTCCAGTGCGATGGATACCGTCACAGAAAGCCGCATGGCGATTGCGATGGCGCAGGCAGGCGGGATCGGCGTTGTCCACAAGAACCTTAACGTCGCAGATCAGGCCAAGGAAATCCGACGTGTTAAGCGCTTTGTTTCCGGTACGGTCTATAACCCCGTCACCTTGCGCCCCGATCAAACGCTGGCCGATGCCAAGGCCCTGATGGAACGCTACCGGATTACCGGTTTTCCTGTTGTGGGTGCCGATGGCAAGGTCGTCGGCATCGTCACAAACCGCGATATGCGTTTCGCGCAGGATGACAACACGCCTGTCAGCGTGATGATGACGACCGATAACCTTGCGGTCCTGCAAGAACCTGCCGACCTTGATGACGCCCGGTCGCTGATGCAGGCGCGCCGGATCGAAAAGCTGCTGATCACCGACGGTACCGGCAGGCTGACAGGTTTGTTGACCCTCAAGGACAGCGAGCAGGCGGTGTTGAACCCTATGGCCTGCAAGGACGGGCTGGGGCGCTTGCGCGTCGCGGCAGCGTCCGGTGTCGGCGACAGTGGTTACGAACGCGCCGAGGCCCTTGTCGATGCCGGTGTCGACATGATCGTGATCGATACAGCACACGGCCATTCCGAAGGCGTGGCCAAAGCGGTGGAGCGCGCCAAGAAGCTGTCCAACGAGGTGCAGATCGTGGCGGGCAACATTGCCACTGCCGAAGCGGCCAGGGCGCTGATCGGTGCGGGGGCGGATGCGGTGAAGGTCGGTATCGGCCCCGGCTCCATTTGCACCACACGCATGGTCGCAGGTGTCGGTGTGCCGCAGTTGACCGCGATCATGGATTGCGCTGCGGGTGCGGGCGATGTGCCGGTGATTGCCGATGGCGGTATCAAGTTCTCGGGCGATTTTGCCAAGGCGATTGCGGCAGGCGCTTCCTGTGCGATGGTCGGCTCGATGATCGCGGGAACAGACGAAAGCCCCGGCGAGGTGATTCTCTATCAGGGCCGGTCTTTCAAATCCTACCGCGGGATGGGCAGTTTGGGCGCGATGGCCAGCGGATCGGCTGACCGTTATTTCCAGAAAGAAGCCGCCAGTGACAAACTGGTGCCGGAGGGGATCGAGGGGCAGGTGCCTTACAAAGGCTCTGCCCATGCGGTTCTGCACCAGTTGGTGGGCGGTTTGCGCGCGGCGATGGGATATACGGGCTGTGCAACGATCGACGAGATGCGCAAGAACTGTACTTTTGTGAAAATCACAGGTGCCGGCCTGAAGGAAAGCCATGTGCATGACGTGCGTATCACCCGCGAAAGCCCGAATTACCGGGTCGGCTAGCGCATGACCCCCGGCGCGCGTGTGGCCGCCGCGATTGCGGTGCTTGATCAAATCCAAGATGGTGCAGCGGCGGAGCAGGCCCTGACAGGCTGGGCGCGGAACAGTCGTTTTGCGGGGTCCAAGGACCGTGCAGCGGTGCGTGACCATGTGTTTGACGTGCTGCGCGCCAAACGGTCTTTGGGTGATGGGACAGGCCGTAGCCTGATGCAGCGGTTGGCGGTGCGCGAAGGGTGGGACCTTGATGCGCTTTTTTCAGGTGAAGGCCATGCACCGGCACCGTTGAGCGTGGCGGAACGGGCGGCATCCGAGATACCTCTGGACCTTTCCGATGCTGCGCGGTGCGACCTGCCGAATTGGCTCTGGCCGCTTTGGACCGCAGGGCTGGATGATCGGGCCGAGGCGGCGGCGCTTGTGCAGCAAGGCCGCGCCGAAGTGTTCCTGCGGGTGAACGGACGCAAAGGGACGGCGGCGCAGGCAATGCGGGCTTTGGCCGATGAGGGGGTTGGTACTGCGTTGCACCCTATGGTTGCGGGCTGTCTGCGTGTCACCGAAAATCCGCGTCGCGTCAAAACCACACGCGCCTATCTGACCGGAGCCGTCGAGTTGCAGGACGCAGCCTCGCAAGACGCGGTGCAAAACACGCCGGTGCCGGAGGGCGCGCGTATTCTGGATTACTGCGCCGGTGGTGGTGGCAAGGCACTGGCCTTTGCCGATATGTACGCAGCACAGGTCTTTGCGCATGATGTTGCACCGCAACGCCTGAACGACCTTCCGGTACGTGCTGCGCGGGCAGGGGTCGATATCGTGACGCTTGAGACAGCGCAACTGGCCGCTCAGCCTGCGTTTGAAGTGGTATTTTGCGATGCACCCTGCAGCGGAAGCGGGACCTGGCGGCGCACCCCGGATGCCAAGTGGCGTCTGACAGAGGACCGTCTGGCCGCACTGATGCAAACACAGGCTGAAGTGCTTGATGGCGCGGCAACGCTTGTCGCAGATGGCGGTATCCTGGTTTATGCAACCTGTTCGGTCTTGCCGGATGAGAACGCGCAAGCCGTTGCTGCATTTTGCGGGCGCAGTCCCGGATGGGGTGTTCTGCACCAAAACCAACGGTTCCCCGACGCCAATGGGGATGGGTTTTTTACCTGCGTTCTTATGCGGAAATAACACAACCTAGAATTGTATAACGAGAAGTGCTATAAGGCATTAAGGTCGGCTTAATCGTTTGACGGTTAGGATTGTATGATGCGTAGTGAGGTGACTTCTTGAATGCCCTTTGATCAATCATTCGAAACAGCGCCTGCGCCCGTGCCTGCTAAACCGCCCCGGGCGGTGCATCTGTTGCTGGCTGGGGCTGTTTTTGCTGCGCTAGCCATCATTTCGCCGCTCGGCTTACTGCAATATGGGTTTGCCGTCTTTGGCGGCATCCTGATGTGTCTGGCGGCCTTTCTCAAGATCGCAGATCTCAATGCGGGGCGGGTCAATAGCCGTTTATGTCAAAATGCGCGGC
>NZ_JAWOAN010000063.1:0-2936 GCF_046498525.1 Yoonia sp.
CAGGTTCATTGCTTCGCCCTGGCGCGTGGTGGGGAAGAATTGCCCATCACTGGACGCGCTGGTGCCACCGCCCCAGAACCGGGCCATTGGCAAGGCGGATTGGCCTTCGATCACTATTGCCAGGGCGCGCGCCATCGCCTCGCTTTCGACATGCCACCGCGACAAGCGCGACAGCTGGAAATAGTCGTGGGTGTTTGTAGCCCCGGCCATTTTGCTGAGTCCGAGGTTCAGCCCTTCAGCCAGCAATACATTCAGCATGCCGACCCTGTCTTTGCATGGGACGCCCGTGCGCAGATGGGTGAAGGCTTCGGTAAAGCCGATCTCGTCATCCACTTCGAGCAGAAGGTCGGTGATCCTGATCACTGGCAGGCGTTTGTAAAGATCGAGCACCATGGCATCCGCCTCTTCAGGAACATTGGCAGTCAAGCGGTCGATCTTGAGCACACCATCTGCGATTGAGCCTCCCGGAATGGCACCGGCCCTGGCGGCGCGGGCCAGTCGCTGCAAGCCGTCAGCCAAACGAGTTTTACGATCTGCCAGCCAGATTTCTGGTTCAAACGGCATGGCCAGTCTTGGCGTTGCCTTGGCAATTTCGGCTGGAACCAGCGCGTCCTTGAGGTCGCCATACCTACGGGAATGGGCAAGCCAGATGTCGCCAGCTCTGAATGCATCGCGCAAGTGGCACAAGACGGCGACCTCCCAGAGGCGGTGCCCATCGTCTTTGTTCAGGTGCCGATGCCATTTCGAGGCGCGGCGCAGAAAGGTCAGGGGACGGTCGGCGGGGGTGTCCGTTCCCGCGACGATAGAGGTGGCGGCGAGTAACGGCTCGGCCACCGGTGCGGCCTGAATATCGAGCGCCCGCAGCATGCGCGGTGCATAACGTCGGAAGCGATGATACCCGTGAACAACATGTGCCAGCGGATCGGCAGCCAATGTGTCGGTGAGCTGGGCAGCGGTGGTGACGAGCCCCCTGAGCGACAACCAACCGCCTGCGTTTTGAACGGCATCGATGAGGGACGCTTGATCTTCATGCGCCTCCAGCAGCGCTGATCCAAATTTAGAGAAGCCCTGCAAGGTATCCTTCAAGGCGGCCTTGGCATCATCTGCACGGGCATCGCATGCGCGTTTCGCCTCGCGCCACGTCTTCCCGGCAATACGGTCATGGGTTTCGACCACTGCATCGGCAATGGCGCTGCGCCATTCCAAAACGCAGACCGCGAGGATGGCAAGGCGACGATCACCTGAAATATCCCGCAGATCACCGGCGAAATACCGTTCCCCTTGCCGTCGGAGGCGCGCGATACGGTGGGCTGGCACACCGACAAGAACAGACCTTTCCACGGGCATGCTCTGCAAGAATTCCAGCCGGTCAAGTAGGCGGTTCATGTCGGCTGAGTTCTGACCCACCTCAAACTGGCGGAGCCAGACGAAGCGGGTGACGGAGCTGTCTGCGGTTTCCGTCAGCAGGGCATCAAGTCGGCTGCGTGTCTTATCATCCAGCCGGTCAGCAATTCGCGCATCGATCCGTCGCTCGGCAGCAACAAGTGCGTCCGCGCAGAGTCGTTCAATAACCGTGATCCCAGGTAGGATGGTCTGGGTCGCCCGGCATTGCTCTACGAACCGCCGCGCCAAATCCTCGTTCGACCGGGCGGTTTCGGCTTCGTTCTCAATCCAGACCTTCAGGTCGCGCGACCCTCGGCCAGTGAACATCTTGTAGTCATAAATATCCCGCAGGGCAGCCAGGTGTTCGTGGCGCGTTTCTTCCCGGCTTGCATATCCCGCCAGATCGTCCGCTTTCAGCCCAAGTTGCGCCGCCAGAAAATGCGTGACTTCCAGTGGAATGACCTCACCCGGAGTTAGCAAGCGACCGGGGTAGCGCAACGCACAAAGCTGGAGAGCAAAGCCGAAACGATTGTGTGGACGGCGGCGGGCGCGGATGATTTCCAAGTCGTCGTCCGCCAAAGTGTAATGACGCAGCATCACGGTTCGATCAGTCGGAAGGTCAAAAAGTGCTGAGCGCTGCCGCTCGGTCAGGACGGTACGATGCGCCATGTATCTTTTGCTTTCTTATAATGGTTTGTCTATTGATGATTAAGATACTGAATAAGGAATTGTTTTGATGGCTGAAAGCATGCTGCTTTCCAGAGCACCTCAAACGAACGTTTGTGAAACATGCTGATCGGCTATGCCCGCGTCTCAAAAGCCGACGGTAGCCAGTCCCTAGACCTGCAGCGGGATGCCTTGATCACAGCGAGCGTGGAAGAAGAACAGATTTACTCAGATCTGGCGTCGGGCAAGAAGGATGACCGATCCGGTCTGGAGGCCTGCCTCAAGGCATTGCGTGAGGGGGATGTGCTGGTCGTGTGGAAGCTCGACCGCTTGGGGCGCAGCCTCCACCACCTTGTCAAAACCGTCAGCATGCTGTCCGAGCGTGGCGTCGGCCTCAAGGTTCTAACCGGGCAAGGGGCGCAGATTGACACAACAACTGCGGCAGGACGGCTTTCATTCGGCATCTTTGCCGCTCTCGCCGAATTTGAAAGCGAGTTGATACGCGAACGCACAATGGCGGGGTTACAAGCCGCCCGCGCCCGCGGCCGGAAAGGTGGAAGGAAATTTGCTCTGACAAAAGCGCAGGTGCGAATGGCGCAGGCCGCTATGGCCAGCCGCGACACATCGGTTTCAGAACTTTGTAAGGAATTGGGGGTCAAACCGGTCACACTTTACCGATATGTCGACCCGAACGGCAATCTGCGCGATTACGGGAAACGGGTTCTCACCGCTTAGCGTAGGATTCTGCACTCTCCGGCATCAGACCCCAGATTGCCCAAGGGCAGTTCTCGGCGCTTTGCGTGAAGAAGACTTTCATGCCTCGGCGTTGCGCGTCCGGAATCGTGCGAGACGTTCTTCAACCGATGTTTCGGTGAGCTCAGTCACGC
>NZ_JAWOAN010000123.1:0-11442 GCF_046498525.1 Yoonia sp.
GGTAAATCGACCTTGCTGCGCTGCGCCAATCTGCTTGAAGACAGCCAGCAGGGTGATGTGCTGTTCTGTGGCGAACCCGTCATTTGGAAGGGCACCGGCCAGAACCGGCATCCGGGCGATCACGCGCAGATGATCCGCATCCGCACGAACCTGTCGATGGTGTTCCAGCAGTTCAATCTCTGGGCGCATATGACGATACTGCAAAACGTGATGGAAGCGCCTCTGACCGTGCTGAAACGTGACAAGGCCGAGGTCGAGTCCGCAGCCCGCAAATACCTTGCCAAAGTCGGCATCGGCGACAAATGCGATGTGTACCCCGCCCAACTTTCGGGCGGTCAACAACAACGGGCCGCCATCGCGCGCGCCTTGTGCATGGAGCCCAAGGCGTTGCTCTTTGATGAACCGACAAGCGCGTTGGACCCTGAACTTGAACAGGAAGTCGTGAAAGTCATCAAGGATCTGGCCGCTGAGGGGCGTACCATGATCATCGTGACGCACGACATGCGCCTTGCCGCTGATGTCAGTGACCACGTCGTCTTTTTGCACCAAGGCAAAATCGAAGAAGAAGGCCCCCCGGCTGAACTCTTCGGCAACCCAAAGACCGAGCGGCTACAGGGCTTTTTGTCCGCCACGGTTTCCTAAATCATCAAATCGGGAGAAAACTGATGAAAAACCTTATCCTTACCACGGCTGCACTCGCCGTCGCAGGCTCAATGACATTCGCAGACGCGCACACTGTCGTGCGTCTGGGCACTGAGGGCGCCTACCCTCCGTTCAACTTTATTAATGACGCTGGTGAAGTTGACGGGTTCGAGCGTGAACTGGGCGACGAGCTTTGCATCCGCGCCGAACTGAACTGCGAGTGGGTCACAAACGAATGGGACAGCATCATCCCCAACCTTGTTTCCGGCAACTACGACGCCATCATGGCAGGCATGTCGATCACGGAAGAGCGCAAGGAAGTCATCGACTTTTCAGATGCCTACACGCAGCCCGATCCATCTGCCTACGTCGCAATGGGTGAAGTTGACCTGGAGAATGCGGTTATCGCGGCACAGGCCAGCACAATCCAGGCGGCCCATGTGGCCGGCATGTCAGGTGCTACATTGCTGGAGTTCGCATCGCCTGATGAAACCATCGCTGCCGTCAAAGCGGGCGAGGCAGACGCCGTTCTTGCCGACAAAGCGTTTCTGGAGCCAATTGCCGCATCTGACGCCGAACTGTCATTTATTGGTGACGATGTCCTGATCGGCGGCGGTATCGGCCTTGGTGTGCGCCAGTCCGACACAGAACTGCGCGACAAATTCACCGCTGCAATCCAGTCTATGAAAGCGGACGGTTCGTTGAATGCGCTGATCACAAAGTGGCTTCCAGAATCGTCCACATTCTAAGCTCTTGATGCGCCCCGGATAGACGTCCGGGGCGCATCTTCTCGTCTTTTCTTTCCTCAAATGCGCGAAACGCTCTTTTAACTGTCAGGCTCCGCCATTTTCGATTTCTGTACAGATCCCGCCACGCTCGAAGGCGTCCGATGGCTAAGCTGCTACCTGACCACAGGCAAGCATATGGCCATGTATTGGGCCGTCGGGACGGTTCTGTTGCTGCTGGCGATCACTGCGCCCACAGCACTTGCCTTTGGCTTTGCAGGTGCATCGGCGGCCCGTAGCAACATCGCCCCGCTGCGCTGGATCGGAAACACCTATATCGCGGTCGTACGTGGCATTCCTGACATTGCCTTTTTCCTGTTCTTCGTGATCGCGCTTGATCAGGCGTTTGAATACATCCGCCATAAGATCAAATGCCCCGACTGGGACGAACCGATCCGTCAGGGCAATGACTTTGTCGTTTGCACAGCTGCCAAACTACCGATGGGTAACGCCCCGCAGTGGGTGCATGAAACCTACGGCTTCATGCTGGCCGTTCTGACCTTTGCCATTGTGTTCGGGGCATTCGCCGCAAACGTGCTGTTCGGTGCGATGCGTGCCGTCCCCAGAGGTCAGCTTGAAACGGCCGAGGCTTACGGCATGAGCCGCCGCCAGACTTTCTGGCGCATTCTTGTCCCGCAAATGTGGGTCTATGCCTTGCCGGGCCTGTCCAATCTCTGGATGGTGCTGATCAAGGCAACCCCTTTGCTGTTCCTGCTAGGGGTCGAGGATATCGTTTACTGGGCCCGCGAACTGGGCGGTGCCAAGCAACCACGGTTCACCGACTACCCGCATCCTGATTGGCGCATGTGGTACTTTCTGGCGCTTCTGGTGTTTTATCTTTGCTTTACCAAAGTGTCCGAAGTCGTATTGGACCGGATCATGGCCAAGCTGACCCATGGCCAAGCCACTGCAGCGGGCGAAGCCCAGCGCAAGGCCGCGGCATGAGCTGTTGGGATACCATCGCGGATTATGCACTGCGCAGCCAGGGTATTGGCGAACGGCTGCTGCCGCGCAGCGATTTCACGCTATGCCAGCAATTTACGCTCATCGGTTCCGGCATGATCTGGAATGTCTACTTCGGTGTGTTCGCGCTCTGCTCGGGGTTCTTTCTGGCCACGGCAGTCGCACTTGGCAAAGCAGCCAGGAATCCGCTGATCCGAAAGCCTGCCGAATGGTTCATCTTCGTGTTTCGCGGCTCACCGCTTTTTATCCAGTTCTTCTTTGCGTATTTCCTGTTTCTCAGCCTCAAAGGGGTCAGCCCTGTCTTTGACCCGTTCACATCTGCATGGCTGGGGGCGTTGGTCGTGCTTTTTTTCAACACCGCTGCCTACTCGGGCGAGATTTTCTACGGCGCGCTGCAATCCATCCCCAAAGGCGACACAGAGGCAGCAGATGCCTATGGCCTGTCGGGTTGGGCACGCTTCCGGCGGGTGATCTGGCCGACGATGCTACGGCTGGCATGGCCTGCCTATACCAACGAGGCGATCTTTCTGTTCCATGCCACGACGCTGGTCTTCTTTTCAGGCTTTCCCGCCATCCAGCAACGCGGCGATGCGCTTTATTATGCCAACTATTTTGCCGACAAGACCTTTAACCCTTTTGTCCCCTACCCGATCCTTGCCGGATATTTCATCGTATTGACGTTGATCATCATCAGCATCTTCGGATTGATCAACAACCGGCTGAACCGTCACTTGCCACAAGAGCGGCGCAAAGCCCTGAAAATAAGGCCCCAGATAATTCGATGAGTTGGATCGACGATCACCCCGAAATCCGCAACCTGCGCTGCGGCGCTGCCGATCTGAACGGCCAGGCGCGGGGCAAGCGTGTGCCGCGCCGCTTTGCGGAAAAACTGGAGCAGGAAGGCACGCGGTTTCCCCTGTCTGTCCTCAACCTTGATATCTGGGGCGAAGATATCGACGACAGTCCGCTTGTCTTCGAGACCGGCGATGCCGACGGGCTGTTGATGCCGACAGAACGTGGCTATGTGCCGATGCCGTGGCTTGGCTCGCATACCGCGCTTCTGCCACTGTGGTCTTTCACGGATGACGGTACTCCTTTTTCGGGCGACCCCCGTCATGCGCTGGCACGGGTCTTGCGACGCTACAAAGACCACGGCCTGACCCCCGTTGCCGCGACCGAGATGGAATTCTATCTGATCGACGACAGCGGAAAGAAAATCCGCCAACCCAAATCCCCCCGATCCGGCAAGCGTCGTGCCGGTGCCGAGATCCTGTCCCTGCGCGCGCTCGATACGTTCGATTCGTTCTTCAATGACCTCTACGAGGCTTGCGAAACGATGGACATTCCAGCGGAAGCGGCAATTTCAGAGGGTGGTGAAGGCCAGTTCGAAGTGAACCTTGAACATGTGCCCGATGCCTTGAAAGCCGCTGACGATGCGTGGCTTTTCAAGATGCTGGTGCGCGGCCTTGCGCGCAATCATGGGATGGCCGCCAGTTTTATGGCCAAGCCTTATGAAGACTATGCCGGCAACGGATTGCATACCCATTTCTCGATACTGGACGAGAACGGGAACAACGCGTTTGCAAACGGCACTTTCGAAGGCGCACCTATGCTACAAAACGCGATTGCAGGGTGTCTTGCCGGAATCCCCGATCTGACGCTGATCTTTGCACCGCACGGCAACAGCTATGAAAGGCTGGTGCCGGGGGCTCACGCGCCGACCAGCATCTGCTGGGCCTATGACAATCGCACCGCGACGGTCCGTGTTCCCGGAGGCAGCTTTGCTGCACGGCGTATCGAACACCGGCTCGCCGGTGGTGACGTGAACCCCTATCTGTTTCTGGCCGCCGTTCTGGGCTCTGCGCTTGTCGGGATCGAGGACGGCATGACGCCTCCTGCCCCGATCACCGGCAACGCCTACGATCAAAAACTGCCTCAGGTACCGGATACTTGGAGCGGTGCGATAGATGCCTTTGAGAAAAGCAAACTTGCCCGCCGCATCTTTGATCCACAATTGGTAGACAATCTGGTCCGCACCAAGCGGCAGGAAATGCAATATTTCGGAGAGATGACACCGGAAGAACAGCTTGATCATTATCTTGATCTTGTATGACATCGGGGGCTGGCAGTTTACGTTTGTTTGACTATCTTAGGTCCAAAGTTTCAAAGTGAGTTCACCCATGAAAATTGGCATTCTGCAAACCGGACACGCGCATGAAGCGTTATTGCCGACCACTGGCGACATGGCTGTTCAATTCGAGCGGATGCTGGATGGCAACGGCTTTTCATTTGCCACCTACTCTGTCGTGGACATGGAATTCCCCGACACCATCCATGACTGCGATGGTTGGATCATCACCGGGTCCAAGCATGGCGCCTATGAAGACCACGCATTCATTCCCCTCCTCGAAACCCTGATCCGCGACGTCTATGCCGCTGACATTCCTCTTGTCGGCATTTGCTTTGGGCATCAGATCATTGCGCAGGCGCTGGGTGGCAAGGTCGAGAAATTCGCGGGCGGCTGGGCGGCTGGCAGGACAATATATGACTGGAACGGCGAAACTCTGGCGCTGAATGCATGGCACCAGGACCAAGTGACCGAGCTTCCGGCTGACGCATCGGTTTTTGCCACCAATGACTTCTGTCGACATGCCGCACTTGTCTACGGCAATCGCGCATTCACGACCCAACCGCACCCTGAATACGGCGCGCAGTTCATGGGGGGCTTGGTCGCGCATCGCGGCAAGGGTGTCGTGCCCGATGAGATGCTGGCCGAAGCCCATGCAAACCTCGATAAACCGGTGGACAACCCGCGTATTGCGCAACAGATTGCACGGTTCTTCAAAGAACGCGTGGTCGCGTGATCCTTCACCTGCGTCCTTCATGAATCCGCTTTACCGTAACGACCGCCCCGGCGAATTTCCCCGCAGCTGGTATGCGGCAACCGCAGAAATCCCCAATGAGCGGCCCCCGCTACAGGGCGACTCCACCGCTGATGTCTGCATTGTCGGTGCAGGCTATACCGGGCTTTCCGCCGCGCGGCATCTGGCGGAAAAGGGTTTCGATGTGGTGGTTCTGGATGCCCATCGCGCCGGTTTTGGTGCATCAGGACGCAATGGTGGTCAGGTCTGCAGCGGATACAACAGCGATCAGAGCACACTGATCAAGAAAATTGGTCATGATCATGCCAAGGCGCTTTGGGATCTGTCCGAGGAAGCAAAGACGGACCTGCGGACACTTTGCGCCGATCATATCCCCGAAGCACGCTACACACCCGGCCTGATCCACGGCACCTATACGCCGCAAGATGCAGCCCACGATCGGACCGAGGTTGATTTGCTGACACAAGACTACGGCTATGCGCAGGCACGTATGTGTGACCGCGATGAAATGCGCAGTCTGGTGAAATCACAGCAATATGAGGGGGGACTGCTGGACATGGGCGCCGGACATATCCACCCTTTGCGCTATGCCTTCGGGCTGGCACGCTTGGCCGAGGCGGCTGGGGCGCGCATCTACGAACGCTCTGAAGTGCTCCGGATTGATCGGGGCGATCCTGCGACCGTGGCCACCGACAAGGGCCATGTCAAAGCACGCCATGTGATTTTGGCTGGCAATGGATACCTGCCCAATCTGGAACGCAAAGTTGCGGCGCGCGTGATGCCGCTCAATAGCTTTATCTGCGCGACCGAACCTTTGGGTGACCGCGCAGATCAGGTGTTTGGGCAGGATGTGGCGGTCAACGACAGCAAGTGGGTCGTGAATTACTTTCGATTGTCCGAGGACCGGCGCCTGCTTTTCGGCGGGCGGCCCAGTTATTCCATCGGTTTCCCCAACGATATCACGACGCTCTTGCACAAACGGATCATTGATCTGTTTCCGCAACTCAAGGGCGTGAAAATCGACTATGCTTGGGGTGGCTCTGTGGGCGTGACGATGACACGTCTGCCTGCCGTCATGCGGGTCGCGCCGAATATCGTCTCTGCAGGAGGATTCGCCGGTCACGGCGTCGCCCTGTCCGGTCTGGCAGGCAAGGTGATGGCAGAGGCTATAGCAGGACAAGCCGCAAAGTTCGATACGCTCGCCGATCTGAAGATACCCAGTTTTCCGGGTGGATCAGTTATGCGCAGCCCCATCTTGCGGCTGGCCATGACTTGGTATTCCTTGCGGGACCGGTTGGGGGTTTAAACCCAGTCGCCTTACTTATCCATTTTCGACAGCTTGTCTTGCAGCGCCGCAAGCTGACTTTTGATTTCGACAAGATCGTCCTCTTCTTTTGCGCCTTCTGAACCGGAAGTCGGAGCGCCCGGAATAATCCCGCCCGTCATCGCCTTGAAGAAGGCTTCCTGCTGCGCGCGCATCGCGTCGAAACCGGGCATTGCCGCCATCGGGTTGGCCTTGCCCATGTTCTCCATCGCTTTGGACTGGCCTTCGCGCAGCATTTCGAAGCTGGCTTGCAGGAACTGCGGGACAACGGACACGGCTTGAGTGGTGTAACTGCGCACAAGATCGGTCAGCACATCAACGGGCAATACACTTTCGCCGCGGCTTTCATGCTCCGCGATAATTTGCAACAGATACTGGCGTGTCAGGTCATCACCGGATTTGAGATCGACGATCTGCACTTCGCGGCCCTCTCGGATAAAGATCGCGATATCTTCAAGTGTCACGTAATCACTCGTCTCGGTATTATAGAGACGGCGGCTTGCGTAGCGCTTGATCAGGAGCGGTTTGTTGGTGTCGGCCACGGGCGTCCCTCCACAGGCATGTTGCAGTGCAGAGAAGCCTATGCTGCGTGTGCTAAAAAAGAAAGCCTAATAGCACAAAACAAAAAACGGCCCGCAGATGCGGACCGTTTTTCGAAATCGAGCCCTCAGGGAGGAGAGGGCGATTTCAATAGAGCTTACTTCGCAGCGGAAGTTGCCTTCTTGGCAACATCTGTCATGTCGGTCTGGGCTTTCTTTGCAGCAGCAGTCATGTCCTCGGACATGTTCTTGCCAGCAGCCAGAACTAGTTCCATTGTCTGTGTCTGAACTTTTTTCGCGATTTCAGCGAAAGCAGACATGTGCTCTGCAGCGGACTCAGCAGATGCAGAAGCGAAATCTGTCATTGCTGTTGCGTAGTCGGCAGGCTCAGCCTTTGCTTTGGACATGTTTTCCATCTTTGCGATGGTGTCCTTTGTCCATTTTGCGGACAGTTCGGCAGATTTGCCAGCAGCGTCGAGCGCAACCGAAGACATTTTCTCGGCGAGGGCAGTCTGGTTCTTGAACTGCTCTTCCATTGCTTTGGTGTCTACGGGGAATGCGCCTGTCATGTCTTTGAAGATCGCGGTGAAGTCTTGTGCTTTATTAGCCATTGAAACATCCTTTCGGGTTGGGTGCGGGGAACACCCGCTGTTATCTCGTGAAACAAAGATACATGCTGCAGTGCAGCATTTCAAGGTTTTTTGCTGCACTGCAGCATATTTTTTCCCTAAATGCGAATATTGATGGAATTTCCGCTACTTACTCAGCACATAAGTACCCGGCGCAGGTGCCAGTACGGGGTGTTTTTCGTCCCCGGGTGTGCGTGCCGTGACTTTTTTACCTGATTTCTCAGACAACCACGAATCCCAGCGGGGCCACCATGACCCTTCGTGCTTGTCCGCTGAATCCTGCCAGTCCTCCGGTGTCAGCCCAAGATCGGGATTGGTGTAGTGGCCATATTTTTTCTTGCTGGGCGGATTGATGATCCCTGCGATATGCCCGCTCTCGGACAAGATGAATGTCTTGTCCTTGGAACCCATCTTGGTGATTCCCGTATAGCTGCTTTTCCATGCGGCAATGTGATCTGTCTCGCAGGCGACCGCGCAAAGCGGAACGGTGACATCCTTGATCCGCACAGTATCTCCTGCAACGTCAAAGCCTTCGGTTGCGAATTTATCGTCCTGACAAAGCCCCCGCAGATACTCTACTGCCATCCTCGCAGGCAGGTTGGTACCGTCGCCGTTCCAATAAAGCAGATCAAACGCTGGCGGCGCTTTTCCCAACATATAGCTTTTGATGGCAGGTCCGTAGATCAGGTCATTGGAGCGCAGATAGGAGAACGTGCGCGACATGAAGAAGGAGTCCAGCATCCCGCTTTCCTCCACCTGACTTTCGATGCCATCGACGAAGTCATTATCGAGAAACACACCGACCTCGCCCCGATCGGAAAAATCGGTCAGCGTCGTGAAGAACGTGGCACTGTTCACGGATGTGTCCTTGCGCTTTTTCATCAAGGCCAGCGTCAGCGCCAGTGTCGTGCCTGCAATACAATACCCGACCGCGTTCACCTTCTTTACGCCACATATTTCTCTGACCTCTTTAAGGGCTGTCAGATAGCCCTCTTCGATGTAGTTGGTCATAGACGTTTCGCGATAACCGGCATCGGGGTTCACCCAAGACACGACAAACACCGTATAGCCCTGATCAACGGCCCATTTGATCAAGCTGTTCTGGGGTTTGAGGTCCAGAATGTAGAACTTGTTGATCCAGGGCGGGAAGATGATCAGCGGCGTCTCGTAGACCTTTTCGGTCGTCGGCGCATACTGGATCAGCTCGAAAATATGGTTGCGGTAAACGACGGCACCGGGTGTTGTGGCCAGATTTTTACCCAGCGTGAAGGCTTTCTTGTCAGCAAGCGTGACAACAAGATCGCCGTCATTCGCTTCGAGATCGGCGATCATGTTTTCCAGACCGGCAACAAGGCTTTCGCCCTCCGTTTCGGCGGCAAGGGCAAGAGCCTCGGGGTTGGTGGGCAGAAAATTGGTCGGGCTGATCATATCGACCATTTGCTGGCTGAAATAGCGCAGTCGCTTCTTTTCCTCCGAATCAAGCGTGTCGATATCTTCAACCGCCTGCTGCACTGCAGCGGCATTCAGCAAATATTGCTGCTTGATGAAATTGAAGTAGGGGTTCGTGTCCCACAACTCATGCGCAAAGCGACGGTCCTTGGGGGTTTCGTCGGTTGGCGGCTCCAGTTTGCCCTGCGCCAGCAAATGCTGCGCCTCGACATAATGCTTGACCGATTTGCCCCAGAATTCCAGTTGATGTTCGATCAGTTTGGCCGGATTCTGTATCATTTCGGTCATATAGGCGGTGGCGGCCTTGACGTAGAGCTCCTGGCTGGGCCCCTGCAATGACGGCGCCACAGTGCGCCCCTGCCCCATCACCTTCAACAAACGCTGTGTCAGTTCTTCGACCCGTGAAAGGTTAGCCTCAAGCTTTGCAACATTCTGGCCAACGGGCGCTTGCGCTTCCAAATCGTTTGTTGTCATTTTGGCTTCCTTGTGCATATGCTGCAGGTGCAGCATAACCTGCCCCTACCATCGGAGTGTGACAAGATGAAGTATATGATGACCTACGACCTGATGGAAGGCATACGCAACACGAATGAGTGGCTTGGGGCGACGGCTCGTGCTTATGCATCCTACCCGATGATGTCCTGGGGCGCAAACCCGGCGATGGATTGGCTTGAGGCCTGGGGCAAAGTCACAGAGCGCACTTTTGCACGCATGGTCGCCAAGCCTGATTGGAATATTCCGGTCCAGACCAATGTCGACGGCACAGATATGGTGGTCACAACAGAGCCCGTAGTCGAACGTCCTTTTGGTGATCTGATACGTTTTCGTGTGGGCGGCCGTCCCGACCGGACCCGCAAGATCCTTCTGGTGGCGCCCATGTCGGGACACTACGCAACTTTGCTGCGCAAGACCGTGATCAGCCTCCTGCCCGATGCCGATGTCTTTGTCACGGACTGGCACAATGCGCGCCAGATTCCTGTCAGCGCCGGCAAGTTCGATATCGAGGATTACACGCTTTATCTAATGGATTTCATGCGCGCCCTTGGCCCTGACGTCCACGTGCTTGCCGTATGCCAGCCTGTGCCGCTGGCGCTGGCGGCCACTGCCTATCTTGCGGAACTTGATCCGGACGCACAGCCGCGCTCATTGACCCTGATCGGCGGTCCCGTGGATCCAGAGGCAAACCATACCGAAGTCACTGACTTTGGCCGATCTGTGACGATGGGTCAATTGGAAGAGACGATGATCCAGCGCGTTGGCTTCAAGTACAACGGTGTCGGACGCATGGTTTATCCGGGCCTGCTGCAACTGGCCTCGTTCATCTCGATGAACGCCGAAACACATACCAATGCCTTCCGCGATGAAATCATTCGCGTGGCCAAAGGCGAATCATCAGAGCATAACCGCCATAATGACTTTTACGACGAATACCTTGCTGTGATGGATATGACCGCCGAATTCTATCTCTCGACGGTAGAGCGCATCTTCAAAGGTCGCGAAATTGCGCGTAACGAATTTGTCGTCGCCGGTCACAAGGTCGACTTCAGCAAGATCACTACTGTCGCCGTGAAAATCGTCGAGGGCGAAGACGACGATATCTCTGCACCCGGTCAATGCCTTGCCGCATTGGGCCTGCTGACCGGTCTGCCTGATGATAAAAAGGCCGCGCACCTCGAACCCGGCGCAGGCCATTACGGCATTTTTGCCGGTCGCAGCTGGCGCAACAATATCCGCCCCTTGGTGTTGGAATTCATCGACGCCAACGCAGATCCGTCAAAAGCCAAGGCCAGCAAGGTTATCTCAATCAAATAAGCACTGACCGACGGCTCAGAGGCGCAGCATCATCGGCTGCTTCATCCAGCGTTGCAATGCATCGGTTGTTTCCTCGGGCGATTCCAACGTCGGAAGGTAGCCCGCGCCCTCAATGATTTCGAATTGCGCATAAGGGATCAGCTCAGCGAGGAACGCGTGCCTTTTCATCTGGTATTGTCCGTCGTGACGCCCGCAAATCACGGCTGTCGGTAGCTGAATTTGACGCAACGTGGCTTGCTGGTCCTTGCGTCGCTGCATCGCGCGGGCTTGTTTGACATAGATATCAGGCCCCAGATCGCGCCCCTGTTCAGCCTGATTGACACTATTCTGCGTGCAAAAACCTCGCGAAATTACGGGGAACTTCTTCACGAAAAGATTTTTGAACCTTACGGAATGAACAATGCAACTACTGATTTC
>NZ_JAWOAN010000124.1:0-9464 GCF_046498525.1 Yoonia sp.
AGCAAATACCAGATCGCGGTCTTGCGCGAAGATGCAGGCCGCGGCGGGTCAAAGCTGATGCACCGGATCTTCGCAGAAGGACGGCGGGTCTTTATCTCGCGCCCGATCAACCACTTTCCCTTGGTCGAGGACGCATCGAAAACGCTTCTGATGGGGGGCGGGATTGGCATCACACCAATGATTGCGATGGCACATCGGCTGCATGCAATCGGGGCAGATTTTGCCCTGCACTACAGTATGCAGCGTCGCGCGGATGCCGGTTTCCTTGATGATCTGGCGCAGGTGCCGTGGGCCGACAAGGTCAATCTGCATATCTCTGATGAAGGCACGCGGGCCAATTTTGTGGCCCTCACCCGCTACGCACCCGGGGCGCATATCTACACCTGCGGACCTGATGCCTATATGGCCGCTGTGATGGACGCGGCTGCGGCGAACGGATTTCCCGAAGATGCCCGACATCTGGAATATTTCGCCGTTCCCGAACTGCCCGACTATGAAAACCACCCCTTCACACTGATCCTTAATGACGGGCGTGAACTGGCAGTCGCGGCTGATCAAACGGCCTCAGATGCACTCAATGCGGCGGGCGTCCATGTCGATGTGAAATGTGCGGACGGGCTGTGTGGTGTCTGCAAATGCGGATTGCTTGAAGGGAGCGTTGAGCATCGGGACTTCGTTTTGTCAAAGGCGCAACGCAAAACCGGGATCATCCTGTGCCAAAGTCGCGCCGCAGACGCGGGCGGTCGGATCAGGATCGACCGCTAGGTCCAATGTACGCTTTCCGCCCCCGGCAAGGCATAGCGTGCGCGCAAGGGCTGGTCATAGGCCAGCCCGATGCTGTCACAGAATGAGACGACCCATGCGTCATCCATCGTGATGAATTCCAGAACGGCGGCTTGAAACGCAGGATCGGTGGCCCGTTCTCTCAGGTCGTCAACGGACCCGCCTGACGCACCCAGGAAGACCGGACATAATTCATCATCGGCAGCGAGCCACGCCAACCCTTGCAGGGCAATTACCTCGGCTTGTTCTTGTTGCATACGATTGCCTTAAACTATCGGAAACCGTTTCTTAACCATTGACCTGGTAAATGTCTGCATGAAAGAGGGCCAATGGCTCCAGGATAGGGGCAAGAAATGCCAGGTCGTATATTGATCGTAGATACTGTCGCTACAAACAGAATCGTTTTGAAAGTGAAAATGCTTGCGGCACAGTTTGCCGTGGACGTTTGTGCGACAAAGGCCGAAGCGGTCAGTATTATTGCAGATAATCGTCCCGACCTGATCCTGCTCAACCTGTCCGATGCCGTCGCAGACCAACACAGCCTGTGCCTTGACCTGCGCCGCACGCCAGATACGTCCACTATTTCCATCATTGCAGTAGGCGTCGCAGACACATCCAGAGCGCGGTTCGCGGCCCTTGATGCCGGGGCGGATGATGTCCTTCCACATCCGGTGAACGACGCGCTCTTGCTCGCAAGAATACGAAGCCTGCTGCGGGTACGCAGCACCAGCGAAGAACTTCAATTGCGCGAAGGTACAAGCCGCGCGCTTGGCTTTGAAGAACATAAAGCCGGATTTGACGGTGCCGCCAAGATCGCGGTGTTGTCTTTGCTTACCTCGGGGCAGAACGCCCTCGTGACAGGCTTGCGCAAGGGCTTGCGCAACACGATCCATAGCATGCTGCCGCATGATGTGTTGAGGTCCGGAGCAGGACAGTCAGCCTACGACCTCTTTGTTATTGATGCCGGCGAGGCTGCGGTTGGTCAAAGCGGGCTCTTTGGCCTCGTGTCCGACTTGCGCGCACGCGCCCAAACCCGGCTGGCCATGCAACTGGTCGTTGTTCCTGCCGACAAACCGGAAATTGCCGCGATGTTTCTTGATCTGGGCGCGGATGACGTCGTGCCCCACACCAGCGACGCCGCCGAGATCACCCTGCGTGCCAAACGATTGATTGCGCGCAAAAGGCAGCACGACAAATTACGCGATACCGTCCGGACCGGTTTGAATGCGGCGGTCACCGACCCGCTGACGGGTTTGTTCAACCGGCGCTATGTCGAACCTCATCTGGCGCGCTTGGCGGATCAGTCACGCAAATCCGGTCGTGAATTGGCAGTGATGATGATCGACATCGATCATTTCAAAGCTGTGAACGACGGCTATGGTCATGCTGCTGGCGACAAGGTGTTGATCGAATTGGCCGACAGGTTGCGCGAAAATCTGCGTGCGGTCGATCTGGTCGCGCGCATGGGTGGTGAAGAATTTCTGGTTGCCATGCCGGGCACGTCCGTCACCGATGCACGGCTGGCTGCTGACCGGCTCCGCGCATTGGTGAACACGACCGCGTTCAAACTGGCCGATGACCAGCCACCGATCAAGATCACCGTCTCTGTGGGGGTCGCCGTCAGTGGGCGGATCAAGGCGGAAGCATCCGCAATCAACAAAATCTGTGCGCAGGCGGACAAGGCGCTTTACGCCGCCAAATCCGCCGGCCGCGATCAGGTCGCGATGAGCAAATCAGCCGCCTGACGCAGGTTCGCGCGACCCTCCGGCCCGTGACAGCTCTTCCATGACCTGATCTGCAAAGGCACGCCGGCGTTCCGGGGTCATTGCAATGATCTGATCCAGCGTGGCCGCCTGCGCTTTGGCTTGAATCCCTTCAATATCGGCCGCTTGTTCTGCCATCAAGGCCCGCAATGCGTCGGGGTCGAACGGCTCTGCCTTGAGGGCTTCAACCACGCCATTCATCCGTTCCCGAAAATCCATACCGCGCAAACCGCGATCCTCGCGCAAGCTGCGCCTGACGGCGCGGCGCTCTTGGGGTTCAAGCGCGCGCGCGATTGGACCGATCCCCAGATCAAAGCTGCGCAGCGGCCCGTCTCCTGCACGCCCTGACACGACCGCCCCGGTGACCATTCCCGCGATTGCCAGATTAAGCGCGAGTGACAAGACCAACACAATCCGCCACAAACGAACGGGACGTGAAGCGGGCATCTTGCCTTCAGCCATCATCCAGCACTCCTACATCAAGCAGCAGGTCTGCTGAAAACAGGCTAATGTTGACTTCATCCCCAAGCACGGTTGCAGTCAGATCTTCCACCGATGATGGCGGTGCAACACCAACCCAAATGCCCGCAACAGTCGCCGCAGCAAGGCTGCTGGCAGCGGGCCATCCCCCGACAACATCCAGCATACGCCCCCATAGCCCCATCTGAGGGGTCGGGACAGCAGCGGGCCGAGGTTGCATTGCGCTTGCATCCGCCAGCACACGCGCCATCAGGTCATCGCTTGGTGCAGACGTTTCACGCCGCGCCTGCGCGAATAGATCGTCGAGCATGTCATCATTCGGGTTCGTCATCGTCATACCCCAGTTCTGCCTTTCGCCCTGCCATAAGATCGGCAAGGGCGCGTTTTCCACGCGCTGTGAGACTTTCCACGGACCGCACGCTGATGTCCATGATTTGCGCAATTTCCGGGTTCGCCAGCCCTTCGAGGTGTCGCAATGATACCGCTTGCGCCTGCCGGGCGGGCAATTGCGCCAATGCATCCGAAAGGGCCGTCATGCGGGCTTGCGTTTGCATCTGCGCCGCAACACTCGGCGCGCCGTCCGGCGGATCGGCCATCTGGTCCAGCGACACGCCACCGCGCCGTTTGCGCAACCGGTCCGTGCAGAGATTTGCCACCACACGGTAGAGCCATGTCCCAACCTGCGCCTCGCCCTGCCGCCAGTCCGGTGCGATCTTCCACAACCGTATCATGGCGTCTTGGGCGATATCCTCGGCCTCGGTGCGGTTGCCCAGCATCCGCGTCGCCTGCGCCAGAACACGCGGCAAAAGGCGCACCGTCAGATGCCGCGCCGCCTGCCCATCGCCATTGGCGTATGCGACCAAAAGCGCCTCGTCCGGGGCGCCCGCGAAAGGATCTGACGATGCGTTCATTCGTGAAAGTGCTAGCCAATTTCAACCCAACAGGCAATTGGCAGGGCATGAAGCATCCCCTGCCAACCACTGCTTAGCCCCGATCCTTTGAGCCGTGACCACGCCCTTGGCCGTGCCGTTCGCCCATACGCATTTTGGCTGCATCAAATTCCTCGGCCGAGATGGTGCCGTCACCATCGGCATCGACACGGTCAAACATCCGTGCAGCACGGTTTTCTGCGCGTGTCGGCATTTCCTCTTGCTGCAAGAGGCCATCACCATCGTCATCAAATCGCGAGATCATCATCGCTGCGCGGTCGGCCGCACGGGCAGCGGCGGCTGCTGACAGCTCCTCTGCCGACAACGCGCCATCACCATTTGCATCCATTTCGGCAAAGCGTGCCTGACCGCGTGATTGCATTTCTTCCAGCGTCAAGGCTCCATCACCGTTCAGGTCCAGCGTCGCAAAGTCGGGACGTTCGCGGTGGTTCTCTGCCTGTGCTGCACCTGCCGCCAATACAACGCCTGAAAGAAGCGCAGCGGTCATCATCCTGATCTTCATTTTCGTATCCTTTTTCAAATTGGCGCAGCGTTTTGCGCTGCTGACCTTCCTTGAACGGGGTACGCGGGATTTTCCGTCGCGGGGTTTTCAGAAAAATTGCATAGCTGCCATTCCGCGCACCCCCTTTTCAAAAGCGTATCAATACGCCATGTGAAAAGGGACACGATGGAGCAAACCTATGGCCAATGCCGAATTCCAAATAGACGATCGCCCAACCAAGCCCGCTGTCATGCGCGGCTTGCAGTGCAAGTGCCCCAACTGTGGTGAGGGCAATCTTTTCACGCGCTATCTCAGGGTCGCGGACAATTGCCCACAGTGCGATGAAGCGCTTTTTCATCACCGCGCCGATGATGGCCCAGCCTATCTGACGATCCTGCTAGTCGCTCATATTCTGGGGTTCGTGATCCACTTTATGTGGGTGCAATTCCGGCCCGAACCTTGGGTCATGGCAACCTCTTTGACCATTGGCGCGGTTGCGCTCTCGCTCTTTCTTTTACCGCGTATGAAGGGCATGGTCGTTGCCATTCAATGGTCGCGCAGGATGCACGGGTTCGGTCACAACGGCTGAGGGTAGCCACATCGACAAATCTGGAATCAGAGATGCCGCGACCATCATCGTGTTGCGCGATACAGGCACCCGGCCCTCGGTTCTGATGGGCCAGCGTGGTGCGCGTGCGGCCTTCATGCCGGGCAAGTTCGTTTTCCCCGGAGGAGCCGTTGACGCCAATGATGCGACCGTTCCGGCAACGCCGCTGACCGCTTTGGATGAAACGCGCCTTACCAGCGAAAGTGGCGTGTCGCCGACCGCCCTCGCAGCCGCCGCGATTCGCGAGCTATGGGAAGAAACCGGGCAGGTGCTTGGCCATCCGGGCGCGTGGGCCGACCCCCCCCAAGGCTGGCGCGGCTTTGCAGCGTCCGGCCATATCCCGCACGCAACGGCCCTTCAGTTCTTTTTCCGTGCCGTCACGCCCGCAGGCAGGCCCCGCCGTTTTGATGCGCGGTTCTTTCTGGCGGATGTCGCCCAGTTGCAAACTGACCCTGACGATTTTTCGAATGCCGAAGATGAACTTGCGCACCTGCAGTGGGTCCCTTTGGCGGACGCCCGCCAATTCGACCTACCCTTCATCACCCAGATTGTTCTGGCCGAACTGGTCAGCCACATAAAACATGGCGGCCTTCCCGTCAGCGTGCCGTTCTTTCGCAATGATGACGAAGCCCATCTGGTCAGTCGCTTGGATGGGCGCAGCCCGCTATAGCTAAAAGAACCCTTAGCGCCGCCGGAGCGGATGTACGACCGGATCTTTGGCTGTCCAAAGGTACTTGCCGATCACTTCGCGGTATGAGGCAAAATAGTAGCCGCCGTTGCGCCGCAGATAATGATCCTTGCGAGCGCGATAAAGTGCAGGCAGCGCGTACCACGCGACGCGCGGATGCATGTGATGCACGACATGCAGGTTGTTGTTGAGAAAGAGGAAGGCAAAGATACCGCCTTTTTCAACAATGACACTGCGCCCGCTGGCACGCTCATGTGCTTGATGTTCAAGAAATGTGCGCAGCTTAAGTACTGACATCGCTGCATAGGCGGCAATCAGATAGGCCCATAACGGCATGGGCGACGCGGCAATTACGGCAATCACCGCAACCATTGCCGGTATATGGATCAACCATCCACGCACAACTTCTGCATCACGTTTGCGCCACTCGGAAACTACAAAGGCAATGGTTCCGAGCACAGGACCAAGCGTCAGCCGCCCCGCCACCGTGTTGTTCATCCGCAGAACCGCTTGCACCACATGCGCCAGTTGCTCCCACGTGCCGGCATCCAGATAGTTGCTCTCTGGATCATCGAAGGGATCGGTGATCACCTCGTCGTGGTGATGCGCCAGATGGGTTGCTTTGTAGCGGGCGTAGGGAATGACCAAAACCAGCGGTGGCCATATGATCAGGTCATTGAGCCATTGGTGCCGGAACGGATGGCCGTGGATCGCTTCGTGCTGCAGTGAAGCATGCAATGCGATGACCAGCGCCGCGAGTGGCATGCCCGCCCACAGCGGCAAATGCCAGAGTGCAAGCCCCCATGCGCAGTAGCAGGTCGTGATCAGTGCAAGTGTAGGCCACTCGATCTGCGCGAGTGATCCGTCAGTATTCTGTCCCATGCATCAGTCATTAGGCGATCCGGTACGGTTCCACCATTTAGAGAGTAGTTCACAAAACCATCAAAAGGTGATTAAATGATCTTATGTTTACAATTATGGACAAAAGAGAGCGGGCAGAAATCTTCCGCGCACGCTTGCAGGCCGGAATGGTACAGGCCGGGATCACGCAAAGCGCACTGGCCCGCCAAGCACGTGTTGATCGCTCGACCCTGTCACAACTGATCAAGGACGACGGGGCGCGTCTGCCCAACGGGCAGCTTGTGGCAGCTTGCGCTGCCGTTCTCGGGGTCAGCGCGGATTGGCTTTTAGGTCTGTCCGACCGCCCCGAGCAGGCCCATGACCTTGTGGCAAGTGCCATCACCATGACCCACGCTCCCCGCGCCTTGGTCGATGAACAGATTTTTGCGTGGCATCAGGAAGCAGAGGGTTACAAAATACGCCACGTTCCAGCGGGCCTGCCGGATATGCTCAAGACCGATGACATTCTGCGATGGGAATACGCCCCGTCACTTGGCAAGACGACCGAGCAGGCGATGGGGGCAAGCAATGACAGGCTGGAATGGATGCGCAATGCGCGGTCGGACTACGAGATCGCAATCCCGCTGTCCGAGATCGAGAGCTTTGCGCATGGCGAAGGCTACTACCGAGACCTTTCACCCGCCATGCGCAAACCCCAGTTGGAAAAACTGCGCGACCTGCATGCGCAGTTGTATCCTGCCTTACGGATACATTTCTTTGACCAACGCAAACTCTATTCCGCGCCCGTGACTGTTTTTGGGCGGCTTCTTGCCGTGATCTATATTGGCCAGAATTATCTTGTGTTCCGCGACACTGATCGTGTCACGGCCATTACAGCACATTTTGATGAACTCGTCCGCGCCGCCAGCGTCAGCCAACGGGACATTGGCACGTACCTTGATCAGTTGATCGCGACGATAGGCTAGCCCCGCACGCCAATCGCTTTGCCCGCGCCAACGGGTATTGGCAGTGCTGCATGGGCCGCAGCAACCTTTGCCAATAGACCCGCCACCTGCGGCGCAGGATCAGAAGCCTTGCGCGTCTCCAGGCTCACGTGGATCAGCATATGCTCACCCGTTGCCAGTTCACGATCACCGTCAAACATGCGGTGAAAAACATGCAGCCTTTTGCCCGCCCCGTTCAGAACCTGCGTTTCAACGCGAATAACAGTCCCTGCGCGGACCTCATCAATATGCCGGATATGGGTTTCTGCGGTGAAATAACTGCCACCCGTCGCGATATAGTCCGCATCGCAGCCCACAAGCATCATCAACCGGTCGGTCGCATCGCCGAAGGCCTGCAAATACCGCGCCTCGTTCATATGACCGTTGTAGTCGGTCCAATCGAGCGGCACCGCACGTTCCAAAGTCACAATCGGCTTGCTCAGGTCTTCGGGGAGTTTCACTGTTCCTTCTACCCGGCGATCCTGTTCGTTCAGCAACTTTCCAGCGCCCCAGTCCTGCGCCTTGAGGCCGCGCAGAATGGTGACAAGGTTGTCGTCACGTGTGCGCTCGAGTTCGCGGATGGTATAATGGCCGGACTGCGCGTCGGACTGGTTCGCGACAGCGTCGATCAATTCATCCGTCAGTTCCGGCACATCCATCAACTTGGTCCACGGCCACTCGAGACAGGGGCCGAACTGTTCGATGAAGTGGCGCATCCCCGCTTCACCACCGGCAATCCGGTACGTCTCGAACAGGCCCATCTGCGCCCAGCGCAGGCCAAAGCCATAGCGGATCGCGTTGTCGATTTCCTCGGTCGTGGCGATGCCATCCTTGATTAGCCAAAGGGCTTCGCGCCAGACCGCCTCTAGGAAACGATCGGCGATATGCGCGTCAATCTCGGCGCGGACATGCAAGGGGTACATGCCGATACCCGTCAGGATATTCTTGGCGCGGTCCACTATTTCGGGCGCTGTCCGGGCGCTTGGGACCAGTTCGACCAGCGGCAGCAGATAGACCGGATTGAACGGATGCGTCACCACGATCTGTTCGGGCCGCGTGGCGCAACCTTGCAGTTGCGATGGTTTGAAACCGCTGGTCGAGGACCCGATGACCGCATCTTTCGGGCAGTGTTCCTGCAACGTCTGATAGACCTTGCGCTTCAACTCCAGCCGTTCGGGGACGCTTTCCTGCACCCATGCCACGCCTGTTACCGCAGCCGACATCGTGTCGTGAAAGCTCAGACGTCCTTCGGCAGGCAATGCGACATCGGACAGCCCCGGCAAAGACCGGCGCGCGTTGTTCAGGACTTCGGCAATCTTGCGCTCGGCTTCTGGATCAGGGTCAAAGACCCGCACATCCCACCCCATCAACAAGAATCTTGCAGCCCAACCGCCACCAATCACACCACCGCCAATGATGGCTGCCGTCTGTCTTGTCATGTCTTAACCTGCAGGTTTGTCATCGGGATGGTCAAATTCGTCCGCCGGAACGGGTTCGCGGCGGATCGTCGGATCACAGGCGACCATTGCTGTATTGCTGTCACGGATGATCAACCCACCCCGCGCACGGCAGTCTTCAAAGGACATGCGGTTCCCGAACTCCAAACAAATACTTGTTCAGGAAAACGATTACATCAGGGCGGGTACTTCCCTCTCCGACGGGGCAACAACCCCTTCCGACATCCTTGGTATTAAAGGGCCCACCGCCGTTCAGGAATATATCCTTAACGAGGTGCAGGACGTGTACCGGATGCAGGGGGTGATAAAAACCTTTTACAGTATAGCCGCAGATTTCTGCTAATTCAAACATTGCTTCGCCATATGTACCTGCACCAATTATATAAATATCCTTATTAGCCATTCAATTTG
>NZ_JAWOAN010000152.1:0-3338 GCF_046498525.1 Yoonia sp.
CTCTGACAGCGGAAGGAATGACGCAACGATCCGTTTCCTCGACCGCAGCTTCAAGCTCGGCAATCAACCCAGACAGGGATGTCAGAGCGCCCGGTGCGAGCGAATAACAGACGCGCGGTGGATCAATCCGGCCTTTGATCACGCCCGCATCCCGCAGGATGCGCAGGTGTTCTGAAACCGTGGATTGCGCGAGGCCAACAGCATCGACGATATCGCCGCCGATACAGCCCGGCGTGCGTGCCAACAGGCGCAGTATCCGCAATCGGGCCGGGTGCCCCAGCGCCTTGGCCATCGCAGCCATCGTTGCATCTGCGTGCACTTGCTCAGCGTCTTGCATGAAATGGCCTCGCTGCTTTATCGTATATCGTCGCTTGCCGATATAATGCTTTCAGCGCGTCTGCAAGCGAAAGGCGCGAACGCATGACTGGGAAACGACAACTAACAGATTCCTTGAACATTCGGAGGGTCAAACCGACGAATTTGAGGGACGCGGCAGCTAGGCCCCCTGCTCGGCCAAGAGTATTTCCTGTCTGCGGCGCATCACAGCGCGCTTTGTCGTCAGGGATGCGGCAATGGTCCCAATCGTGACCAGACCGATCAGGATCGTTGAAAGTGCATTGATCTCGGGGCTGACCCCGAGGCGGATCGAACTGAAAACCTTGATCGGCAGCGTCGTGGCCGATGGGCCCGCGACGAAAGATGCGATCACCAGATCATCCAGTGACAGTGTCAGTGCCAACAGCCAGCCAGAGATGACAGCGGGTGCAATGATCGGCAGGGTGACAAGGCGAAATGCCTCGAACGGGGTGCAGCCCAAATCAAGTGCGGCCTCTTCCACAGACCGGTCAAAGCTGACCAGTCGCGAACTGACCACGACCGAAACGTAACACATCGAGAATGTCGCGTGGGCAAGGATGATCGTGAACAATCCACGGTCCAGCCCGATCGAGATGAACAGCAAGAGCAGCGACAATCCGGTGATCACCTCGGGCATGACCAGCGGCGCATAGATCATCCCGGAAAATAATGTGCGGCCGAAAAACCGCCCGCCGCGCACCAGCACATAGGCCCCCATCGTACCAAGGATAGTGGCAATGATTGATGAAAAGAAGCCAACCTTGAAGGTGACCCAAGCTGCATCCAAAAACGCATCGTTCTGCAACAGTTCGCCATACCATTTTGTCGAAAAGCCGCCCCAGACGGTCACCAATTGGCTTTCATTGAAGCTATAGACAATGACCACGATCATCGGGATGTAGAGAAACGCAAAGCCCAGCGTCAGCGAAGTCGCGTTGAACCAAGTCAGCCGCCTCATGCTTCGGCCTCCATCATCTTTTGTTCATTGCGCTGATACAGCACGATGGGGATGATCAGGATCAGCAGGAGTACGACGGCCACCGCACCGGCCACCGGCCAGTCGCGATTGGAAAAGAATTCCTCATAAAGCACTTTACCGATCATCAGCGTCTCTGAACCACCAAGCAGGGATGGGATCACGAACTCGCCCAGCGCGGGGATAAACACAAGAAAACAGCCTGCGATGATGCCCGCTTTCGATAGCGGTATGGTGATCCGCCAGAAAGCCTCTGTCCGCGAACAGCCCAAGTCCTCTGCCGCCTCCAACAGCGACTCGTCCAATTTGGTCAGCGTGGCGTAGATCGGCAGGATCATGAACGGGCAATAGGTGTAGACGATGCCGATATAGACCGCGATATTCGTGTTCAGGATCGTCAAGGGCTCGTTGATCAAACCCAGCCACATCAAGAACTGGTTCAACATGCCTTCCTGGCTGAGGATACCGATCAGCGAATAGACCCGGATCAGAAAGCTGGTCCAGAACGGCAGAATCACGAGCAGCATCAGCGTCGGCTGCCATTCTCTCGGCGCATTCGCCATCCCGTAAGCGATAGGAAAGCCGATCAGCAGACAGAGGAAAGTCGAAATGAAGGCAATCTGCACGCTGGAGAGATAGCTTTTCCAATAGAGATCATCAGTCGCCAGAAACTTGAAGTTCTCGAAATCAAGCTGTGAAAGGAAATCCCGGAAACCCGCCCAACCCTCTGACAGTTCGAGTGTTGGCGTATAAGGCGGGATCGACAGGGCGATATCGGACAGCGATATCTTGAAGACAATCAGGAACGGGACCAGAAAAAGCGCCAGCAGCCAGAAATAGGGAACTGCGATCAGAGTGAAGCGACGCAGGTTCATCAGTGCGCCAACACGATACCGGCGGTATCTGTCCACGACAGCCAGACTTCATCATTCCACGTGAACGGGCGGCTCGCGCGACGGCGGGAGTTGGCTGCTTGTGCCTTGATCACCATGCCATTGGGCAAAGCGACATGGTAGGTCGACAGGTTACCAAGATAGGCAATGTCCAGCACCTTTCCCTGAACAACATTGTTGCGATCCATCGGCCTTTCCGCCGAAATTGCAATCTTTTCAGGCCGGATTGCAAAGCTCACCTTTCCCGCGTCCATCGGCCTTGCGGGCGTACCGATTATCGGGGGTTGTCCTTCCGTCCAACTGATCGCCATGGTGTCACCTTGCACTATGGCATGGCCTTCTATGATGTTCACCTCGCCGATAAAGTCGGCAACATAGGTGCTGTTGGGGGCTTCGTAGATACGCTCCGGCGTATCGACCTGTTTCAGCTTGCCGTGGTCCATCACCGCAACACGAGACGCAACCGTCATCGCCTCTTCCTGATCATGGGTGACGACGACAAATGTCGTGCCGGTCTTTTCCTGAATGTCCATCAACTCGAATTGCGTGTCCTGACGCAGTTTTTTGTCGAGCGCCGACAGCGGCTCGTCCAGCAACAACAGCTTGGGCGCTTTGGCCAATGACCGCGCCAAAGCGACACGCTGACGCTGGCCGCCGGAAATCTGTTCCGGCTTGCGGTTGCCGAACTGCTCGATTTGCACAAGACGCAGCATTTCCTTGACCCGTGCATCAATCTGGTCTTTCGGCATTTTCGAGCGTTTCAGGCCGAAGGCGATATTGTCGTAGACAGTCAGATGCATGACTTCGACGTTCACGGGCGCGCCACCGACGCCCGTTCCCTCAAGACGGATCTGCGCCCACTTACGGTCCTTAAGCCAAGGCACAAAATCGCTAGGCCCGACGTGAACGTCGTGCGGCGGCAGCTCTGTGCCCAACAGGCTGGTCACTGAGCGGGTCTTCGAAACCTTCTTGGACGCCAAGCGCTCGCGCTCCAACATGCCTTGGAAGTCAGTGTTGCCGCCAAAGTTCAATTGATATGTACGGTTGAGTTGAATGCCGCGGTCATTAAACAGGCTTACTAGCGATCGGTGCAGGATCGTTGCACCGAGCTG
>NZ_JAWOAN010000175.1:0-3806 GCF_046498525.1 Yoonia sp.
ATCAATGAACGCGATGGAGACCCACATGTTGCTGAACGCCCTGCCGCTTCTGGCACCACTCATCCTGCTGGCCGCAGCTTTCGCCCCCCGTTTTATGGGAATCTCTGCGCAAAAAGGTGCATTGCTGGCAGAACAGGCGGCACTGGCCGCCGTCGCGGTAGCAGTTTTGTCGGCCTTAGTGCTCGCTTTCAACGGAAGTGGAGACAGTTTCCTGATCGGGATCTTGGGTGTTGGATTATCCGTCAGGTTGGACATTGTCAGCATTGTCATGCTTTTGCTGGTGACCTTCATCGGCTGGGTCGTGGTGCGTTATGCGCGCACCTATCTGGACGGCGAGGCGCGGCAGGATTACTTTACGTTCTGGCTTCTTGCGACGCTTTCGGCGGTATTGCTGCTGGTCCAGTCGGGCAATGTGACACAGTTCGCCGGCGCATGGATCGCGACAAGCATGTGCCTGCACAAGCTTTTGTTGTTCTATCCAGAGCGGGTTGCGGCGCAGCGCGCGGCGCATAAGAAGTTCATCATTGCGCGGATCGGTGACGCGGCTGTCATTGGAGCCGCAATTTTGCTCGCCAGTACCTATGGCACGACCCAGATCTCGGGCATCCTTGCACAGGCAGGGCAGGGCGCGGGCGGCGGTTTGGCACTGGCCGCCGCAGCACTGATCGCCCTTGCGGCGATCCTGAAATCCGCGCAGTTCCCGACACATGGGTGGCTGACCGAGGTAATGGAGGCACCGACACCGGTGTCCGCTCTGCTGCACGCCGGTGTCGTGAATGCGGGTGGCTTTGCGCTGATCCGCTTTGCTGACGTCATGCTGCTGTCGCCGCTAGTCTTGGCGATCCTTGTGATGGTGGGCGGGTTTACCGCGCTCTTTGGCGGGCTGGTCATGCTGACGCAGCCGACCGTCAAGGCATCACTTGCGTGGTCCACCATCGCGCAAATGGGATTTATGATCCTGCAATGCGGTCTGGCGCTGTTTCCGCTGGCGTTGCTGCATATCGTGGCACACTCGCTTTACAAGGCGCACGCTTTTTTGTCGGCGGGCAATGCGGTGCAGAACGTGGCCGCGATCCGCAAGCCGGGGCCGGTTGCCGTGCCTGATCTGGGTGCGGTGACGCGGGCGTTTCTGGTGGCTCTTGCGATTTACGGGGTGGTCTATGCAGTGCTTGGTCTGGGTTTTGATTTCGGCGGCAAGTCCCCGCAGGCGGTGGCCCTTGGCGCGATCCTGATCTTCGGTGTGGCCTATCTGCTGGCTCAGGGCTTTGCAGACGAAGCACCCCAAGCCCTGACGCAGCGCACTGCGGCCTACGCAGCCACCGTGACCGTCAGTTACCTCGTCCTGCAACGCGCTTCCGAGTGGCTGACTGCGGGCACTTTGCCTGCGACGCCACCGGCGGGCGCGCTGGAGTGGGCGCTGATCCTGCTGGCGATGGTCAGCTTTGGGCTTGTGGCCCTCGCGCAAGCGACACTGCCGCTTTGGTCGTATCACCCGGCAGCACAGGGCCTGCGCGTTCACCTGTCGAACGGACTTTACATCAATGCAATTTCCGATCGCATCATGGGCGGCTGGAAGCGGACCACATCCAACAAAGGAGCGGCGCAATGAAAGCGCAAACATACGCAGGCTATTCCGGCGCACATCTTGAAGTGATCGCCAAGGCAGAGGCCGCAGGCCGCGCTATTCCACCACTCTGGCCGCTGTCTTCGTCGGTCGCGGTCAACCCGTTTCTGGGGCAGACGGAACAGAATTTGCCGCAGGTGGCGGCACTTTTGGGCAGGGTTGCGGGCACACAGGTGACGATGCCGCGCGACTGGTATCAGGCCAAGATCAGTGACGGGACGATCAATGATGCGAACTTGACTGCTGCGCTCGCTCAGTTTCCTGCAGCGGCGCCAGACACCGAAGCCCTCAAGCTGGCGGCGGGAGTGCCATCAACCGTGATCAATGCGCTGCCTACGGTGGCGGATCTGGCCGCCGACGTATCGGGGATCGATTGGCCCGGCATCGTGGAAGAGCGCTTTGGCGTTTGGGCCGCAGGGTTTTTTGATGCCGGTCAGGCACTTTGGCAGAACAAGCCCGGTCGTCGGGCATTCGACGCATGGCGTGATTTTGCAAGCCGTGATCTGACGGCAGAGATCGCGGGGCTGTCTGGTTTTGGCGCACTGGTGGCAAGTACGCCCGCCCAGACCCGCAATGCCTTGGTGAATGCAACAGAAGTGCTTGGCTTGTCGGCTGAACAGACCGAGACATATTTTCACCAGCTCTTGCTGGGTCTTGGCGGCTGGTCGCAGGTGGCACGCTATCATCTTTGGCAGGCAGAGCTGGCAGGCGGCACTGACTTGACGACCACGGATATGCTGACGATTCGTCTGATCTGGGAGCAGGCCCTTTATGAGAAATATGCCTCTGAAATCGCGGCGAAGTGGGCAAAGATCCGCGAGGCACATGCCGCACCTGTCGCCCCTTCGACAGATCAGTTGATTGATGCAGCACTGCAAGCCGCCGCAGAGTTTGCCGGACAGCGTACCTTGGCCGAAACACTGGGTGCTCCGTCCCAACCTTTGACAGAGGGGCGTCCTGCGCTACAGGCGGCGTTCTGCATTGATGTTCGGTCAGAGGTGTTTCGGCGGGCGCTGGAAAGCGTCGATCCCGGTATCCAGACGCTTGGCTTCGCGGGCTTCTTCGGATTGACCGTAGCGCACAAAAGTTTTGCATCTGACGTTGCTGAAAAACGGCTGCCAGTTCTGCTGAACCATGGTGTGACCAGTCACGCGGGTGATGCATCCACCGCGACTGCCGACCAGAATGCCCGTTTTGCTGCGCGGGCTGGCCGTGCGTGGGGGCGGTTCAAATTGGCCGCTGTGTCATCGTTTGCCTTCGTGGAGGCGACAGGCCCGATCTATATGGGCAAATTGCTGCGCGACGCGCTCGGGATGGATGCGGCGAAAGGGCCGGACACGCAGGTGCCGGTCCTGGATGAGAGCTTTGGTCTGGAAGACCGGATCGGGGCAGCGACGGCCATTCTTGGGGCAATGTCTCTGACCAAGAATTTTGCGCCGCTGGTGCTTTTGCTTGGTCATGGTGCCAACGTGGTGAACAACCCGCATGCCAGCGCCCTGCATTGCGGTGCATGTGGCGGCTACACCGGTGAAGTGAACGCGCGGCTTTTGGCTGGTATCCTGAACGAAAAGGATGTGCGCGCGGGTCTTGCCCGGAACGGGATCACGATCCCTCAGGATACCCTTTTTCTCGGTGGCCTACATGATACGACGACCGATGATGTGACGATCTACGACGATGACTTTGCTGGACATGGACACAAGAGCCACTTGCAAACTGCGCAGGGTTGGCTGGCATCCGCAGGCAAACTCGCCCGGACCGAGCGCGCCTTGCGTCTGCCGCGTGCGGCCAACGGTGATGATGTCAGCAAGCGGAGCCGTGACTGGTCCGAGACACGGCCCGAGTGGGCCTTGGCCGGATGTAAGGCATTCATCGCCGCACCGCGGAGCCGGACCAAGGGCAAGGGCCTTGAGGGACGCGCATTCCTGCATGACTATGACTGGCAAAAGGATGATGGTTTTGGCGTTCTGGAGCTGATCCTTACCGCACCGGTTGTCGTCGCAAGCTGGATCAGCCTGCAATACTATGGGTCTGTCGTTGCCCCGCATATCTTTGGGGCAGGCAACAAACTTTTGCACAATGTCACGGGTGGTATCGGCGTGGTCGAAGGCAATGGCGGTGTCTTGCGTGGCGGGCTGCCATGGCAGTCGGTCTTTGATGGGACGGGCTATGCACATGATCC
>NZ_JAWOAN010000260.1:0-7505 GCF_046498525.1 Yoonia sp.
GTTCCAGCAGCCAGATGCATTCATCCGCGTCGCCGCGCGCGATGGCGTCGACACGTTCCTCCATGAACGCCAGCGCATCGGCATATGGCGTCAGCCCGTCACTGATGATCCATTCCGGCATGATCCAGACCCTCTTTGGTGCGGATATGACCGCAGACGCGGCCATTGTCACCCCCGGTCCGATTTTTGCACTTGAGAAGGGCAGGGCAGTTGGTTACAGACCCGTCTACCAAACCATGGTTTTGCGGTCGTGGCGGAATTGGTAGACGCGCAGCGTTGAGGTCGCTGTGAGGTAACACTCGTGGGGGTTCGAGTCCCCCCGACCGCACCAGAGGTAGGACCTCAACAAATCTTGCTGCTTTGTTTCGGCATGACATCGTCAATGCCCGTTATGAAATTATGCTTGCAGTGAATAGCCGATGCGGGCGCAGATTGTCATCTTAACGAATGTGATTACCATTTGGCTTCAGCCCAAGCGCGGCAGGTGCCATCGTACATATTGCGCCATGCGGCATCTTCATGACACCATCGCCCTATGGTCGCCAGTGATCAATGGATACCGAGGGCATATCCAGCGGAATTTGGGCGCCACCGGGATGAAGGAATGAAGCATGAAGTTAGCGACGCCACAGTTCGAGGCCCCTCAAGATGCAACCGCGCGACGCGATATTCCACCGGTGGTCTGCTATCCGCCCGATGCTCTTGCTCCGCCTGACCTCGGGAAACTGTCGGGCATCCGGCAGACTGCGGTTCCTTGCGATGAAATGACAATCTCTCCGCGTGACGCTGCATGCATCGACGTGCCGGCTGGGTGCTTTTTCCGCATTGTTTCCGTGGAGGGTGCGCAAGTGGGTGATCTCAACTTGTGGAGCAAGACCGACCTGACGGAGCGGTTTTATTCTGGCAAGACACGTGCGCTGCACGGCACCCATCTGTCGACGGGTGACCGCATGTGGTCGAGCTTTCCGAACCTGCGTCCGATGGCAACGATCACCGCAGACACACTGGATTGGTACGGTTTCGATGATTTTGGAGGGTCTGTGCACGATGTTATCGGCACGCGCTGCGATCCGTATACCGGACGTCTGTTGTCTGGCAAAGACTACCACAATTGCTGTCATTCAAATCTGACCCGCGCGTTGGCAAAACACTGCGATCTGCCACTGCAAATCGCCGAGACGCATGTTCATGATGTGCTCAATGTATTCATGTGCACCGGCTTTACCCGGGATACGGGTCAGTATTTCATGAAGGCCAGCCCCGTGCGGCCTGGCGACTATCTGGAATTCCACGCAGAGATTGATTTGATTGTCGGCTTGTCGGCCTGTCCCGGTGGAGACTGTTCACATGAACACTCATCGGACGCCGCCGCCTGTTTTCCGCTTCTGGTGCAGGTCTTCGATCCGGGTGACAAGGCGCGGGCATTGCATGAACCAGCCCTCGTGTCGCTCTACGACCGCAGTCATGGAACGGATTGAGCGGGCGATGCACTTGGGTGTTGCGGCTTAATGCGCGTGGGCCTCGAGCCACGTCCCGCTTTCGATCCCGTCCAGTGTCCAGTTGCCCACACGCCAGCGCACCAACCGTAGCGTGGGAAATCCGACATGCGCGGTCATCCGGCGCACTTGCCGGTTGCGGCCTTCGCTGATGGTGATTTCAATCCACGTGTCCGGTACGGATTTGCGGAACCGGACAGGTGGGTCACGCTCCCACAGAGCGGGTGCGTCGATCAAACTGACTTTCGCGGGCCGCGTCGGGCCATCCTTGAGTGTCACGCCCTCGCGCAAGGGCACAAGGTCCTGATCGTTCGGCGCGCCTTCGACCTGTACCAGATAGGTCTTGCTCATCTTGTTCTTCGGATCGGCGATGCGTGCTTGCAACGCGCCATCGTCGGTCAGCACCAGAAGCCCTTCGCTGTCGCGGTCAAGACGCCCTGCGGGATAGACCCCGGGCACGTCGATGAAAGCCGAAAGCGTCGGCCTCGGCGTCGGGCTTTTGGCATCGGTGAACTGCGACAGCACGCCGAAAGGTTTGTTGAAAAGGATCACGCGGGACATGGGGTTGCCTAGCGCGGGTTATGCGGTTTCGTCCATGGTCTTATACGATTTCGCTTTGGTTTATTTTCCCTCTTGCAACGAATCCCAAACTACCCCAAATGCGCATTCATAGACGCCAACGCACGCGCCTCTGGCCGGTGATAGTCAACGCACTCGTGTTTACGTAGCGACGGTAACGTCTCCCTTGGAACTGAGCGGTCTTTGATGGGTATGTCCATTATGGCCGGGTCTTTTGGAGATGACCAATGACGATGCACTTTTCGCCCGATGTGGCGTCACCCTTTATTGATTCCCAGTCGCGCCTGGATGCGTTCGTCGCGAACCAGGCGTTCGATCGTCCGACCCTCGTGATCGATCTGGACCGTGTGGCAACACAGTACCGCGCTTTGAAGGCCGGACTGGGCCGGGCCGACATTCACTATGCTGTCAAAGCGAACCCCGCGCGCCAGATCATTGGCCGTCTTGTGGACCTTGGCGCGCATTTCGATGCCGCGTCGCGTGCCGAGATCGCCTTGTGCCTTGATGAGGGCGCCGAGCCTTCCGAGATTTCTTTCGGCAACACCATCAAGCGCGCATCCGATATCGCATGGGCCTATGATCAGGGTATCCGTTTGTTCGCAGCGGATGCAGAGCAGGAGCTTGAGAAGATCGCCGCGCATGCGCCGGGGTCTTCCGTCTATATCCGCCTGATTGTCGCACATTCAGAGGCCGACTGGCCCTTGTCCCGCAAATTTGGCTGCGATCGTGAGATGGCGTTGACGTTGCTGGATCGCGCCAAAGCTTTGGGGCTGCATCCGGTTGGCTTTTCCTTTCATGTCGGCTCGCAAACACGGCAAGCGGCGATGTGGGCGCCGACACTGGATATCTTTGCAGACATCTGGTCCGAGGCACGGGCCGCAGGCCATGACCTGACCCTGCTGAACATCGGTGGCGGTTTCCCGGCATTCTACGGCGAGGAAATCGAAGCGCCGACGGCCTATGCCGCTGCAGTCATCGAAATGGTCGAAGCGCGCTTTCCCAACCTCGACAAGATAATGGCGGAACCCGGTCGCGGTATGGTAGCGGAATCCGGGGTAATCGTCGCCGAAGTGCTTCTCGTCAGCCGTAAGTCGGCTGATGATATGCACCGCTGGGTTTATCTGGATATCGGGCGGTTTTCGGGCTTGGCCGAAACCGAGGGCGAAGCGATCCGTTATCAGTTGCAAACCGCACGTGACGCTGACCCGATGGGTCCCTGCGTTGTGGCCGGGCCGAGTTGCGACAGCGCTGACGTGCTCTATGAAAAACGCCCGATGTCCCTGCCTGTCACGCTTCAGGCCGGTGACCGCGTCCTGATCCGCAACACGGGCGCCTATACGTCGACCTATTCTTCGGTCTGTTTCAATGGCTTTCCACCGCTGGATGTGGTTGTGATTTAAGGGGTTCTACTGGCGTGCGGTATACGATTGTACGCCAGTAACTCTTTAATATTTAACATACTTTTTGTTTACACGCAGTGAAATGCCGCTAGGTTGCACAAGGAGTGAACGACAAAGGTTCAGACCATGCCGCCGATCGAAGACCACCCGTTGCGCTATGCGATAGCAAATGAATTGCACGCCCGTCCGTTTCCGGCCGTCGAAGCACCCAGCCGTGCGGCCTATCTGGCGATCAAGCCTGCAAACAATGCCGCTGGGCGTGACCGCACTGCCGATCGTGCGCATCTGATTGATTTGCTTGACCGTTTCGGTGCGCAGCATCCGCAGCCTGACGCAACCCACTACTTTGGAAAAATCGGCAAGCATCACCTGAAATGGGAAAGCCATACCGAATTTGTGACCTATACGATCTTCGGTGAAGGGCTGGCAGAGCGGCCATTCGACGCCGCTACCTTTGGGGTGTTTCCAGCCGACTGGCTTGAAGACGCCCCCGGGACCCGCGTGACCTCGGCCTTGATCCGTATCGAGGTCGCCGATGGTGATGACGGCATCATCGAGAAAGCCTGCGCATGGTTCGTTCCCGAAAGTCTCGCCATCAGTCGGGTGGTCGGGGATGATCTGGTCGTTGCGGGCGATTTCCGTATCGATCCTGCCGGTCACATGCGCTTTGCCGTTTTTGCGCGTCCTCATGTGGGCAACCGTCGCATCGGCCGCGTTGTACAGCGCCTGTGCGAGATCGAAACCTACAAGGCAATGTCCATGCTGGGCCTTTACCGCGCGCGCGAGCTTGGGTCCAAACTGGCCCGGTTCGACGAGCGTCTAACCGCCATTCTGGATGACATGCGCGGCTCTGAGGCTGATCCTGCGACAGTGCTGCAATCGTTGCTTGAGGTCTCGGCAGAAATTGAGAATACCATAGCGCAATCCTCATTTAGGTTTGGTGCAACAGGGGCTTACGAGACGATTGTAAATCAGCGGGTCAACGTGCTGCGCGAAGAACGGTTTACCGGCCGCCAGACCTTTGGCGAATTCATGATGCGTCGATTCGACCCTGCGATGCGCACGGTCAAATCGACCGAAGCGCGCCTGCAAGCGATGTCGGACCGCGCCCTGCGCGCCGGTGATCTGCTGCGGACCCGCGTGGATGTGGAACGTTCGGCCCAGAACCAGGAATTGCTGACCAGCATGGATAAACGCGCAGATCTGCAATTGCGCCTGCAACGCACGGTCGAAGGACTGTCCGTCGTGGCGATCAGCTATTATGCGGTCAATCTGGTCCTGAACATGACAGGCCCGCTGGAGGCATCTTTTGGCCTGAGCAAACCCGTCATGGCGGCTGTTGCGACACCAATTGTAGTGGCGCTGGTCTGGGCGATGGTAAACCGCATACGCAAGAAGATGGATTAATCCGTCGCACTTGCGCTGCATGTCATCCATGCTAACCATGTTCCGACGTGAAGACAGGATAATGATGCGGATCGTTTTAGGCATGATGGCGGTGATGTGTGCAGGCAGTGTTTCTGCCGAAGGTCTACCCGCGCCATTGACAGATGCCGATTTCGCACCTGTTGCCGAAGTAGAAGCTCGTTTGGGACAGTTGCTGTTCTACGATCCCATCTTGTCCGGTAACCGGAATGTGTCCTGCGCGACTTGTCACCATCCCGCCTTTGGCACGGGGGACGGCTTGTCGCTGGGGATCGGCGATGGCGGCATTGGCCTTGGACCAAAACGTGTGATGGACCCTGATAATTTGCCCGAACAGCGCATCCCGCGCAATGCGCCTGCGCTGTTTAACCTCGGCGCCCATGAATTCACGGTGCTCTTCCATGACGGGCGGATCGAAGTCGATCCTGACCGCCCGGGTGGTCTGCGGACGCCGCTTGATGCGGATATGGTCACTGGATTTGCGTCGCTTTTGTCCGCCCAAACCATGTTCCCTGTGCTCAGTCCCGATGAAATGGCGGGACATTACAGTGAAAACGATGTGTCACAAGCAGTGCGGCGCGGCGTCATAACCGGCGAGGGTGGCGCATGGGATCTGATTGCGCGGCGTGTGGGCGACAATCCCGCATACGCCAGCCAGTTTCTTGCCGTGTACGATCATATCGATGGGCCAGAGCAGATTACCTTCGCCGATATCTCCAACGCGGTCGCCGCCTTCATGGCGTTCGAATGGCGCTCCGACAATGCGCCCTTCGACACGGTCTTGCGCGGAGAGTTGAGCCTGCCAGAGCCTGCAGCATCAGGCATGGCGCTGTTCTACGGAGAAGCCGGCTGCGCCAGCTGCCACAGCGGTCCGTTTCTGACAGATCACGGCTTTCACGCGATGGGCGCCCCCCAGATCGGTCCCGGCAAGGCGGCCCGTTTTGAAAGCCATGCACGCGATGAAGGCCGGTTCCGGGTGACAGGTGACCCCGCCGACCTTTATGCATTCCGTACACCGTCCCTGCGCAACGTCGCGTTGACCGCTCCTTACGGACATGCCGGTGCTCACGCCGATTTGCGCAGCTTCGTGGCAGCGCATCTGGATCCGTTAAACGGGTTACGGACCTATGATCTGAACGACGCTGTCTTGCCGGAACTCGCAGTGGATGATGCGCGCGGGTTGGCGGATATCGCGGCGATTGCACAAGCGGTGAACTATCAGCCGCGCAATATCAGCGATGCGGATGTCACAGCGTTGGTGGCTTTTCTGGATGCGCTGACCGACCCTGCCGCGTTAGAGGGCCGTCTGGGTATTCCCGATACTGTGCCAAGCGGCCTTCCTGTGGATCAGCCCTGATCGTTATTACTGGCCCCTAAATATCCCCGCCGGAGGCATCAAATCCGCGCGTCAGCGCGCAAGCTTCACAACCTGTCCCGCTTGTGCTTGATGCGTGGTTTCCGCCCCGTCCGGCCAACGCACCGAGATAACGGCCTGAGTTGCGGCACCCAATCCAAAATGTAGCGGTAAAGCCGTGCCACCTGCATGACCCCCACCAATAGTGAGTTGCTGGCTCTGTCGGGTTTCTTCGGTTGCGACCACGACGGTGGCACCGACTGCGTTCACGTTCCCGCCTTGTTGGGTCAGTCTGGCTGTCAGCCAGTTGCCCGTGTCCCGCGTGACATTGCGATACAACTCCATTGGCGCACGACGGTTCATCACTACCAGATCAAGCCTGCCGTCGCCGTCGAAATCGGCCAGTGCCGCGCCGCGTGACCGTTCCTTTGTGGCGATGCCGGCTTCGGCTGCTGTTTCCCGGAAGGTGCCGTCAGCATTCTGCATCAGCAGGTTGTTGGGGTCCTTGATCGCCAAACCCGGCATCTGATCGACGTTGCCCTTTGCGATGAAAAGATCCGCGCGCCCGTCGTTATCGACATCGGCGAATTCCGCGTGCCAACCGGTCGAGGGCCGCCCGTCGTCGCCGGTATGGGGGCGCTGCGCATAGGTGCCGATCGTGAAGGGGGCGGCGGTATAGGTTCCGTCTGCACGCGCTATCTGCATCAGTTGGTCGCCCATCGAGGTCAGCATGACCTCATCGCGGCCATCACCCGTGATATCGCGACTGGCGATGCCCATGCCCCACAAAGACACATTTTGCCAACCGTCCTCTTTTCCCAGAAAACGGGTGTCGGCGATATCCCACATCTGCTCGTATCCGCCGCGGACATAGTAGTGGCGGTCATTGGAAATCCGCAGCGTGGCGCGCCCGCGGGCATCATCGGCGGCAAGAATGGACAGGGGGCAGAAACCGGGGGTGAGGGGGGTGCTTTCATAACCTGCTCTAGCGGGCCGCAGGATCGCGTTGTCATCGCACGCACCAAAGGGGCCTTCGGGATCGTCGCGGTCAACATAGTTACCCACGGCCATCACCGGCGCACCGTCATCTTCCCACCATGCCGTAAAGGCGGTCGACCATCCGTCATCAACGGGCAGAGCGTCACTTGGCACAAAACCGCAGTCGTCCTGTCCCATAAGCAATTGGTTCTGCCCGACGCGCAGCACAAAAAGGTCCATGCGCCCGTCTGCGTCGATGTCCAGCGGATAAGC
>NZ_JAWOAN010000084.1:0-5895 GCF_046498525.1 Yoonia sp.
CAGAACGGGCGCAGTTCGCTTGTGCGGCCGCCAGCTCACGTCTGAAACGCTCAGGTGCGCGCTGTTCATGATACCAGCGCCTTGTTGTCTTCCAGTGCGATCATTGCGGCTGGCACGCGCGCGAGCGTGGATTTGCGTAGCTTGCCGGGGCGGTCCACGGACGAACACCAGCCATCGTGCAGAATGGCATATTGCCGCGCGAAATCGACTAGATCTTCGATATCGTCTTGAGGTGTCATGTCGCCAAACAGATACGTGGCTTTTTGGGTGCCATGGTAGGCCACCGTGCAAGGCCTGTCGCAGCCCGCCATGCAAGCCACGCCGGAAATGGCAAAGTCGCCCGAAATGCTGTCGCCTGCTGCGGCAATCGCCTTGCGCAGTTTTTCGATCAGTTCATAGCCGGGACGGCAATCCGTTCCTTTATGCCTGCACGACGTGCAGACCGTAATACGATGTTGTGTTGTCCGGTCCATGTCGCCCTCCGCGATGACGCGGGGCGTGACAGGGGCATGTTTGTGTGGCCGATAGAGCCTTTTTCACCATCATGATCTCCGATCCGGACACCCCGCCCGGTTTGAGTTTCAGTTGGCGCAACGTCGCGCCTTTTGATGGCAGGTCTCCTGACTTCGCGGGTCGCTGCTTGCCCGATCCCTTCCCAAGCATGTCGCTCAGTGGTGATCATCGGGGTCGCTCGCCGCTCACAGTTGCGGGGGCAGTCACGGATTTGGCGCGCTTTGGCTCTTCCTCACCGTATTCCCTTTTCATCCCAAACGCATTTTCGGCGCATGAGAACCATCATGGATACTGTTTGCGATTCCGGGGAAGGGGTCAAGCGGGAAGTGGACGGTTTGTGGTGTCAGTCTGGGGTTGCAAAAAGGCCTGCGTGAGCCTTTGAGATTTTTCAGCAGTGGCTACAAGAGCAATTCGCTCAGGCCAAACTGCGCTCCGATGAGGCCGATGAAGATGCCCAGAGGCAGTCCAAAGAGCAGAACAAGGGGCTTTCGGGGTTTCTGGAGTTGTCTTGGCAAAGACCATCTTCCTGTCGAAATGAAATTGAACATCCGTTCCAGCAGCAAATAGAAGACGATGCCACACGCGACAACGGCAAGTGTCGTTACAATGCTGCCCCAAGCGCCCATGACGGCAAGTGCGAACAAGCTGTTGACGGCCAAGCCAACGAACACTCCCGCCGCTACGAGTGCCGACCAAAGGAACCAATCGAAGGTTTGCATTTTTTGACGCGCCCTCAACGGCATTTTCCTCCTAAAGCCAAATGACGGTCTTGTTGCCGTGACCCGTCAATCAATACCTGTGTGGTCCATCAAAACCCCTTGCCATGGGTTTACCGGTGTTGGATGCTTTATGACAGCGGACACGTGATATCTTATGCGTCTTCGAGGATCAAATCCGACGCCTTTTCCCCGATCATGATTGCCGGGGCATTTGTATTCCCCGACACGATCTCGGGCATGATAGAGCAATCCGCCACGCGCAGCCCCGCGATGCCGTGCACACGCAGCCGTTCATCGACCACGGCCTCTTTGCCCTGACCCATCTTGCAGGTGCCGGTCGGGTGATAGATCGACGCGGTATTGTTGCGGGCCCAATCAAGCGTGGCGTCATAGTCGTCCATCGGCAGGTCCGCGTGTGGCCGGAACTCTTCGCTGATCTTGGAGGTCAGCGGCGCGTGTCTCGCGATTTTGCGTGCGATATTCACGCCCGCCACGACGGTCCGGCAGTCCGTTTCGGCAGACAGATAGTTAGGTATGATCTTGGGATAGGCCTTCGGGTCATTCCCCCGCAACCTGATCTCGCCTTTGCTTTCCGGCCGCAACTGGCAGACCGACATCGTGAAGGCCGAGAACTTGTCGGCGCCTTTTCCGGGATTTTCCGCAGAGAGTGGTTGGACGTGGAACTGGATGTCAGGGGTTTCCATATCGTCGCGCGTCTTAAGGAAGCCGGTGGCAAGGCTGGCCGCCATCGTCATGGGACCTGCGCGGAACATCAGATACTTGAGGCCAATCTTGGCTTGCCCGAAAAGTGAACTCACTTCGTCATTCAGCGTGGGTTCGTTACATTTATAGACCAGACGGGCTTGCAAATGGTCCTGCATGTTCTTGCCGACGCCGGGCAGGTCCTTGATGACCTCTATCCCGTTTTCGGCAAGCTGTGATGATTCGCCGATCCCTGAAAGCATAAGCAGTTGCGGCGAGTTGATGGCACCACCTGATAGAACGATCTCTTTGCGTGCCTTGACCGTTTGCTTGTTTCCACTGCGATCCGTGTAGGTCACGCCAGTGGCGCGGTTGCCTTCGATGATGACTTTTTCGACCTGCGCATGGGTGATAATTTGCAGGTTCCCCCGAGATTTGACGGGGTTCAGGAAAGCCACCGCAGAACTGCACCGGCGCCCATTGCGCGAGGTGAGTTGGAAGAATCCGACGCCCTCTTGCGTCGCGCCGTTGTAATCGGGGTTGAATTTGTAGCCTGCCGCTTGTGCCGCCGCGACCCATGCATCGGTAATAGGGCGTTGAATGCGCATGTTGGAGACAGACAAAGGCCCCTCATTCCCATGAAATTCATCTGCGCCGCGTTCGTTTTTTTCTGACCGCTTGAACAACGGCAGAACATCGTCCCAGCCCCAGCCACTGTTCCCCATCTGACGCCAGCGATCATAGTCCTGCGGCTGACCGCGCACATAGAGGAGGCCATTCAGCGATGAAGAACCGCCAAGCACTTTACCGCGTGGCCATTCGATCGACCGTCCGTTCAGCCCCGGATCGGGTTCGGTCTTGTAGCACCAATCGACTTTTGGATTGTGGATCGTCTTGAAATACCCAACGGGGATGTGGATCCAAGGGTTATTGTCTTTTCCGCCGGCCTCTAACAGGATTACCTTATGAGCTGGATTTTCACTCAAACGGTTGGCAAGGACGCAGCCCGCAGACCCTGCACCAACGACGATAAAATCGGCTTCCACTGAATCGTTCTCCATTTATTTGAAAAAAGTCTATGCAGAACGATCAGACTATACTAGGGTTTTTTGAAACTATTAGTCTCAATAATCGACAACATGGGAGGAAACATGATGATTGGAGATAAACTGAGCCGTATTTCGCGGAGGGATCTGTTCAAGTTGGCAGGTCAATACGGGATGAGCTCTACACTGATGGCAGCGGGTACATTTGGCGGGGCGATGAGCCTTGCAAGCCTGGCATCTGCCGCCGAATCAACTTACGAGCGCCGCTTCGCCAAAGAGGCCAAATATAACCTCAAGTTCGGCGCTTCGGGCTTTAATGCACGCAACCTGCTGATCGAGCGTGCGGGCGCACTGGAATTTGCACGTGACCTGGAGGCACGTTCAGACGGCGAGATTCGGATCGAGTTTATTGGTGACAACCAGATCTGTGGTCAGACGTCCTGCGCAGAGAAGACGCAGCAGGGCATCGTGGATATCTTCGCCGGTTCGACACAGAACTCTGCCGGTACCGCACCATATCTGAACGTTCTGGACTATGCGTATATGTTCCGGAACCGTGCGGACCAGTACCATTTCTTGTATTCACCAGCGTCCATGCGGCTGCTGCGTGAACCATACGAAAAGCGCCATGGTCTGAAGTTCCTGTTCAGCCACGCTGAATTGCGCGGCATCCAGATGGGTATGAACTTTGAAGACAAGCCAACTGTGACATCTGTCGAAGAGCTTGCCGGAACAAAGAACCGCGTCACTGGTACGCAGCTTGGTCGCATCGCGATGGAAGCATTGAACCTGAACCCGGTTCCTGTTGCTTGGGAAGAAACACTCGACGGCCTCAAGCAGGGCCTCATCGACGGTGCTGAAACATGGGCGTCTGCCGTTGCTTACGCAAACATGGCACCGGTTGTATCCCAGTCGGTTCACCTGAACTTCTTCTGCGGTACAGAGCATACAGCAATGTCTGCCTCTGTGTTTGATGGCCTTGAAGGTTACTTGCAGGATGCGGTGATGGAATCAGCCTATTGGGCACAGACGCACGTGCAAACAGCCAACGAGGTTGCGCTGATCAACACTGTAGGTCAGTCTGATCCACAACTTCCGAACACGATATTTGCACAAAATAACGTGCGCAACGCGTTCCTGTCTCCTGAAGAGATCAAGAAAGCCGAAGAGATGTGTTCACCTGAATACCAGCCAGCACTCTGGGAAGAGTGGCGCGAGCGGCTTAACGGCTGGTCCGGTGGTCTGGATACGTATCAGGAAATCTATGATGAAGTCCGCACAATTGATGCGAACACGTTGCCTGAGAACGTTGAACCACGTCGTTGGTGGAAAGGCTAATTTGGCCCTTCTCTAACCCGTAAGTTAAGGGCCGGCCGAATTGGAGTTCGGTCGGCCCTTTTCATCACAAGAATAATATGGCTGCATGAATGCAGTATAGGGACGCATTAGGGGGGAGACCTAAATGTCGATAATCACTGAAGCAGTGGCCGTTGTTCCGGCCTTGTTCTCGGGCAGTTCGTGGGAGATGCGTCAGGCATTCGACAAAGATGGAATGTGGCTGTTCTGTTTTGTTTTCACGTTTCTAGGTGGCCTTGCTGCGCACTACTTCTACAAATTCTTTCCGTTCATGGAGCGTCATCTGGAACGGACAATTTCGGTTGTGATGTACCTGATCATCGCAGGCATCATCTGCTGGGGCGTGATTGACCGGTTTGTCTTTTCAAGCCAATGGTCCGGGTCGACGACGATCCCGCCTTTCCTGTTCATGGTCATGGCATGGTTTGCCTGTTCGTATAACGTGAAACTGCGGACACACCTGAGTTTCAGTGAATTCCGCTCAAAGATGCCGCCGTCCGGTCAGATGGCGACACTGACACTTGATGCGGTCCTTTGGTTCGGGTTCTGCTGGATTGCAATCACGACATCGCTGCGGTTTACCGCACTTTCCGCTGATAACTTCCAATTGGTCGATGGCGTTGATGACGTCATGAAATGGTGGTTCTACACAACAATACCCGTCGCTTTTACGCTCATGTCCGGTCGTGTGATCGGAAACTGGATTGAAGACTGGAATAACTACAAGTCTGGCGACCAGATCATCAAGCAAGCCGTCATCGGGGGAGACGTCTAATGGACGATAGTACATGGATTACACTTATCTCATTGGGCGTGACGTTGTTCTTCATGCTCGGAACACCGGTGCTTCTGGTCATTTTTTACTGGGTCATCGGCATCAGTTTTGTCATTGACCTGCCCTTGTCGAATACAGGCAACGAGCTGATCAACGTGTTCAGCAAGGGCTTTGCCTTGCTGGCGATGCCTCTCTTTATCCTTACCGGTGACCTGATCAACCAATCAGGGATTGCGCGACGATTGTCGGATTTCGCCTATTCGGTTCTGGGCTGGCTGCGCGGTGGTCTTGCCATGGCCTCGATCGCGGCCTGTGGTCTCTTTGCTGCGATCTCGGGGTCAAACTCGGCAACAACGGCGACGATCGGTTCGATGCTGCACCCCGAGATGGTCAAGGGCAACTATGATGAACGCTTCTCGGCAGCGACTGCTGCTGCAGGGGGTACGGTGGGGATCATCATTCCGCCTTCCATCATCTTCATCGTATATGGTTTCTTGCTGAACCTGCCGATCTCTGACCTGTTTGTTGCGGGTATCATTCCGGGGGCCTTGATGGTTCTGGGCATGATGACCGCAGCTTTCATTGTCTGTACGATCAACGGTTGGGGTGTTCTGATCGGCCTGTCGGTTTCGCGGATGATCAAGACAGGCATCGGCGCATGGTTGGGCTTCTTTGCTATCGGTCTGGTGCTTTGGGGCATCTACACAGGTAAGTTCTCGCCCACCGAGGCGGCTGGTGTGACTGTTGGTTTCTGTGTGTTCATTGGCCTCGTATCCTATCCACT
>NZ_JAWOAN010000170.1:0-5495 GCF_046498525.1 Yoonia sp.
CACAGGGTCAGGGACAGGCAGAACCCCAATCCCATGGCCACCACGGCGGGGATGCCGTCGGCGCGGCGGTCCACGAGGACGAGGAGCATCAACAGGGGGAGAAGGAGACCCATGGGGTACTTGAACAGGGTGGCCAAGCCTACGCCCACACCACTGACCACGTAAGCCCAACGCTGATCACGATCCCGGGCAAACAGAAAAGCCAACACGCCCAGGGCCGTTGGCAGCGTCTGAAAGCCATCGGTCTGGGCCGTGTTCCAAAAGTCAAAAGAATAGTACCAGAGCGTGTAAAGCCCGCCGGCCAGCACCCCAGCGTAGCCCTTTTTGCAGACCGCCAGCTGTCGGGCTTGTCGCGGTGGCATGTCGAAAGCGAGGCGATGGCGCGCGCCCTGGCAATAGTGATCGAAGGCCAATCCGCCTTGCCAATGGCCCGGTTCTGGGGCGGTGGCACCAGCGCGTCCAGTGATGGGCAATTCTTCCCCACCACGCGCCAGGGCGAAGCAATGAACCTGATCAACGCCAAATACGGCCACGAACCCGGCCTAAAAGCCTATACCCATGTCTCCGACCAGTTCGGCCCCTTCGCCACCCAGACAATCCCGGCCACGGTGAACGAGGCCCCTTACATCCTGGACGGCCTGTTGATGACAGACGCAGGCCAGAAAATCCGCGAACAGTATGCCGACACGGGCGGCTTCACCGACCACGTCTTCGCCGTCACCGCCCTTCTGGGCTTTCAGTTCATCCCCCGCATCCGGGATCTGCCTTCCAAGCGCCTTTACCTCTTCGATCCGGCATCCTGCCCAAAAGAACTGAAGGGCCTGATCGGCGGCAAGGTCAGGGAACCCGTCATCAGCTCAAACTGGCCAGATATACTGCGCAGCGCGGCCACCATGGTGGCGGGCGCAATGCCGCCAAGCCAACTCTTGCGCAAATTTGCATCCTATCCCCGACAGCATGAACTTGCGGTCGCATTGCGCGAAATCGGCAGGATCGAACGGACGCTGTTCATTATCGATTGGCTGCTGGATGCCGATATGCAACGCCGTGCCCAAATCGGCCTAAATAAGGGCGAAGCGCATCATGCGCTGAAAAACGCCCTGCGCATTGGGCGCCAAGGTGAAATCCGTGATCGAACAGCCCAAGGCCAACACTTTCGAATGGCCGGGCTGAACCTCCTCGCCGCCATCATCATTTACTGGAACACCAAACATCTCGGTCACGCTGTCGATAGTCGCCACAGTGATGGTTTGGACTGCTCAGCAAACCTTCTGGCGCATATCTCACCCCTCGGGTGGGCGCACATCCTTCTCACCGGCGAATACAGGTGGCCCAAAAGATGACCAAACGGCCTGAGAATAGGGCTCTGCACGCGTTAGCAACAGGTCCATTGGTTTTGAGGTTTTTGCCCCGCTGCATGAGTGTGGAGCCTACCACGCGTTGAAGACTTGAAGACCCCTGCGTTTCCCGTAATCCTGCCGATATGGATCAGAATACCAAACGCCCCGCCTTGCGCATCCGCATTGTTTTTCGTGACGCCGGGATGATTGGGCCCGGCAAGGCTGAACTGCTCGAACGTATCGACCGCTGCGGGTCGATCGCTGCGGCGGGACGCGAGATGGGGATGAGCTATAAACGCGCCTGGCAATTAATCGGCACGCTGAACGCGATGTTCCGTGACCCTTTGGTGGAAAGCACGCGCGGCGGGCCGCGTGGTGGCGGGGCCGTGCTGACTGATGTGGGCCGCGAGGTTCTGCGCCTTTATAGCGGGTTCGAGGACGATGCCGCCAAATCAGGTGCTGCGCGGTTGGATGCGCTGCAGGAGCTCATTGTGGATGTTCCCGACAGAAAATAACGCTTGACCGATCGGCTGGGGGGTGACGATATGTTTTCCGGAACATATCACAGGAGTGCCTCCGATGTCCTTCACCCGCCGGTCTATTCTGGCCGCTGTCACCGCATTGTCGCTGACTGCTGCGCCGGCACTGGCGCAAGACGAAGCACCCGTGGTTGCCGCCGCATCCGATCTGCAATTCGCGGTCGAGGAAATTGCAGCAGCCTTCACTGCTGACACCGGCATGTCGGTGCGCCTGTCATTGGGCTCTACCGGCAATTTTGCCCGCCAGATCCGCGCAGGCGCACCTTTCGAGATATTTATGGCCGCTGATGAACAATTCATCTTCGATCTGGCACGTGATGGGTTTACCCCCAACGAAGGCGATCTTTACGCCATTGGTCGCATTGTGATCATAGTGCCGGATGGGTCCAGACTGATGCCGGACGAAAACCTCGACAATCTCGCACAGATGCTGGCAGAGGAGCAGATCACCCGCTTTGCCATCGCCAACCCCGACCACGCGCCTTACGGGATGCGCGCGCGCGAGGCGCTGATCACAAAGGGTATCTGGGACGATCTGCAACCTTTCATGGTGCTGGGCGAAAATGTGTCGCAGGCTGCGCAATTCGCGCTGTCGGGCAATGCCGAGGGCGGGATCATCGCCTATTCGCTGGCACTTGCGCCAGAGGTCAGGCGACGCGGCACCTATGCCCTGATCCCGGATGACTGGCACGAACCGCTGCGCCAGCGCATGGCGCTGCTGAATGATGCGGGGCCGGTGGCGCAAGCGTTCTATGCTTATCTGAAAGAACCTGCCGCCCGCGAAATCATGGAACGCTACGGTTTCGTGCTGCCCGGGGACGAATGATTGATGGACTGGACGGCTCTGTGGCTGTCGTTGCTGCTGGCGGCCTGGACTGTCGTGATCCTGTTGCCGGTCGCGGTGGTGATGGGCCGGTTCCTTGCCTACCGGCAGTTTCGCGGCAAGGGTCTGGTCGAGGCGCTGGTGATGCTGCCACTGGTGCTGCCACCCACGGTGTTTGGGTTTTACATGCTGGTGGCTTTCGGGCGCAATTCGCCAGTGGGTGATCTCTGGCAAAATCTCTTCGGGCATCAGCTGGTATTCACATTTGAGGGGTTGGTCGTCGCAAGCGTAATTTTCAACCTGCCCTTTGCGATCCAGCCTGCACAGCGGGGGTTTGAGGCGATCGCTGTCGAAGTGCGCGAGGCGGCGTCCTGCTGCGGCATGTCGCCATTGCGCAGCTTGTGGAAAGTCGAATTGCCGCTGGCCTGGCCCGGACTGGTCACGGCCATGGTTCTGACCTTTGCGCATACATTAGGCGAATTCGGGATCGTGCTGATGGTCGGTGGGTCAATCCCCGGCGAGACCAAAACCATTGCCATCGCGATTTATGACCGGGTGCAGGGGTTCGATGACCGAGGCGCTGCGGTCATGTCAGCGACGCTGGTCGCGATCTCGCTTTTCACGATAGCCATTACCTTCTGGCTGTCGGCCCGCGTGGGTCGGAGGTTGTCCTGATGGCATTGGAAGTGATGGCGCGTGCGGATATGCCGATCCCTCTGGATATGGTGTTCCGGGTAGAGCCAGGTGAATTGCTGGCCTTGGTGGGGCATTCGGGATCAGGCAAGACCACGCTGCTCCGCACAATCGCCGGGCTATGGCAGCCAAGCGTGGCACGAGTGACGGTAAATGGCGCGACCTGGCTTGATACTGCGGCCAGGATCGAGCTGCCCACACACCGCCGCCGGGTCGGCATCGTGTTCCAGAATTATGCGCTATTCCCGCATATGACCGCCGCACAGAACGTGATGGCGGCGACGGACCGGCCAGACGCGGTTGAGGCTGCGCGCATTCTTGACCTGGTCAATCTGCACGGACTGGCGGACCAAAAGCCTGCGCAACTCTCCGGAGGGCAACAGCAGCGCGTGGCCGTTGCCCGCGCATTGGCTCGTAAACCGCAAACGTTGTTGCTGGATGAGCCTTTTTCCGCCGTGGACCGCGCGACGCGGGAAAAGCTTTATGCCGAAATCATCGAACTGCGCCGCCATCTGGCGATGCCGGTGGTCCTCGTCACCCATGACATGAACGAGGCGCAATTGCTTGCAGACCGCATGGTGGTGATCGAGAAAGGACAGGTTGTGCGTGAAGGCACCACAGCAGAAGTCATGGCCGACCCTGCCGCCCTGCGCGCCATGGGCATCCGCGAGGTTGCGGCCATGCTGCCTGCAGTGGTCGCAGCACATGAAGATGACGGGCTGACGCGGCTGGACGCACCAACGGGGCCACTGTTCCTGCCCGGTATCGACAGCGCACCGGGCACCGCGCTGCGCGTGCGGATCATGGCGCATGATGTGATCTTGTCACGCCGCCGCCCCGAGGGCCTGTCAGCCCAGAACATCATCGCAGGCACGGTGACGCGGGTCATGCCGGGCACGGGACCGGGCGTCATGGTCCATATTGACGTCGGCGGGCATGAAGTTCTGGCCCGCATCACCCGCCGCGCCGCCGCGCAGATGGATCTGCGATCTGGCGAAATTGTTCACGCTATCCTCAAATCCATGAGCGTTGCGCGTGATCACGTTGCACGCACGCCTGACGCAAGAAAGATCGAAAGATGACCCGTCCCACACGCCCTGTGTTTTCCTTTGGTATAGGTGCGCTTGTTGGCACCGCAGGCGGGCTGATCGGTCTTGGCGGAGCCGAGTTCCGGCTACCCGCGCTGGTCGGCCCCTTACGCTTTTCCGTGCGCGAGGCTGTGGCGATCAACCTTGTCGCCAGTCTGATCGTGCTGGCTGTTGCGTTTCCATTCCGCGCCGCTGCTGTGCCTTGGGAGGCTATCACACCGCATCTGCCTGCTGTGCTGGGAATGCTGGCAGGGTCAATGTCCGCCGCCTGGGTCGGAGCGGGCTGGCTGCGCCGCGCACCGGATAAATTGCTGGGACGGTTGATCCTGATCTTGCTGGTTGCACTCGGGTTTGTACTGATCGCGGAAGGGATGTCCGTCCCCACCCCTGTCCGGCTGGTAGGCGAAGGTCTGCTGCCAACAATGCTGGTCGCGGCGGCCTGTGGTATCATCATCGGGCTGGTGTCGTCTTTGTTGGGTGTGGCAGGAGGCGAGCTGATTATCCCCGTGTTCATCCTGCTGTTCGGTGTCGATGTGAAAGTGGCGGGATCAATGTCGATGCTGGTCGGTATCCCCACGATCGTCGTCGGGTTGTTGCGGCATTTCGGGCCGGGCTCCGTGCTGCGCGAAGGCCCCGTCTGGCGGATGACGATCCTGCCTTTGGGCGCGGGATCGGTGCTGGGGGCCATCATCGGTGCGCTGGCACTGGGTCTGGTTCCCAGTCAGGCGCTTAAGATCGGACTCGGTATCATCCTGATATGGTCTGCATGGGGCGTGTTCCGGCAACTGCCGTCAAACAACCCAACAACACACGAATAAGATATCGCAGGCCGCATCACCCAAGCCACAATGGCGCGCAGCGATCTCAGCGCTTAGCGTAGGATCCTGCACTCTCCGGCATCAGACCCCTATTTGCCGGAACGTCGGAGGAAGCGTAAGCCGCGCTATGCCCGAAAGGCCCGCCCGACCGCGTCGGGCCGCTACGCGACGACATCTCGCTCGTGTCGAGCGTG
>NZ_JAWOAN010000193.1:0-8250 GCF_046498525.1 Yoonia sp.
CGAAGAAGGGTGATCGCTACATTCGCAAGCTGTTGGTCGTCGGGATGACGTCTCGGGCCGTAATGGCGAAAAGATCACCCGAGAAGGTTGACCTGTGGACAGCAAAGATCATCGCAGACAAACCCTTCCGGCTCGCAACGACTGCCATGGCAAACAAAGCAGCAAGGATCATCTGGGCCATGCTCACCAAGAAACAGGAATACCGGCAGCCAGCGTTCTAACCGCGCGAGTTGCCCACGAGATGCAAGACGTTGAAGTGATGATGCGGAATTAAGTCAACCAAGAGCAAGGACACTCCGGGAATGGCAGCGGCCCTTTGAGGTCGATAAGCCGAATGGAACCTCGCTCGCGGAACTCATCAGGGCCAGCGGAACACCACCGCACAAACAGGCCAGACAGACCTCAGGACTAGCAAAAACGACCGCAGATATCGACAGAAAACACTTGCAATGCAGGAGCCACCCACAGAGGCCGCTCGGCAAGGTGACCGGCGCTGCAGTGCAGCTTCACCAGACCGGATGGTGTGGATAGCTCCTGCTCCAATCGGCGCCGTAATGCGCCATACTGCAGTTGTTATCTACTGCTTATGAGAGGAGCTACCCAATGCAGGTTACAACAGTCGGCCTCGATTTGGCCAAGAATATCTTTCAGGTTCACGGAGTGGCTGAGAATGGCGAAGTTGTTTTCAACCAAGCTTTGCGACGCGCACAGTTGCTTGCATTCTTTGAGAAACTCCCACCCTGTCTGGTTGGCATGGAGGCTTGCGGTTCCAGTCATTATTGGGCCCGGCAGCTGAGCAAGTTGGGTCATGATGTGCGTCTGATCCCAGCCATGTATGTGAAGCCCTATGAACCGCGCCGGGTTTGCCGGAGGCTGATTTGTCTTAGTTACGCGGCCATGTCTGATCTTTCCAGAGCTGCATAGAAGTTTGCCTCTGCTTCGGCTGGCGGGATATTCCCGGTGGGCTCCAGCAGACGGCGATTGTTGAACCAATCGACCCACTCCAGGGTGGCATATTCGACGGCTTCAAAGCTGCGCCATGGGCCACGGCGGTGAATGACCTCGGCTTTGAACAGGCCGTTGATCGTTTCGGCCAAGGCGTTGTCATATGAATCCCCGACGCTGCCGACAGAAGGCGCAATTTTGGCTTCTGCAAGCCGTTCGGTGTATTTGATCGACAAATATTGCGATCCGCGATCCGAGTGATGGACCAGTTGGTCTTGCGCTGGTCTACGTTGATGAATGGCCTGTTCCAAAGCATCCAGAACAAAGCCGGCATTGGCTGTGCGGCTTGCGCGCCAACCAACGATCCGCCGCGCGAACACATCGATTACGAAGGCGACGTAGACAAACCCCTGCCATGTGGCGACATATGTGAAGTCGCTGACCCAAAGGACGTTCGGCGCGGGAGCATGGAACTGCCGGTTCACACGATCCAGCGGACAGGGTAGCGCCTTGTCAGGTATCGTCGTTCTTGGTTTCTTGCCGCGAATGACGCCTTCGATGCCAATGTCCTTCATCAAACGTGCGACGGTGCAGCGTGCGATGTCGAAGCCTTCCCTGCGCATCTGGTGCCAAACTTTGCGAACGCCATAGACCTTCAGGTTCTCCTCAAAGACGCGTTCGATCTCAGGCTTGAGTTGCTCATCACGTTTGGCGCGATCCGACAGGTGCGAAGGATCAGCTTGCTTGGCCTTGTTGTCGTAGAAAGTCGCTGGGGCAATCGGCAGAACCCTGCAAATCGGCTCGACCCCATGTTCAGCGCGGTGATCATCAATGAAGCGGATCATTTCTTGAACGGGCGGTCGAGCTCCGCCTGAGCAAAATATGCGGACGCTTTGCGAAGTATCTCGTTGGCCTGTTTCAACTCGCGGTTCTCGCGTTCCAGCGTCTTCATCTTCTCAGTCATCTCAGTCGTGACACCGCCGCGCTGGCCAGTGTCGATCTCGACCTTCTTCACCCATTCATTCAGCGTTTGCGGCGCACAGCCGATCTTCGCAGAAATCGACAGGATCGCAGACCAGCGACTGTCATGCTGCCCTTCGCCATTCAAAACCATCCGCACGGCACGTTCGCGCACTTCAGGTGTATATTTGTTGGTTGTCTTGTTCATGATGCTCCATCCTACTCATGAGTTGGAGCCTCCGGCAAACCCGGCGCGGTTCACTGCTGCATTCTTACCACGTTCTGCGTGACCTGCGTCGCGACACGCCGTTCTTCCGCCGCAATGAGGATGTCATCGTAAGTTCAGTTAACCTTGGGGTCTTCATCTTCTTCATGAGTACCCTCGTTTTCGTGCTCAGGGCTGATCATAACCCAGACATCGTCGGCTATGTAGATGCGCTTTACTTCACTGTGTCCGCACTGACGACGACTGGCTTTGGCGATATCGTGTTGACTGGCACCGTAGGACGGTTCTTGGCAGTGGTCATCATGGTCGCTGGCGTCGCATTGTTCTTGCGCCTTGCTCAGACTGTTTTCTGGCCCAGCAAGCTGCGTTACAAGTGTCCGGAGTGCGGCCTCAACAGGCATGAAACTGACGCGGTCCACTGCAAGCATTGTGGCCATCTGCTCAAGATCGAAACGGGAGGTGCCTCCTGAGTTCGATCTATGGTCCGCTGAGGCGCGGTGGACGCATTGACCAGCGATTGTGCAGTTCAGGCAAAAGTGGGGACGCGGATGTCGACTATTCCCCATCCCTCGTTAGAGGTCGTTCGCGACTTTGGAACCGCTCGGAACGCTCTATGAGATCGGTCAGGCGGGCCGCAGCGCGGATCGTCAAAGGATGAGGGGCCGCATCACTCCGGGGTTCGATGATACGCGCCATGTCGCGCGCGAGGTCCAACTGCGGGCCAGATGCGGCTGCTAACAAGGCGATCACAAGGTTTTCCAGAGCAATTACCCGGACATGTAGGAGGCCGATCTGGGTATCACCGATTGGGGGCATTTCCGTTTCATCGCGCCCGGATGCAAAATCGGTTGCGCGACCGCATTGGCCCGAACCTCCCTCATTGGCCCATCTGGCCAGCGCTCGGTCACGCTGTTGGGCGTCGCCGATAGTCTGCAGATCTTGATCGGACATATGTCCCCCTGATGAATGGCGAGTGCTGACAACCTGATTACGTCTGGACCGTGGATCTCATTCTCCGACTTCAACGACGATCTTGCCAACGGCATGCCCCTTAGCAAGCTGCGCGTAGGCGGCATCAACCTCATCCATTGAAAAGGTGCTGTCGGTGACGGTCTTGACGATGCCTTTGCTCAGCAAGGTACCAAGTTCCGCCAGCATCGCACCATCGGGCTCCATCCAAAGCGTTTCAAAACGCACGCCATGTTTTTTGGCAAGGCCAGCACTATCCTGACCTTTGATCGAAATCATGGTGCCGCCCTTTTTGAGCACTTTGAACGACCGGTCCAACGTGTCACCACCAATCATGTCAAAAACCAGATCGTAGTCAGAGATTTCGTCCTCGAACTGCTGCGCAGTGTAGTCGATTACCTTGTCCGCTCCGAGCGTCTTGACCACTTCGATGTTCTTTGTGCTGACCGTTGTGGCGACATAAGCACCAACATGTTTGGCGATCTGGATTGCGAAGGTGCCGACACCGCCCGAACCTGCATGGATAAGGACCTTGTCGCCTTTCTTGAGGTGTCCCTTGGTCAAAAGAGCCTGCCATGCTGTCAACCCAGCCAAAGGAACGCAGGCGGCCTGCGCATAGCTGAGGTTTGCAGGTTTGAGCGCCAGTTCGCTTTCCTTGACGTGTGCAAGCTCTGCAATCGCGCCAGCGTCTTCCTGATTGGGGCGGGCGAAAACCGCGTCGCCCACTTTGACGTTGGCGACATCCTTGCCGATTTCGACAACCTCTCCGGCTACGTCAAAACCCATGACATGCGGGAAGCTGAGCGGCATAGCCTCTTTCATGGCACCTGAGCGCAGAATGTTGTCGATCGGGTTCAGGCTGGCGGCGTGGACTTTGATCAAGACGGAATCGGCCTTCAGGACTGGTTTGTCGATCTCGGTGATCTCAATGGCGGCGTTGTAGTCCGATATGGTTGCGGCTTTCATATTGGTATCTCCTTAGAGGATTGCTGGCGTGCGCGAGGAAGGCGGCGGGTCGCTAGGCTGAAAAATGCGCGGGCCTTACGGTTGAATGCGGTGCGGTGCCCCGTGGAGACAAACCGTGCCTATCTGATCGCTCACGTATAAGCGCCTGCAGAATAGGTGAGTTCATAGCTGTGGCTGTAGATCTCGAAAACGATGCCAAATGGGTCCTCAACATAGACCATCCGATAGGGCTTCTTGTCAGGGAAATACTCCCTCACGGGCATGCGTTGTTTACCGCCAGCGGCCAGGATTTTTGCGAGCAGACCCTCAACATCAGGATCCTGAATAGCAAAGTGAAACATGCCGTGTTGGCGAAAGGAGAGGTTATCCTCGGGCACGCTATTGCCATCAAATTCAAAAAACTCAAAACCAATCCGGTCGGCGGTCGCCAGATGGGCAATGCGCAGGTGGTTCCATCCTGCTCCGAAAACATCCGTGCACATTTGTCCAATGTCGCTATTGTCTTCAGAAACCTCGGTGGGCTCCATGATCGTATAGAAGCCGAGCACCTCGGTGTAGAACTTCACAGCGGCGTCAAGGTCGGGAACGGACAGTCCGATATGCGAGAAAGCGCGCGGCGAAGTCATGCTGCGTTCAACGTGCCGCGTTGCAGCAACATGCCGTACACGCCACCCAAGACTGCCCCGAATACAACGTGGAGCAAGAGCGTCATTACCGGCGCCATAATGCCGAAGGTCATTCCGAACAGGCCGGCACCCGCCATTGGCATCACGATGATCATCATGCCAAACCAAGCTGCCACGCCAAAGCCGATACCTTTGACGACTGCATTATCGCCGGGGATCATATCGTAAAGCAGTGCAAATCCACCGCCCCACGCAATCGTGCCGATCATGAAATGCACAATCCAGCCAACCATGACGGACGCGCCCATCATCATGCCGATCATTGCGGCGATATCCAGTTCGGGCATCAGGCCCATGAGTCCTTTGATAACCATCATCGCTGACAGGACGACGGTCGCAATAAATCCGGCGATAAGGCCGGCAAAAATATTTTGCATTCTGGTTCTCCTTCTTCTGGGGCCCTGGCCCAGTTGTTGTTTCCCAATGTGAGTTTGGGGCGCGGCGTCTCGATCCGGTTGCGTTCCTGATACGGGATCACCATCCGCGTCTGCGACGCCTATGGTCAGGCTTCGCCGCAGCTGAACCACTCCTAGGGCAATTTCAACATCAGGGGACTGACCGAGGTTAGGCCACGACCAGCCCTTTTCTGATCAGATGGAAACACGGTGGTACGATCCGGAGGGCCGCAAGGCACCTTCGCAGGTTCCACCGTCATGCATCAGGGCGCTGCGGTCTCATAACCGGTGCGGCAATAAAACCTAGAGTTCCTTCTCTTCGAAATGAGGCGGGCCGAGACCGGAAGGTAGTACATCAATGTCGACACGGGATTTCACCCCATCAAGGCGCGGATTTATGGCATCTGGCCTAGCCGGAACGGCACTTGTGTCGCTGGTGCAACCGGTCTTTGGCCAAACTGATCTTCCTGATCTTGCCGACTATGTTCCTGAATTTTTCTCAGGGGGAGAATGGGTGTTCGTCATTGCCGCAACATCACGGCTTATCCCTTCGGAAGGCGAGGGGCCAGGTGCCGAGGAAGCACGAGTCCCGGTATTTATAGACCGCCAGCTTGCCGATGATTTTGGCACGGCTGCCGACTGGTACATGGATGGTCCGCACGACCCGGGGGCGGATCCTCTTTTGGGCTTTCAATCGTCGCTGTCGCCTGCTCAGATCTATCGCGATGGCATCAATGCGTTCGACGATTGGTGCCGCGAGACCAAGGGCGCCGCTTTTGCCGAACTTGACCCCGTGGCGCAGGACGAGGCACTGACTGCCCTCGATCGCGGTGAAGTCAACCTGCCTGATCCCTTGCGCGATTTCTTCGATCTTCTGCTTCAAAACACGAAGGAAGGCTATTTCAGCGACCCGCGCTATGGCGGCAATCACGGCATGGCGGCATGGGTGCATATCGGCTTTCCGGGCGCGCGCGCCAGTTTTCTGGAATGGAACGATCCCGCAATGGACAACGTCGCATACCCGCTCGGCCCTGTGTCGATCGCAGGCGAGAGGACCTGAACGATGGCACGCACAGACCCAAAAAAAGACGTCGTTATCATCGGACTTGGATGGACCGGATCGATGGCAGGTATCGAGCTGGCGAAGGAAGGCCTTGAAATTCTTGCACTTGAGCGGGGCGCGGACCGGGACACCGTGCCCGACTTTCAATACCCCAACGTGGCGGACGAATTGCGCTACGGCGTGCGGTACGGCTTTATGCAAAAGCCCGTCAATTCGACCCTGACCCTACGGCATGGGACACAAGACACCGCACTGCCAATGCGGCATTTGGGATCGTTCCTGCCGGGCGACGGGGTAGGGGGTGCGGGCGTTCATTGGAATGGCAATACCTGGCGTCCGTTGGCCGAGGAATTGCGGTTGAAGTCCTACGTTACCGAGACATTCGGGACTGGTATCATCCCAGATGGCATGACGATTCAGGACTGGGGCGTGACCTACGAAGAGCTGGAGCCCTATTTCGACCGCTTTGAATACATGCTGGGCATTTCCGGTCAGGCGGGGAATATCAACGGTGAGATCGTGCCCGGCGGCAACCCGTTTGAGGCCCCTCGTGCACGTGATTTCCCGATGCCGCCCCTTCAGATGCAGCTTGGCCCGCGCATGTTCCGCGATCAGGCTGAGGCGATGGGGTTACATCCGTTTCCAATGCCCGCTGCAAATGCCAGCGAGACCTATGTGAATGAATATGGCATGCAGCTTGGTCCCTGCAACTATTGCGGCTTCTGCGAGCGTTACGGTTGCCTCAACTATTCCAAGTCCTCGCCGCAGACTTGCATCATGGACGCGCTGAAGCGCTATGAAAATTTCAGCTACCGCACCCATTGCGAGGTTTTAAAGGTCGAGTTGGCCGAGGATGGCAAGACGGCGACTGGCGTGAACTATTTTGATGAGGCAGCGCAGGAAGAGGTCTTTCAACCCGCCGACATCGTCATCATGGCGGCCTATTCGCTGCACAATACCCACCTGTGCCTGCTGTCTGGCATCGGTCAGCCCTACGATGCGGCGTCCGGGACAGGCGTGACGGGCCGCAACTATTCCTATCAAATGACCGGCGGCACCACGGCGTTTTTTGAGGACGTAGAGTTTAATCCGTTCATTGGCTCTGGTTCCACTGGATATGTGATCGACGATTATGCGATCAACCAGATCGATTTTGCCGCCGAAGGGTTTGTTGGCGGCGGTTACATCCATGCCTCGCAGCACAACGGTCAGCCGATCCGCAACCTGCCTTTGCCCGCAGGTGTGCCTGCATGGGGGGCGGGATGGAAGCAAGGCGCAAAAGATTGGTATGGTCACGCAATGGGAGTGGGCTTGCACGGCTCCAACATGGCGTATCGTGATTGCTACCTTGATCTTGATCCCACCTATACCGACCGTCACGGCAGGCCGCTGCTGCGGATGACGTTCGACTGGCAGGACAACGATACCGTCCTGTCGCAGTTCATGAAATCCAAGATCGAGCCGGTGGTCGAGGCCATGAACCCCACATCATTCCAGTCGTCTTACAAGGACACGGGCGCGCGATACGACATCCGCCCCTACCAATCGACGCATAATGTCGGCGGCACCGCGATGGGGGCTGACCCTGCAACGTCGGTCCTCAACCGCTATCAGCAAAGCTGGGATGTGCATAACGTCTTTGCTCTGGGTGCAGGGTCGTTTCCGCAGAATCTGCAATACAACCCGACGGGTGCGCTTGGGGGTCTGGCCTATTGGACACTCGATGCGATCCGCCGCGACTATCTGCGCAATCCGGGACCGTTGGTATGACGTTTATGGGCAAAGTCCTGCGCGGTGTTGGCGCATTGATCGTGGTGGGTGTTGTTGCCCTCCTCGCCATCATTTTCGTCCCTGTGCAGCGCACGCCCGCGCAGGTGCAGCTGGCCGCGGACGACATCGTCGTTTCCGGTTCGGGCGAATACGTGATGCGGCTGGCCGATTGCGCGGCGTGCCACACCGCCAAGGACGGCGAGCCTTTTGCGGGCGGCTATCCGATCGAAAGCCCATTTGGCACGATCTATTCTTCCAACATCACGCCCG
>NZ_JAWOAN010000092.1:0-25183 GCF_046498525.1 Yoonia sp.
AATGGCCAAACCCAGGCGGCAGGTCGCGCCATGGCGACCCGGTGCGCACCCGCCAAAAGACCGCTTCCAGAAATAGGCGATTGTCCTTTGCCGTGGCTCCGGCATCGCTGACCTTACCCGGAAGATGCGGCTCAAGCCGCTGCCACAAAACGTCCGACACCACAAACCGCTGCTCGTTCATTCAAACCTCCATTTTGGAAACTTGAATCAGAAGTCAGGCAAAATGTGAATCCTGAATGTCCACAGGCCCTAATAGCATTCGCTTCATTTCCAGTGCAGATTTGTGTACAAACATTCAAGAACTTGGCATTTTTATGATTTTAGAGCGGTTTGGAGCGGAAGCAAAACATGTCTGTCGCGGCCCTTCAAGTTCTCACGCCAGCAGCGGTGCCCATCAGTTCGTACAAGAACCGGCATCGGGGGTGAGGAAAGTGCGATACCAGACGTAACGGACTCTTTGTGCTGAGCCGTGGTGTCACTGGTGCATTAAAGAGTTCACCGCGTCAATTATGGCATCAGCTTAAGTGAGAATCGGAGACGCAAAGTCCGCTTCCCGTCATAAGATGACAACGCACAGAGAAGCGTTTAGAAGGCACGCTCAGGCGTTGCCTTAGCAGTTTCGCCGCCAGTACCCCAGCGCAGCGCCAACAACTGCCTAGAGCGTCGATTTGCTGGCCTAAAGGAAAAACTCTTCTATCAGGGCACACCTCCACCTACTTCTAAGCAGGTTCCAGAACATTCGTTACCATGACGCCGCCCAAGCTTTAGCCTGGGCGGCCTATCGGGTTGGAATGCCGGAGGCATCCAGCGAAATTAGGAAAACCACAGGGGCCCCGCTCAAGCGGGGATGCGCAGCATCGAGGGGATACCCTCGTTCCGTCAGAGGCAACAACACCCAGCAGTTAGCATGGGTTCACCTCCATTAGCCCCGCTCGTGCTGCTGTTGATTGACATGATTTACCCGTCGAAATATCCTATTTCGGCGGGCCGCGTATACACCCCTTGTTCCTGTATACATTTACTGACACCCTCAAAACTGAAACATTTGAAGCGCTAAAATCGACAAATTGGCGTCAAGTAATTTTTCAATTATGGTTCATTATTTTCTAAAAATGGGCCGTTATGTGGAGAACAAAGCACGTTTCCCCTTATACATTTACTGACACCCTCGAACTGAAATATTTGCTATTTTTCTGCCTCCCATTGTCAGCGAATCACCCTCTGAGTACCTTTAAACCAAGTTAGATTGCATGGGCGATTGAGCACATTCAGCCGCATGGATGCGCGAACGAACTTGGACAGAGGAACCCGCAGGGTAGAGACAGATGACACGCACGACGATTGAAGAAAAAGCATTGCGCCTGCTGAACACGTTTGAGCGTGCTGGCCGTTCAGTTGGGCGTGTCACAGTCGATGGAAAGAAGATCGAACTGGTATTGGTTAACCCCGCCACAGTGGACGAATTCGAGAGGATAGATATGCGCCATGACAAAACGTGAACTTCCCAAGCATGTCTACCGTCAACGCAACGGCCTGTACTTTCAAAGGCGCGGATGGAAATCCCAAAAATTCGTTGCCGACTTCGGCACACCAGAGTTCTGGGCCGAATACTCCGCTATTCTTTCCGGCGACCTCCCGACTTCCAAAGTCACAGCGCGTTAATTCAAGGCGCTGATCAAAAGCTACCATCGGTCAAGCAGGTACACACATCTCAAGCCGCGCACGGCACTGGACTACGACAAATATTTGCGCTTCTTCGAAGAAGTTATGGGCGATGCCAACCCAATCAACATGAAGCGCAAGGACGTGATCCGGCTGCGCGCTTCAAACGCGAACAAGCCCTACTTCGCAAATTACTCGCTGCGGGTACTTCGTGTTTTGCTGGAACACTGCGTCGACCTTGGCTGGCGTGAAACCAATCCAGCGCGAGGCGTATCGGAAATCAAGACAGTCAAGAAATCGCGGAAACCTTGGCCGCAAGAGCTTCTCGTTCAGTATCGGGCGGTCTGCCCTCTTGGTACGCGTGAACGCCTTGCAATGGAGCTATGCGTTGGCACAGGTCAGCGCATTGGCGATGTGATCGAAATGCGATGGTCCGACATTCAAGACGGTGGTTTCGCTGTCAGCCAAAACAAAACTGGCAAACAACTCTGGATTCCCATCTTGCCAGAACTGCAAGCGGCACTCGATGCGGCGAGCAAACACTCGGTCTTCATCTTGACCAATGAGCAAGGCACAAACCGCTGGTCATATCGCGGCGTTGCGCAAGCGGTGAAGAACGTCAGGCAACAGATCGGGGCACTCGAATTTGACATTCATAGCTGGCGCTACAACGCAGCCTGTGAGCTGGTCGAGGCTGGATGCAGTGACGATCTTGTAGCAGCCGTAACCGGCCAAAGCGCAGCCATGGTACAGCACTACACACGGCAAGTTCGGCAGCGCGTCCGAGCGATTCAGGCGCAGCAAATGCGAACAGAACAAAAACAGAATGTTTAGACATTTGTTTAGACTTAGTCCGCGGAACACGCGCACACTTGCACTAAGTCATTGAAATCGTTTGGAGGCGAGTACCGGAATCGAACCGGTCTAGACGGATTTGCAATCCGCTGCATAACCTACCTGCCCACTCGCCTTGTGATCCGTCACCTAAGGATGACGCCTGATAAGGTCAAGACCTTATGATAAGAGGCATCGGATCGTTCGACAAGAACAGTGCGCGCTTATCTGCGAAGTGCGTTTTCTTTCCTGCGCCATCAAGTTAATCTGCCGAATAACAGCGATCGGGTCTTCCGGTCACGCAATGGTTTGGAAGACGGTATGCCACGTTCAGTTCTCTTTGTGACAGGCACACGGGCCGATTTTGGGAAGTTGGAGCCGTTGGCGATTGCCACCCGGGATGCCGGTTTTGACGTTTCTTTCTTTACGACCGGAATGCATATGCTGGAACGCTACGGGCTGACCAAACTCGAGGTGCATCGCACACCCGGGGTGCAAGTGCATGAGTTTCTCAATCAGCGTCCGGGTGATCCGCAGGATATGGTTCTGGCCAAGACCGTCATCGGGTTTTCGGACTTCGTCAAGGAATACGCACCGGATCTTGTTGTGATTCACGGGGATCGTGTCGAAGCGCTGGCCTGTGCATTGGTCTGCGCCACCAATTATGTCCGCTGCGCCCATGTCGAAGGCGGCGAGGTTTCGGGCACGATCGATGAGATCTACCGCCACTGCAACAGTAAACTGGCCAGCCATCACTTCGTATCGTCCGACGATGCCGCGCGTCGTGTCATGGCATTGGGTGAGCCCGGGGCGAACATCCACGCGATTGGATCACCGGAACTGGATTTCCACGCAGGCCCTTCTGGCGTCACATTTGCGCAAGTGCAGGAACGCTATGATCTGCCCTTTGATGATTACGGCATCTGTGTCTTTCATCCTGTGACCTCGGAGGCGGACACGATGGGTACGCAGGCAGATGCACTTTTCGGCGCGCTTGACGGATCGGGGCGCAATTTCGTTGTCATTGCACCCAACAACGATCCCGGTTCAGAGGCGATCTTTGAAGTACTCGCCGGGCTGCCGGAAGGCAGGTTCAGGGTGTTGCCGTCCATGCGTTTTTCCCATTTCTCGGAGTTGATGAGGAACGCCAGCGCCATGATCGGCAACTCTTCCGCCGGTGTCCGGGAAGCGCCTTTCATTGGCCTGCCGTCCCTTGATATCGGCACGCGTCAGACCAATCGCGCGAAATCGCCATCGGTCTTTTTCGCGGATGCCACGGACACCGACACAATCGCCAGCTTTCTGCAGCACGAATGGGGCAAGGCCCATCCGCCTCATGATGCCTTTGGCGGCGGCAGTGCGGCGAAACGGTTTGTTGCCGTGCTGAACGCCCCGGCGTTCTGGGACGCCTCGCTCCAAAAGACCTTCCATGACATCCCCGGCTGACATGCATCGCGGACTGGCATTGCGTGGCTATTTGGCCGTGACCCATCTTATCCCACTTGTCGCAAAGCCCATCCTGAAACGGCGGCTCGGGCGCGGAAAAGAGCACCCTGCCCGCTGGCAGGAAAAGCAGGGGCTGGGTCTGGCACCACGCCCTGAAGGTCCGCTGATCTGGCTCCATGCTGTTGGCTTGGGTGAGGCTCTTTCGGTCCGTGGCCTGATCGACCGCCTTGCGAAGGCCCGACCGGATTTCTCGTTTCTCGTCACCTCGACGACCGCTGTTTCCGCCGAAGTCTTTGCCAGAAATGCGCCGGCCCGTACGTTGCATCAGTTTCTGCCGCTGGATGCAGCGTCCTACCGCAGGCGGTTCCTTGATCACTTTGAACCGGATATGTGTGTTTGGGTCGAACAGGATCTCTGGCCGGGATTGGTCAGTGATCTGTCGGCACGCGGTACTCCGCAATGTCTGGTGGCAGCGAGGATGAACGCAAAATCACACCGGTCACATAAAAAGGCAGGCACGCTCTATCGTGATCTTTACAAAGCGATGGCGCTGACAACGGCACAAGATGATGCAACAGCGCGGCATCTGCAGTCTTTGGGGGCAACGGCAAAAGTGACAGGGTCACTCAAACCTGCTGCTCCGCTTTTGATCTGTGATGAAACCGAGCTTGAAACGTTGCGCGCGCGGTTGGCCGACCGTTCCATTTGGGCGGTCGCTCCGGCTCATCCCGAAGACATCGCGCAGGCCCGCGCAGCACATCGCAAAATGTGCGATCTGGATCAATCGGCGCTTTTGATCATCGTGCCGCGTTTTCCCAAGGCCGACATGGTATTTGACGGCCCCCGAAGGTCCAAAGGAGAGGTTCCCGGCCCGCATGATCCGATCTGGTTCTGCGACACGTTTGGTGACATGGGGCTGATTTATCGTTTGGCGCAGGCCGCTTTGATCGGGGGGACGTTTTCGGATATCGAAGGGCACAATCCATGGGAGGCTGCCGCATTGGGTTGCGCCATTCTCCATGGCCCGCGCACAGCCAATTTTGCCGCCGACTATGCGCAGCTTGATGCGGCAGGCGGCGCGATACGTGTTCAGACCCCAGACGATATCGTAAATGCGCTTGTGTCCGGGACCTTGCCTCGGACGGCTGCGCACGCGGCACAGACTATCGCAGCCGCAGCCAGACAGACAGACGCCTTGGCCTCAGAACTGCTCCAACTCTATGAGGTCGGGAATGGGCGCTAGTTTCCCGCCCCGCAAACTTCGGCTGGCGTTATGCGTCTACAGCCTGCTTTGGTGGGTCTTGCTTCCTGTCATAATGCTTTATCTGAAGCGTCGGGGCCGCAAAGACCCGCTTTACGCGCAAAAGCTGTCAGAACGGTTTGGCCGGTATCGGCGTGACGTCAGCAACCCGGTGTGGGTCCATGCCGTATCTCTTGGTGAGATGCGTTCTGCCACTCCGCTGATCCGCGCGTTGCTCGCACAGGGCGAAACAATCCTGACGACCCATTTCACACCTGCCGGAAGGCGCGAAGCGGAGCGCGAGTTTGCAGAGGAAATCGCCGCAGGCAAGGTTCAGACTGTCTGGGTGCCGTTCGAATATGGTTTTACCTACCGCCGGTTTCTCAAACATTTTGCGCCCAAATACGGGCTGGTGATGGAAATCGAAATCTGGCCGCGCATGATCATGGCGTGCCGCAAGCAGGGTACGCCACTGTTCATGTGCAATGCGCAGTACCCGCTCAAAAGTTTTGAGAAGGACCAAAAGGGCCTTGGCCTGAGGGCCGCTCTTGTAGCGGGTTTTGCCGGTGGATTTGTGAAATCGGAAGGGCAGAAGAGCCGGTTTTCAGCCGTTGGCATGCGCAATATCCACGTCACGGGAGAGTTGCGCTTTGATCAGCCGATCCCGCAACATCACCTCAAGGCAGCAGCGGCATGCCGCAATGCGCTGTCCAAGGGGCGGCCCAGCTTTACCCTGACCAGTGTCGTGGAAGGCGAAGACGCGCTTTATATCGACATGATCCGCCAGACCGATGGTGTATTATTCACATACGTACCGCGTGCGCCGGAACGGTTTGATGAGGTGGCGCAGATGCTCGAGACCGCAGGGCTGCGGTATGCGCGCAGATCGGATTTGCTGGATGATGACCTTGGACTGAACAAGCCCGCGCCTGATATTGACGTCCTTTTGGGTGATAGCTTGGGCGAGATGTATTTCTATCTGGGCCTGTGCGACCGTGCCATCGTGGGCGGAGGTTTCGTTCCCAAAGGCGCCCACAACGTGATCGAACCTCTGGCGCTGAAAAAGCCGGTCGTTGTCGGCCCCCATATCTGGACGATCGAATACCCCGCGACAGAGGCGATCGCCGCCGGTGTCTGCCAGCTTGTTCCCGATGAGGCCGCACTGCGGGCCGAAGTGCGGGCACCGACACCTGTGACCGACACGCAGATCACGTCGTTCTATGACAGCCATGCAGGCGGCGTTGCGCGGACTCTCGCGGCTATTCCAAACGCTCTTGGGCGCTAGCCGCCAATGTCCTCGGGGCCGACTGCTGTTGCCTTGATAATCGCATAGACCTTCTGGCCAACCGCCAGTTCCATCCGCAATGCACTACGCCGTGTCACGCGTGCAAGCAGATGGTCATCCCCGGCTTTCAAACCGACCGCAACACCCGGCCCGCGCCCTTGTTCAACCTGTGTGATTATCGCAGGAAGGATATTCAACGCGCTCAAGCCTCTTGGTGCTTGTTTGGCAAGGATCACATCCTGTGCGGGAATCCGGATACGCACGGTTTGCCCCAACGCCCCCAGATCTCCGGGCAGAACGAGACGCCCACCGGAAAAGGCCAGTTCGGTCAACCCGTCATCCAGCAAACGCCCCGCAACCTTTGTCGTGATCACGGCACCTGCAGCACGCACACCGACCAGAGACACCGTTTCGGGCTGAGACAGGACTTTTCCAACCGGACCGGAGGCCGTTACGCGCCCGTCCTCGATGACGACCAAGGTCGTGGCCAAACGCGCGACTTCCGACACATCATGGCTGACATACAGCATCGGGACTTCCACTTGATCCCGCAGGCGTTCGATGAACGGTAGAATTTCGGCCTTGCGCGGCGCGTCCAGTGCCGCAAGCGGCTCATCCATCAACAAAAGCTGCGGATCATACATAAGCGCCCGCCCCAAAGCGACACGCTGGCGTTCGCCACCCGATAATGCGCCGGGCATACGGTCCAACAGATGAGACAGGCCAAGGACATCAATGACCCGTTCCGCATCATGGGTTCCGCCATAGCTCAGGTTGCGCATGACGGTCATATGCGGGAACAGGCGGGCATCTTGAAAAACACATCCGATGCGCCGCTTCTGTGGTGTCAGATGCGTTTTGGCGGTGCTGTCGAAAAGCACGGTATCGCCAACCGCAATCCGGCCTGCGTCAGGCCGCAAAAGGCCGGCGACGGCTTTGACGACCGACGTCTTGCCTGATCCCGACCGCCCGAAAATCGCAGTCACGCCCTTGGGTGCTATGAACTGGACATCAAGTTGGAAATCGCCCAGTCGTTTTTGGATGTCGACGCTGATCATTTGCCACTCAGCCTGTTTGACATTCGGCGGGCAAGCCACTCGGAAACCAAAAGCGCACCCATGGCGAGTATCACCGAAACAACGGCGAGGCCCAGCACCGCAGGTTCGCCGCCGGGGACCTGAAGCAGCCCATAAATCGCCGTCGAAATCGTTTGCGTCTGGCCGGGAATGGCCGCGACAAAGGTAATCGTCGCCCCAAATTCGCCCAGCGCCTTGGCAAAGCCCAAGATTGCCCCTGCCAGAATGCCCGGGATCACCAAAGGCAGTGTCACCGTCCACCAGATCCGCCAGCGCGACGCACCGAGGGTCGCTGCGGCATCCTCCAACCCCGGATCGACCCCCTCGAACCCGAGGCGGATGGCCCGTACCATGAGCGGAAACGCCATGATCGCTGCGGCCAGCGCGGCACCTGTCCAGCGGAAGGCAAAAGTGATGCCGAAGATATCATAGAGAATGCTGCCGATTGGTCCTTGCTGTCCGAACAACACCAAAAGCAGGTAACCCGTGACAACAGGCGGTAAAACCAGCGGCAAATGCACCAGACCATTCAGCAACAGTCGCCCGGGAAAGGATTTGCGCGCAAGCACATAGGCAATACAGATCGCAACAGGCAACGACGCGACGGTCGCCACCAATGCCACCCGCAGCGTCAACCAGATCGCGGTCCATTCCTGTGGGCCAAGTGCGTCGATCATCGCAAAGCGCCATGGGGCGGCAAAAAGCCGGACTCTGCAAGAATGGCTTGTCCATCAGGACTGAGAAGATACGCCAGTACCGACTGCGCATCATCGTTGGCCTTATTGGTCAGAGCGCCAAGATATATGATTGGCGGATGGCTCTCGACGGGAAAAGCGGCGACTTCAACGACCGCATCGCTTACCCTCGTATCGGTACGGTAGACGATGCCCAGCTGCGTCTGGCCACGTGCAACTTTTGTCAGCGCAGCACGCACATTGTCGACCTCTGCCAGTCGGTCTTTGGTCGCATCCCAAAGGCCCAGCGATTGCAGTGCAGCCTTGGCATAGATGCCAGCGGGGACAGCCTCTGTCAGCCCGACAGCCAGTCGCCCGTCGCCAAGTCTTTCAAGCAGCGCATCTGCCTCCAAAGCGACGCGGCCTGTGCCTTGCCGACCAATCAAAACGAGCCGGTTGCTGGCAAAATCGACGACTGTGTCCCGCTGCACATGCCCGCCGTCGACAAGCACATCCATCCAGTCCGCATTGGCAAGCAGCACGATGTCGGCAGGCGCGCCAAAGCTGACCTGACGCGCCATTGTGCCACTTCCGCCATAAGACACTACCACATCATCGAATTGGGCCGCGATCCGATCAAGGGGGCCTTTCAGACTGGCCGCCGCAAAAATCAAGACTTCGGCCCGTGCGGACGGGGCTATCAGCATGAGGATCAGACCAAACAGAAGTGCGCGTAAATTCATGCGGCGACTATCGGGGCGTTTTGAAAGCCTTGCAAGGGTCAGGATCAAGCCGCGCGACGAGCCGCCAAATGCCGGACATCGCTGCGTATACTGTCACGAATTGGCCCTTCACGGGGGGCATCACGCAAGGTCGTGATCCAGTGTGGCTCGGGGTGGTGCTGGCGCAGGGGGCCGGCCCATGTCAGCGCGCCCAGAACCGCCTGCGCCGATGGTGGCAGAGCATCCGGGATGGCATGGCCATTCAGCGTGGCCCAAACCCCTGTCCAAAGCCTGCCGACCGACCACGGGTTATATCCGCCCCCGCCCAGCACAAGATAGCGCGGAGCAAGTGGCATGAGCGCCGCCACAACCGCCCAATGCGCGTTGTTCGACAGGGTCAGCCGCGATTGCGGGTCTTCGGTCACTGCATCCGCACCGCATTGCAGGACAATGGCATCGGGTCTGAAATCAGCGACCAATGGCAGGATCAACGTGTCACAGATCAATGCCATCTCGGTATCGTTCAATCCGGCTGCGACCGGCAGGTTAAAGACCTGACCCTTGCCTTCGTCACCGAGTTGTCCGGTGCGGGGCCACCGGTTTGCCTCATGAATTGAAATCTGAAGCGTGTCGGGATCATCCGCAAAGGCATATTCGACCCCGTCAGGGTGATGTGCGTCAATATCGATATAGGCGATCCGCGCGGCACCATTGCGGCGCAGGGACTGGATCGCCAGAACCGGATCATTGAGGTAACAAAAGCCATTCGCCCTGTCGGGCAGCCCATGATGTGTGCCGCCTGCCGGAGAATAGATCACCCCACCCTGCTTGAGCAGTTCTCCTGCCAAGAGCGACGCACCCGCTGCCGTGGCCGGACGACGGTACATTTCCTTGAACACGGGGTTGGACGGTGTGCCAAGGCCATGCCGCTGGCGCACATCCTGCGTGACCGCCTGTGCTGCCTCTGCCGCTTGCAGGGCCGCAAGATATGCCGGTGTGTGATAGCCGGTCAGCGCCGAAGGCTTGGCGCGTGGACTGGTGATGAACTGCGCAGGCGGCAACCAACCCAAGCTGCGGGCAAGGTCCATGACAGTCGAAATCCGCGGCACGCGCAAAGGGTGCCACGCCCCATAGCTGGAGTGGCGATAAATCTCAGACCCGATAAATCGTGGTGGCGGGGTTGCGTGTTGATAGGTTGCCTGCATATCGTCTCCCATGCGGGCGGATGTAATGCTTTTTGCGGCGGAGAACATGGCGAAAAAAGTCGCAAGACAGCTTCCCTTGAGATTGCGGACCGGCCGCAAGACGGATGTGCGCGCGCAGTTCGCCGCACTTTGCTGGCGCGTCAAGAACGACAAGGTGCAAGTGTGCCTGGTCACCAGCCGGACCCACAAGCGCTGGATCATCCCCAAAGGCTGGCCGATGCACAAGCAGACCCCGGCGAGTACGGCCGCCACCGAAGCCTATGAAGAGGCCGGAGTGAGCGGCGAAGCCGTCGATTTCTGCCTCGGCGTCTATAGCTATAACAAGCCCCAAAAGGTCGGAAATGCGCCCATCATCACCATGGTCTACCCGGTCCACATCACCCATGTGCACAGCAAATGGCCCGAGGAAAAAGAACGGCGGCGCAAATGGATGTCACCGGCGAAAGCAGCAGAAAAGCTGACAGAGCCGGAGTTGAAACGCATCGTTGCCAGCTTCAAACCTCATAAGATCGTCCGCTAACCAGTGCTTGCAGCAGCCATCAAAAGACCTATTTATCAGAGAGACATAACTGACAGGCAGCGATGATCCGTTTTCACCTCAAATGCGACCAGAACCACGTGTTCGAAAGCTGGTTCCAGTCGGGCGATGCCTTTGACAAGCTTGTCGCAGCAGGCATGGTGAATTGCACCGCTTGCGGATCGGCCAAAGTCAGCAAATCGATCATGGCCCCGGCGGTCAGCACGTCCTCCGGGATTACCGCGCCAAAACCCAGCGAAAGCGCGATCGCCGCGTTGCGTGAAAAGGTCGAATCACACTCCGATTACGTCGGCAAGGGTTTCGCCAAAGAGGCCCGTGACATGCATGACGGCATAGTCCCCGAACGCCCAATCTATGGCGAGGCAAACCTCAAGGACGCAAGGAAACTGCTTAATGACGGCATCCCCGTCATCCCCCTGCCCTTCATGCCGCGCAAGAAAACCAACTGATCCAACCAAAGGAAAATACCTATGACCATTCTGATCACAGGGGCCAATCGCGGGATCGGTCAGGCGCTGGCAGAGCTTTATCAGGATCGCGGTGAAACAGTCATCGGCACGCACCGCGCGCCGGATGCCGGACATCTGCGTGAACTGGATGTGACTGACCCGTCCTCTCATGCAGCCCTTGCAGAACGCCTTGGCGACACCTCGCTTGAATTACTGGTTTGTAATGCGGGGGTCAATCTCGATCAGGGTCAGGCGCTTGATGACGGCTACCCTCCTGCAATGTGGGAAGACTGCTTTGCCGCCAACGTCACCGGTGTTTTCCTGACCATTCAATCATTTCTCCCCCACCTGCGGCGCAGCGACGCCCCCAAGATCGCAATTATCGGCTCGCAGCTAGGCTCTCAAACCATCGCCTCTGGTGGAGGGTACATCTATTGCGCCAGTAAAGCTGCGGTTCTCAATCTGGGGCGCAACCTTGCGGTCGATCTTGCGCCAGAGGGCTTTGCCGTAGGTGTCTATCATCCCGGTTGGGTCCGCACCGACATGGGTGGCGATCGCGCAGATATTTCGATGCAGGAAAGTGCGCAGGGGCTTGCTGCCCGATTTACAGCCCTCAACCCCGAAACAACGGGTTGTTTCGAAACATGGGACGGACAGGCACACGCTTACTAACCGATTGCCCTTGGCGGCAACGGGCATTAAAGGAACGCTGATTGTAAGTACGTTTCGAAAGACAGCCCATGCCAACGCTCGTGATGAAATTTGGCGGCACCTCCGTCGCCAATCTGGATCGGATTGCGCGTGCGGCCAAGCGTGTCGCCGTTGAGGTCGCAAACGGATACGACGTGATCGTGATCGTGTCGGCCATGTCGGGCAAGACGAATGAACTGGTGGGCTGGGTAGACGAGACCTCGCCGTTTTATGACGCGCGCGAATATGATGCGATCGTGTCGTCGGGTGAAAACGTGACAGCTGGGCTGATGGCGCTGCGCTTGCAGGAAATGGATATTCCCGCGCGCAGCTGGCAAGGGTGGCAAGTGCCGGTCAAGACGACCTCGACCCATTCAAGCGCGCGGATCGAGGACATTCCGACCGACAACATCAATGCCAAGTTTGGCGAAGGCATGAAGGTCGCTGTGGTCGCCGGTTTCCAGGGGCTCAGCCCCGAAGGACGCATCACGACGCTGGGGCGCGGTGGGTCCGACACGACAGCGGTGGCCTTTGCCGCAGCTTTTGATGCTGAACGTTGCGATATCTACACCGACGTCGACGGGGTCTACACGACCGACCCACGCATCACCAACAAGGCCCGCAAGCTCGACAGGATCGCATTCGAGGAAATGCTCGAACTCGCGTCGCTCGGTGCCAAGGTTCTGCAAACCCGCTCGGTCGAACTTGCCATGCGGTACAAAGTGCGCCTGCGGGTGTTATCATCATTCGAAGAACCATCGGACAGCGCCGGAACGCTGGTCTGCGATGAGGAGGAAATCATGGAATCAAACGTCGTGGCCGGTGTGGCCTATTCGCGTGACGAAGCAAAAATGACCCTGATTTCGGTCGCCGACCGCCCCGGCATCGCGGCGGCAATCTTTGGTCCGCTATCGGAAGCCGGCGTCAACGTCGATATGATCGTGCAGAATATCTCAGAGGAAGGGCGCACAGACATGACGTTCTCTTGCCCTGTCGATCAGGTGAAGCGCGCGGAGAAAGCGATGCAGGTCGCCAAGGACAGCGGTGAGATCAACTATCACGATCTGGTGGCCGATGAAGGCGTCGCCAAAGTCAGCGTCGTGGGCATCGGGATGCGCAGCCACACCGGTGTTGCGGCCAAGATGTTCCGTGTCCTTTCTGCTGAAGGTGTAAACATTAAGGTGATCACAACCTCCGAGATCAAGATTTCCGTGCTAATCGATAGAAAATACATGGAACTTGCCGTGCAAGCCCTGCATGATGCTTTCGAATTGGAAAAAGCAGGCTGACCCGTAACGTCGGTCACCTGCAAAGGCGGGAGATCCATGCCACATCGGCTCGAATCTGAAAGTCGCAAGCTGCTAGGGCGGCTGCGCGAAGCACTCGCTGCTGACAATGAAGGTCAGGCGCGACTGGACGCGGTTGTTGAACTTATCGCGGATTCGATGGGCACGGAAGTCTGCTCGATCTATTTGTTCCGCGATACCGAAACGCTGGAGCTCTGTGCCACCAAAGGCTTGGAGATCGAAGCAGTCCACCAGACGCGGATGCGTCTGGGTGAAGGCCTTGTCGGGCGTACCGCCAAGAGCCGCACAGTGATCAATGCCGCTGATGCGCCTTCATCCAAAGGGTTCCGCTATATGCCCGAAACCGGAGAAGAGCGGTTTTCCTCTTTCTGCGGTATCCCTATCCAGCGCCTTGGCGACGTCTTGGGTGTTCTGGTTGTTCAGTCCAAAGCCGCACGCGAATATACACCTGACGAAGTTTACGCGCTTGAAATCGTGGCGATGGTCATCGCAGAGATGACGGAACTTGGCGCATTTGTCGGCGAGGGGGCGGCCCTGTCGGCACGCCACCAGCAACCGGTCATGCTGCGTGGATCGGTGGCGCAGGAAGGTGCGACAGAGGGTCGGGTTTACCTGCACGAACCGCGCGTCGTGGTCACAAACCCGATCTCGGACGATCCTGAGACCGAAACTGCCCGGCTGCATGAAGCAATCGAGCAATTACGCGCAGGTGTCGACGACATGCTGACAGGTGCCAACGCGGCGGACGGCGACCAGAAGCAAATGCTTGAAGCGTACCGGATGTTCGCCAACTCAAGCAGCTGGCTCAAGCGGATGCAGGAGGACGTCCAAAGCGGCCTTTCGGCAGAGGCCGCGGTTGAAAAAGAACAGTCGCTGGCACGTGCGCGCATGTCCAAGGCGACCGATCCCTACTTGCGTGAACGGTTGCACGACCTTGATGATCTGTCCAATAAACTGCTGCGGATTCTGACCGGCCAAGGGGCTGATGCGCGTGCGGATATGCCCGACAATCCGATCCTTGTCGCCCGCAACATCGGACCGGGCGAATTGCTGGAATACGGCAAGAAGATAAAAGGCATCGTGCTGGAAGAAGGCTCTGTCGGGAGCCATGCAACGATTGTGGCCCGCGCGTGGGCGATCCCGCTGATCATCAACGCCAAGGGCATCACACGCGAAGCACTGAATGGCGATCCGATCCTTGTAGACGGCGAACAGGGCATCGCACACCTGCGCCCCGACGAGATCGTGCACGCAGCCTTTCGCGACAAGATCGCGATGCAGGCGCGCGCGCAGGAACGCTATGCGTCGATCCGTGATCTGCCTGCACAAACCAAATGCGGCAACTTGATTTCATTGCAGATGAACGCAGGGTTGATCGCTGACTTGCCGTCATTGGAAGGCTCCGGCGCGGAAGGCGTTGGCCTGTTCCGCACCGAACTGCAGTTTCTGATCCGCAACCAGATGCCACGGCGTGCTGAACTTTCTGCGTTATATTCGCGCGTCCTGAACGCGGCTGGCGGCAAACGCGTGGCCTTTCGGACGCTGGATATCGGGTCTGACAAGGTGTTGACCTATATGAAGCCGAACGATGAACCCAACCCTGCGATGGGCTGGCGTGCAATCCGGGTGGGTCTAGATAAACCGGGCGTGTTGCGGATGCAGTTGCAAGCGCTCTTGCGGGCCGCAAACGGGCAACCGTTGTCTGTGATGTTTCCCTTTGTCGCCCAGATCAGTGAATTCCGGGCGGCCCGTGCCGAAATGGACAAGGCGATCGCGCGCGAAACCAAGCTGGGGCATGCCTTGCCTTCGAAGCTGGAAGTGGGTGCCATGCTGGAAACGCCATCACTGGCCTATGCACCGGATGCCTTCTTTGAGGAGGTCGATTTCATCTCGATCGGCGGCAATGACCTCAAACAGTTCTTTTTCGCCGCAGACCGCGAAAATGAGCGTGTACGCAAGCGCTATGACACGCTGGACTGCAGTTTCCTGTCATTCATCAGCTATGTGATCAAACGGTGCGAGGACAGCGGCACGCCCTTGTCCTTCTGCGGCGAAGATGCGGGCCGCCCTGTCGAGGCGCTTTGCCTTGCAGCCCTTGGCCTGCGGTCGCTGTCGATGCGCCCGGCCTCTGTCGGGCCGGTCAAGCATCTGTTGCGGCGCGTTGACCTAAACGAGGTGCGCAAGATCATGGATGACGCCATCGCCAACGGCGATCAATCGGTGCGCCGCGCTGTCGCCGACTGGCTGGTCTATCAGGTCTGAGGCAACTTGCCCGAGGCAAGAACCGCATGGAAATGGTCGGTCACGGCCTGATCACCGTAGACCCGCGCCAGCCGCCGCAATCCGAAATGCACGTGCGCCATCGAAACGTAGTAATCGATGAAGGCGTAATTCGTCCCTGCCCCGGCAGCCGCACCGAGAATCGGCACGGCCTGAGTAGCCAGCTTTTGCGAAAGCACGGCGGCGAATCTGGGGGCAACCTTGCTGATCAACCCGTTCACGGCAGCACCGGAAATGCTGAGCCGCGCACCGATAAAGGCCGTGTTGACGCCGTCATCATCCGCACCCGGCCCACCGGCGCCGAACACCGCCAGACACTCCAACTTGGTTTCTTCGGCGTCCGGGTCCTCGCCGTGTTCAACCGCAACATGATGCACCGCGCGAAAGATAACGGTGGTCGCGACCGGCAGTTCCGCCAAGGCGGTGGGCAAACCGCCAAAACCGCCCAACGCGCCGGACAGCGTACCCAGTAACCGATGCACGCGATCCGAGCCGATGGATTGCCCCCGTCCCGTGCGCGACTTGCTTGCGACATCAAAGCTTTGGCGCAACGCGACGCGGGCCAGATCGTCTATCTGGCTGCGCGTCTGGGCTGGCAATAGCTTCAGGCCGTCTTCAACTTGCCCGCCCACGAAATTAACCGCCTTCATCAGCACGCCATTGGCCTTGCGCTGACGCTCTGCCAGTGCGGCAATCTCGGCTTTTGCCGCATCGGACAAAGGCGTTGGCGGTTTGGCAGGATTGATCTCTTTCATAGCGGTGCTCTGGTCATCCATGCTTGTCGAAATGGGTATCGCACCGACCGAATTCAATCGCGGACAGATGTAACCGTGCCGCTGATACCATCCCATGCACCTTCGACAAGCGCCAAACCCAATACACGATCAGGGTTTGTTGGGGGCGGCATGGTCACCCCGTGCAGACGTTCAAAACCAAATCGTTGATAGTAGGGCGCATCCCCGACCAGCATGAGCCGCGCCCAGCCAAGATCACGCGCATCGCTCAGACATCGCTGCATCAACAGCGCGGCGACACCTTCGCCCTGCCGGGTCGGATGCACGGCAATCGGACCAAGCAGGACTGTTTTCTTTCCACCAACAAGAACAGGCCAATTGCGCACCGCCCCCGCCAATATGCCATCGCTGTCCCGCGCGGTCAGGCAAAGCGGCCCGATCGGATCAACGCCCTCGCGCAAGCGATAGGACGACAGCGCAGACCGCCCCGGCGCAAAGCAAAGGTCGTAAAGCGCCTCGACCTCCCACCAATCCTCGGGGGTTTCCGTGGCCAATGTCAGTGCGGTCTGCTGCATGTCTCTTTCGTCTGGCCAAGGGCATTGCTGCAAGCTAACCCTTGGATACCCAAACGAAAAGGCACTGCGATGTTCTATCAGCCCGAAAACGGCCACGGCCTACCCCATAATCCGTTCAATGCGATCGTCACACCGCGCCCCATCGGTTGGATTTCGACACGCGGAATGGACGGGTTGGACAACCTCGCGCCCTATTCGTTCTTCAATGCCGTCGCCTATGTGCCACCACAGGTCATGTTTGCCTCGACCAGTGCCAAGCCTGATCGCGAAGGCACCAAGGATTCGGTTGCCAACATCCGCGACACGGGCGTCTTTGCCGTCAATGTCGTGGAATACGCCGCGCGTGACATCATGAACAAGACCTCCGGCTCATGGGACCGCGATACCGATGAGTTCGCGCTGGCTGGCGTGGAAAAGGCACAGTGTGAAACGATCGATTGCCCACGCGTGGCCAACGCGCCAGCAACGCTGGAATGCAAGCTGACGCAGATCATCCAACTGCCCGGTGAGGCGAATTTCGCAGTATTTGGCGAAGTCACAGGTGTGCATATGCGTGATGATTGTCTGGTGGATGGCATGTTCGACGTGACCACATTCAACCCGCTCACCCGCTTGGGCTATCGCGACTATTCCGTCGTACGAGAGGTGTTCAGCCTGCAACGCCCCGACGACTAGGCACTTTGTTCCTTTTGCACAGCGTTCGAGGGTTCCATTCGGCGGCGATCCGTTTCAATGTGCGCGCGGGGATTGCGACAAGGCGGACCATGCAGACGAAAATCGGAATTATCGGCGGCTCTGGCATCTACAACATGGAGGGGCTGGAAAATCCCGCTTGGGTTTCTGTCGAAAGCCCGTGGGGCACACCCTCTGATGCCATTCTGACCGGACGACTGCGCGGTGTTGAAATGGCCTTTCTGCCGCGCCACGGGCGCGGTCATGTCCATTCGCCGACAACGGTGCCTTACCGCGCCAATATCGATGCGCTCAAACGCATTGGCGTGACCGACGTCATCAGCGTCAGCGCCTGCGGGTCTTTCCGTGAGCAAATGGCACCGGGCGATTTTGTGATTGTCGACCAGTTTATCGACCGCACCTTTGCCCGCGAAAAATCATTTTTCGGGACCGGCTGCGTGGCCCATGTCAGCGTAGCGCACCCCACCTGCGAGCGGCTCTCTGATGCCTGCGCAACAGCCGGACGCGATGCAGGGATCAACATCCACAGGGGCGGGACATACCTTGCGATGGAAGGGCCGCAGTTTTCCTGCATGGCCGAAAGCAAGCTCTACCGCGACTGGGGATGCGATGTCATCGGCATGACCAATATGCCCGAGGCCAAACTCGCCCGCGAGGCAGAGATTTGCTACGCTTCTGTCGCCATGGTCACCGATTACGACAGTTGGCACCCCAACCACGGTGCTGTCGATGTCAGCGACGTGATCAAGACGCTGCAGGGCAACGGAACAAAGGCGCAAGACCTTGTCAGCCGCCTGCCCGCATTGCTGGGCCCAGATCGTGCACCCTGCCCCCATGGGTGCGACCGCGCGTTGGAATATGCCGTGATGACTGCCCCGGACAAACGTGACCCTGCACTGGTCGCAAAACTTGACGCCATCGCCGGTCGTGTTCTCTAGAAAGCCACCCCTATGAAAACTGTCCAAGACTACATCCGCACAATCCCCGATTTTCCGCACGAAGGGATCATGTTTCGTGATGTGACTACGCTTTTCAGTGATGCACGCGGGTTTCGCATGGCCATCGACCAGTTGTTGCACCCCTATGCGGGGCAACCGATTGACAAGGTTGTCGGGCTTGAAGCGCGCGGGTTTATCCTTGGCGGTGCGATTGCACACCAGTTATCATTGGGGTTTGTGCCTATCCGCAAGAAGGGCAAATTGCCCGGCAAGACGATCGAACAGGATTACGTGCTTGAATACGGCACAGCCACGATCGAGGTGCATGACGATGCACTGCAACCCGGCGAAAAAGTCCTACTGGTTGATGATCTGCTTGCCACCGGCGGTACCGCAGAGGCCGGTATCAAGCTGATCGAACGCATGGGGGCAGAGGTCGTGGGCTGCGCCTTTATCATTGATCTGCCGGATATTGGCGGGCGCAAGCGGCTTGAGGCTTTGGGCATGGATGTCCATGCGCTTTGCCATTTTGCGGGCGAATAAGGCTATTCTGACCCGCTCCACGTTCAACTGAACTTTGCCCAAGACAGCCCTTACGCTTGGCGCAGCACTGCTCCGGGGTTCATTATCCCCAAGGGATCCAGCGCGGACTTGATCGCCCGCAGCATCGCCAGCTTGGCCGGATCGCCGTAGGTTTCAAGGTCTTTCACCTTAAGACGGCCGATCCCGTGTTCCGCACTGACCGAGCCCTCCATGCTGTGCACCAGATCATGTACGACCCGCTTCACTTCGGGGCGCTCTGCCTCATAGTCCGCACGGTTGCGCCCCGGCATCGGAAAGACGTTGTAGTGCAGGTTACCGTCACCCAGATGTCCGAAACAATTGATGCGAAACGCACCCACTTCGGCCAAAGCTTGCTTGCCGCGGTCAATGAACGCGGGGATCGCGCTCAGCGGGAGCGAGATATCATGCGAGCTGACCGATCCGATCCGCCGGTTCGCTTCGGGAATACTTTCGCGGATGTGCCAAAAGGCATCGCGCTGCGCTACGTTTTGTGCAATGGCACCATCCGCCACCAAACCAGCTTCGAATGCGCTGGCAAAAAGGCCCTCCAATGCGTCCTCGGGGCTTAGTCCTGCGGGAAGACCCACGTCGATCAGCACCGACCATTCAGGGATTTCATCAAACGGTTGTTTGATGTCCGGCCCGACCTGAGACAGAAAATCAAAGCCTTGCCGGTGCATGATTTCAAAGGCAGAGATACCTTCGCCAATCTGCGCGCCTGCCATGGCCAGCAATTCAAGCGCCGCCGCCGGTGACGTGACCGCCATCATCGCGACACCCACCCCAACAGGGCGCGGCACGAGTTTCACAGCCGCGCCGGTGATGACCCCAAGCGTCCCTTCTGCACCGATCATCAGGTTGCGCAGATCATAGCCGGTGTTGTCCTTGCGCAGCCGCGTCAGACCGTGCCAGACCGTCCCATCCGGGCGGACGACTTCGAGCCCCAGACAAAGCGCGCGCGCATTGCCATAGCGCAATACGTTGACCCCGCCTGCGTTGGTCGCAAGCAACCCGCCAATACGCGCGGACCCTTCGGACGCAAGCGAAAGCGGGAAAAGCCGACCAATGTCTTCCGCCGCTTTCTGCACATCCGCAAGGATCACGCCGGCATCGCAGACCAGCACATTTTCCATTGGGTAGACGTCACGAATGCGGTTCATGCGTTCCAAAGACAGCACCACCGGCACAGGCCCTTCTTGCTGAATTTGCCCTCCGACCAGTCCCGTCCCACCGCTGTAGGGGACAATGCCGATACGCCCGTCAGCACAAGCACGCACGACTGCGGCGACTTCATCGGTTGATCCCGGCGCAACGACAAGGCCCTGCCCTGCCCAGCGCCCGCGCGGTTCGGACAGGTAGGGTGCGCTGTCATCCTTGAAGGCCGCCGCTGGCAGCAACCCGCGGAGCGTTTTTTCAAAGTCTGGTGTGACCGGGTTGAGCATGTCGGTTCCTCTGGCAGTTGCTTTGGTACATGGCCCAAATTGCGCCGCAGTCCAACCGGGATTTACCGTGCGAGCGCGGCACCTGTCGCCAGAGCGCCCAGTTTGGCATAGGCAATTTCTGGATCGACGGCCCCGAAACCTGCGAATGTTCCAAAACCGCAGTCCGATCCGGCGATCACACGGTCTGCACCCACGATATCGACGAAACGACCGATCCGTTCGGCCACCAGTTCGGGATGCTCCACAAAGTTGGTTGTCGTATCGACCACTCCGGGGACCAACACCTTGTTATCAGGGATATCTTTGGCGCGATCGCGAAACACGGACCATTCGTGGCCATGGCGCGGGTTCGAGGTTTCAAACAGCACGTATTGCGATTTCGTCGCCATCAACGTGTCGAACATCTTGGACATTGGAATGTCGCAGACATGTGGGCCTTCATAGTTTCCCCAGCAGATATGCACGCGGACTTTTTCAGCCGGGACGTCGGACAAAGCGTGGTTCAATGCGTCAACGTGACTTGCGGCGATCTTGAGAAATTCATCATCCGACAAATCGTTAAACAACATATGACGCGACAGTGCGAGGTCGGGGCAATCAAGTTGCAGATCAAGGCCCGAGGCCACGATCGTTTCATATTCCGCCTTCATTGCATCGGCCAGAGCCGCCAGATAGGCCTCGCGGTTCTTGTAGTAATCATTCTGCAAAAACAAAGAGATAACACCGGGAGAGGCTGCATTCATAAACCCGCGTTCGGCGCCCTGTGCAGCCATGGCCGCTTTCAGGTTGGCGATGTCCTTTTCCAGCTCGCCCTGTCCTTTTGATCGTACTTCGCCGACGCACATCGGGCGCGCGTATTTGGGCGTGCCACCGTCATCGGCCAAGCGTTTGAGAAAGCTCGGGAATTGCTTGAGGTCGGCGGGCGCGTTGCGCGGACTGTCGCCATCGAAACCGGTGTAGCGGTCCTTGACGTATGTGGCATAGCTGATCTTGGATGTCTCGCCATCGCTGACGATATCGATGCCTGCATCCACTTGTTTTCGCACGGTTTCCGAGACGGCTGCTGTCATTGCCGCATCAAAAACGTCAGTATCATAGGCCTTGCCGTGTTCGCGGGCGAAGATGAAATCGACGACCTCTTGGGTGCGGGGCAGTGACCCTACATGGGTTGTTAAGACTTTCGACATGGCTTCATCCTCATTCGTATTTCTTGCGTACAGAACCTGTACAGATGTTGTACGTACAGTTTGCATTACAGCGGCCGTTAACCTTTCCACGTGGCTCCGGCGGGATCGCCGGTGGCGACCACATGATAGAGACTTGCTTCGCCGGCCATCGACGGCACGGCACTATGGGCAAGGTTTTCGGGAACCGACATGGTGTCACCCGGCGCGAGCGTGGCCGCCCCACCATCCCACGTGACCCGCCAATGCCCGCGCATCGGCATCAGGACGGACGGGTACGGATGGCTGTGTCTGGCCTCGGTCGCGCAGGCGCGGGTGATGAAATCAATCTCGAACCCCGGTTTGTCGCGCAACACACCATGTTCACCCACGACACGCGCGGGCGTCTTGTCGGCCAATGCGTAAAGATCCCAATAGCGTGCGACATGGTTGGGCAATACGTCTGCGGTGGACGGCTCTGGCCTTTTCGCCAGCTCTTCGTCTGACATCAGCGGCATGGGGGCCACACCGTCAGGCAGTTTCTGCTGGCGCCCGGTGTCGTAAAGCTTGCCGTCCTCGCCCAGTACCAGCCCGTGATCTGCCGCATCCTCGATCACCTGCGGTGCCCACATCACACCGCCACCTGCATTGTCACCGCCAAGCACGGCCATGATCATACCGTAGTCCGTGCCGATGTTTTCGAACCCGCGAAAGATGCCCGTGGGGATATTGAAGATATCACCCTCTTCCAGCACGACTTCGCCTGCGTCGCCCCAGCGTCCCCAGAAGAACCGCCAGCGGCCCTTGAGGACAAAAAACACTTCGGCTGTATGGTGATCATGCAGCGAGTTGCGACACTTGGGTGGCTGGCCCGCAGCCCCGATGTTGAAACCATGCGGGATGCCGATGTGGACGTGCTGATCGGGGCTTTCCGATACGCCGCCGCCTATGATCGTGAAGTTTTCCTTTTGGTCGGAACCGGGTGTGTGCGCATCGATGAACGCGGTCTTGCACGGTTGCAGGTCGCCATAGCGGACGATGCGGTGTTCCATCTCGGCGGGTGTCATATCGGGTATTCCTTATTTGGGAGGCCGGATCAGGCCTGCATGAGGATCTGCTTCCAGATCGCGACTTCATCGTAGAGCGCATATTCGCGGCGCAGCCCGACACCACCCGGACCATATGGCCCGAACTCGGCGTGGCACATGCCCATCACATGCACATCCGCGCCGGTGGGTTCACCAAAACTGCCCCAGCCGTCATGCTTGCCGTCCAGCGACCAGCGGATCGCGGCGCGGGGTGAAAGCATGTCAGCGTCCATGCCGATCCGGTGGTGGATCTTGAAGTCCGCGTGGGGGAAGGACGACCGCAAGCCAACCCAGAATTCCAGAATGCCGTCCCAGCCGACGGCCCGTTTCGCGCCTGCATATTCGCCGATGCAGGCCCGGTCATAGCTGTCGCGGATATGCCTGAAATCATGGTTCATGATGCGCGTCAGCGTATCGGCATAACGCTGGCCCCAAGCGTTGTCGTTGCCGGTGCCGTGATAGCCGCCGTCGACATCCATTGCCGGTGTGAAGGGCTTGCTCGCGGTTCCCGCACCGCCTTCGCGTAGGATCAGTTCGGCGGCATAATCGCGCGGGTCACGTCCGAGCTGGCGGACAATCCCGCCATAATCCCGCACCAGCCACTCGTCGTAGATCGTGTCTTCCTTTGCCGCACAATCGGCGATGACATAGGCCTGCCAGTGCTTGCCGGAGGCCGGGCCGAATTGCCCGTCGCGGGTGTGGGTCGCCCTGGTCAGTAGCCGGTGGGACGACAGATAGCCGGTATTTTCGTCACCCGACCAGATCACGTCCTCGCCCAGCAATTCACGGTCTGGGAATTCGTTGATTGTGGCCATCGTCGCGGCGATGACCCCTTGGTTTCCCTTTTGGATGCCCATGGGAGAGCGCACGGGGATGTCATCTGCATAGTAGTGATTGAGGGTACCGACACCGCGGTCTTCCCAGATTTCCTTGGTGATCCCGATGATATAGTCGGGGAAATCTTTCCAGCGGTCGGAAAAACCCTTCATGTTTTTGGTCCTTTGGTGGTCCCGCGTGCGATCAGCGGGCTGTCTATTTCAATGAGTTGCGCCGGCAGGGTCGGATCGTCGATCCGGCTGATGAGCGCCTCGATCGTGGCCTCGACCATGCGGTTCACAGGTTGGCGCATGGTCGTGAGGTTATAGGCGAGCCATGCCGCCAGCGGGACATCATCATAGCCGACGATGGCGACGTCCTGCGGGACACGCAGCCCCATTTCGTAGCGTAGCGTATCGAGTACGGCGAAGGCCATGTGATCGTTGCCAACAAAGATCGCATCCGGCGGCGTGGCGCTGTCCATCATGGTCTGGGCTGCAGCAGCCGCTGTTTCGCGGTCGTACATGCCGTCGATGATTTGCGGAGTGATGCCGTGCCGGGCCAGTACTTCGCAGAATCCCGCCTGCCGGTCGCGCCCCGTGGAGGACCCGGCCCAGCCGCTGATATGCCCGATGGTCTTGTGCCCGCAAGACAGCAGGAATTCCGCCACCGCCCGCCCGCCTTTGACATTGGCGGAGGTGACGGAAGAAATCGCCTCGCCCTCTTGTCCGCGGTTGAACATGACCACAGGAATACCGGCAGCAGCACAGCGGCGCGTCAGGTCGTTGGTCATGCCGACCGAGGCGGTAATGATTCCATCGACTTGGTGATCGAGCAGTTCCTGCATCACTTCTTCAGCGGCGCCCTGACTGTTGGAGGCGGTGAAGACGAGGATGTGATAGCCCCTTTTCTGCAAGGCATTGGACATCAGCTGCAGGGCCAGCGGGTAGAATTGGTTATCAAGATAGGCGACGACCAGCCCGATGATCCGGCTTTTGCCAGTGATCATCGCGCGTGCCATCATATTGGGCCGGTAACCCAGTTCGGCGGCGGCCTTGCGCACTTTTTCCACCGTTTTGGCGCTGGCCGATGCGCCGGGCGTAAACACCCGACTGACCGCCGATTGACTGACGCCTGCGCGTTCCGCGACCTGAAGCGAGGTAATCTTGTCCATCAGTCTGCCGTCCAACCCCCATCAATCAGCATATGCGTACCGGTCATCAACGCCGATGCGTCCGAGGCAAGATAGACGACCGGCCCCATCATGTCGGTGACTTCGCCCACACGACCCAGTTTGATCTTGTCCATGATCCACGCCACCCGGTCGGGATTGCTGAAGGTCTGTTCGGTCAGGGCCGTGCGGATAAAGGTGGGGCAGATCGTGTTCACGCGGATGCCCTGCTTGCCCCATTCGATCGCCATGGCTTTGGTAAAGCCCTCGACGGCAAATTTGGTGCCACAGTAGAGCGCCCGGTCGATCCCGCCAACGTGCGCCATCTGGCTTGTGATGTTGATCAGGCTGCCGGTTTTACCTGCGACGAGCAGGCACTTGGCAACCGCCCGCGTAAGGAAGTAGGCCCCTTTGAAATTGACATCCGAGACGGCGTCGAAGTCCGCTTCTTCTGTTTCGATGGCCGGGGAATGGATCGCCAGTCCCGCAGAGTTGACCAGCACGTCGAAGGGCCCGTGTTTGGCGATAGCGTCCTCTGTCAATCGGAAGAGCGAATCCCGTAGCCATGTCCACCGGCCGAGTAGATATGTG
>NZ_JAWOAN010000025.1:0-6210 GCF_046498525.1 Yoonia sp.
CCTTTGTTAATAATCTGAGACGCTTTCACCCATGCCAAAAATCAACCGTAACGAAATTCGGCCCGGGAACGTACTGGCGCATGAAGGCGGCCTTTGGGGCGCTGTAAAAGTTGATCATGTGAAGCCCGGCAAGGGTGGCGCATTTGCTCAGGTAGAGCTCAAGAACCTGCGTGACGGTCGGAAACTGAACGAGCGTTTCCGCTCCGCGGACAAAGTGGAACGTGTGCGGCTTGATCAGAAGGATCAGCAGTTCCTGTTCGAGGATGGCGATATGCTGACATTCATGGACAGCGAGACCTATGAGCAAATCGCATTGCCTGCCGATATTCTGGGTGATCGCCGCCCGTTCCTTCAAGACGGTATGATGGTGAAGATCGAATACTACGGCGATGAGGCACTGAATGTGAGCCTGCCGCAGAAGGTGACTTGCAAGGTGGTCGAAACCGAGCCTGTAGTGAAGGGCCAAACTGCGGCCAACAGCTTCAAGCCTGCGATGCTTGATAACGGCGTACGCGTCATGATCCCTCCGTTTGTGGGTCAGGACGAGGATATCATCGTAAACACTGAAACCTTCGAATACGCCGAACGCGCCTGAAGCTATTTCAGGCGTCTGAGGGTCGCTTCACCTGCCTGCATTTCGCCTTCTGCACGGTCAAACCGCAGGAAGGCCAAGCCCTTGTCACCTGCAACTGTGTGGAGCGTGCCTGCCGGTTTGCCATCTGCCGTGACCGCATCGCCGGGCGCGGCGTCGCCCTTTATAGCAACTTGTGCCAGTCCCTTCTTCAATGTCGTCTTATGCTTCATCCGGGCGACGATCTCTTGGCCGACAAAGCAGCCTTTCTTGAAGTCAACGCCGTTGAGGGCCTCGAACCCTGCTTCGAGTACATAGGTATCACCGGTCAGTTCGACACCCGTCTGCGGTATCATGTTCGCGACGCGGATCGCATCCCAGTCGGTGTCATCACTGATATCCGTCTCGCCGTAGGCGCGCCATCCCATAGCGTCATGTCGCGGGTCGTCGAACGCTCCCTCTGGCTTGGGGACTGTGCCGCGTGACACGATCAGATCCGTCTGTGCAATCGTGACGGCGGCCCGCAAACGGTACATCGTCAGGCGCTGCCCAAGTGTTTGCGCATGGGATGTCGCCACATCAACGAGCAACCGGTCTTTTTGACCAATGACAAAAAAATCGGCAATGAACTTGCCTTGAGGTGTCAACAAGGCGGTGTAGATGATAGACCCATTGGCCCTTGCGACGTCATTCGTCGCAAGCCCTTGAAGGAATGAAATACGATCATCACCGCTGATAGAAAGGACAGTCCGTTCAGGCATCATCTTTGCTTTCTGATTGTGAAAACTGCAGGCGGTGCAGGTCTGCATAGATCCCACCACGCGCCATCAGTGTAGCATGATCGCCCTGATCGACCACCCGCCCCTGATCCATGACGACGATTGAATCCGCATTGCGGATCGTCGAAAGGCGATGTGCGATCACTAGGGTCGTGCGTCCGCTGGACAGCTTTTCCAGTGCTTTCTGGACAACTGCTTCGGATTTGGTGTCAAGAGCACTCGTCGCTTCATCCAACAGCAAGATGGGCGTGTCGCGCAGCAACGCGCGCGCAATGGCCACGCGCTGGCGCTGTCCCCCTGACAGGTTCGATCCGCGCGGGCCGGCGGGGCTGTCGAGCCCATCGGGAAGCGAGGGCAGGAAATCCGTGACATGTGCGGCATCCAGAACGGATTTGAGCTGCGCCTCATCGACATCTTCGCGGCCCAGCAGGATGTTGTCGCGCAGCGTTTCATCGAAGAGGGCTGCGTCTTGCGTCACAACCGAGAACAGGCCACGCAGTTCAACAAGGTCATAGTCCGAGATCGGGGTATCATCCACCCGGGCGCTGCCGCTGTTGGGTTCGACCAGCCGTGTCAACACATTGAACACGGTGCTTTTGCCTGCGCCGGACGCACCGACAAGGGCGGTCGTCTTGCCAGCCTCGGCAACAAAGCTGGCACCGCGCAGGACAGGCAGTTCACCATAATGCAGATGCACATTATCCAAAGCGACCTTCGGTGAGCCCTTCGGCGCAGTCTTGCCTTTTGCAGGCGACAGGATGGTCGGATGCAAGTTCAGCACGTATTGCAATCGCTCGACGCTGGCGGCTGCCATTTGCCATTGCCCGCTCATCAGGCCCAAGCGGCGTAACGGATCAAAGGCGAGGGACATAGCGGTGAAGAATGCCATGAATTCGCCATTGGTTTTTTCGCCTGCGATGATTTCGGACCCGCCGTAGAGCATGACTCCCAGAAAACCGATGCCGGTCATGATGTCGATCAGCGCAGGGACAGCGGCCTGACCATAAGAGGTCCGCATGCTTGCCTGCACACCCTGCCGGATCAATTTGTCATAGCGTTGCGCCTGATAGGCCTCAAGCGCATTCAGCTTGATGGGGTTGATCCCGTGGAACACCTCATCAAGGCGGGTCGAGATATTACCGGCAATTTCGCGGGCATTGCGCGACCGACGGCGAATATAGGCCTGCACGAGCAAAGACGGCATGATCAGAAGCGGTATGCCGACGATTGCAATCAGCGTCCATTGCCAGTCGATCCACAACGCCACCGCAAGAAGCCCGATAAGAGACACCAGATCGCGTGCGACGGCGGTCAGCAGGCTGCTCCAGACGCTGTTGATCACATTCACATCGCCTTGCACCCGTTCAATCAATTGCCCCGGTGGGTGCACCTGAAAAAAGCCGCTGTCGAGAGACATCAGATGCCGCAGCATATGTTTGCGCATGGATGCCGCGGTAAGTTGCGTGATCAAGGACATCAGAATGCGCTGGCCCGAAGACGTGATGGCGCGGACAAAGAAAATCCCCATGATCGCGAAGCCGACGAAATAGAGTGCGTTCCTGTCCCCTTCGGCAAAGACATCATCGAACATCGGCTGGATCATACGACTGATAAGCGCCAGCATTGACCCTTCAATCATCATGAAGACGACTGCGCCGACCAGCAACCACTTGTGTTCACGCAAGTAATCCCGCCATAGCCAACTGAACAGCGTGAAGGCGGACTGCTGCTTTTCGGAACCGGATTGGGGGATGGGAAGGGGCATCAAAGGCCTTTTACGATCTGTCCTGTGCATCGTCTACGCGCAAATGGGGTAGCAGGGCAAGCTGAGCAAGGTTGACCCCGCATTGCCCCGCTATAATGTCCGCGGGAAGCAACACATTATGAAAGTTCCCCCATGTCATTGTCTCAAGGTCGCGCCTATCTGGCTATCCCCGGTCCCTCTGTCATGCCAGAGGCGGTTTTGCAGGCGATGCATCGTCCCTCACCCAACATCTACGAGGGAGAGTTGCATGACTTGACGCATGGCCTTGTCCCTGACCTCAAAGATATCGCCATGACAGAAGGCAATGTGGCCATCTACATCGGCAACGGCCATGCCGCTTGGGAGGCGGCGCTCGCCAATACGATTTCTGCGGGGGACACGGTACTTGTCCTTGCGACGGGTCGGTTCTGTATTGGTTGGGGCGAAATGGCAGAGGGGTTGGGGGCCAAGGTTGAAACCATAGATTATGGGGCGCAGGCCCCGATTGATATGGCACAGGTCGAAGAGATTCTGGCGCAAGACAAAGAGGGCCGGATCAAAGCGGTGCTGGCGGTGCATGTTGATACCTCTACCAGCGTCAAGAACGATATTGCAGGTCTGCGCGCAGTCATGGACAGCGTCTGCCATCCGGCTTTGCTGATGGCAGATTGCATCGCCTCGCTTGCCTGTGACCGCTTTGAAATGGACGCATGGGGCGTTGATGTGATGGTTTCGGCCTGCCAGAAAGGTCTAATGACCCCTGCAGGACTGAGCTTTGTCTGGTTCAACGCCAAGGCCGATGCTGCGCGAGGGGATCGCGTCACGACCTATTGGGACTGGCGGCCGCGTGTGAAGCCGGAAATGTATTTCCAATATTTCGACGGCACGGCACCGACCCATCATCTTTACGGTCTGCGCACAGCTTTGGACATGATCAAGGCCGAAGGATTGGATACTGTCTTTGATCGCCATGAAAAGCTGGCCCAGATCATTTGGGCGGCCTTTGACGCGTGGTCGACCAAAGGTCCGATTCACCTTAACATCGCCCATCCGGCGCATCGATCCCATGCGGTCACCTCCATAGGTATTGGTTCGCCCACTGGTGATGCGCTGCGTAAATGGTGTGAACATCAGTGCGGTCTGACCCTTGGGATCGGACTTGGCCGGTCGCCTGCTGATGCTTATTTCCGTATCGGTCATATGGGTCATGTGAACGGGCATATGATCATGGGAGTTCTCGGCACGATCGATGCGGGCCTCAAGGCCTTGAACATTCCACATGGAGAGGGTGCGCTTGCTGCGGCGGCACAAGCACTGGCAAAGCGTGCCTAGCTGTTCTTGACGCGGTCGATCCATTTGAAGAAATGGTGCAGGCCGTAGGCGGTGACAGCAACCCATAGATAACCGACAGCAGCCGCAATTACCCAAAAACCCATGAAAAGAAAAACAAAAAGCGTTCCGAGAAACGCATCGGTGTAGTTTTCAACGGCTTGAGTCGGGCGGTGCGACATCATTCATCCTTTGCTGATTCAAAAGATTACCTGCAGCATGACAAAAATCATCCTAATTTTTCGTGCGCTTGGGCCAGCGCGCGTGGAAGCGCCTGTGCGAAAGCTTCAATCTGGGGGTCTGGCCCGCAACTGACACGGATGCAGCGATCTTGAGGTGCGACAAAGGGCATCCGGACGAAGATGCCTTCGCCAACGAGGGCCGCAAGGACAGCGCGGGCGAAGTCGCCATCCCGCCCGCAGTCTATGGTCACAAAATTGGTCGCAGAGGGCAGAGGCGTCAGTCCGTTTTGCCTTGCGATCTCCTTGATCTTCTGGCGGGCTTTTGCAACTTCGTTTTGGATATGCGCCAGCCATTCGGTATCTTGCAACGCTGCAAGTGCGCCTTGCTGACTGATCCGGCACATCCCGAAGTGATTGCGTACCTTGTTGAAGCCGCTGATCACATCGCGCGATCCGATGGCATAGCCGACACGTGCTCCCGCCATGCCATGTGCCTTGGAAAAGGTGCGCATGCGGATGACGTTGGGGGCATCGGGGTCGATTGGGGGGGCGGTGCCATCTGGGGCCAGATCGATATAGGCTTCGTCCAGCACAAGCAGACAACCCGGTGGCAAGCGGTCGATCATTTCCTGCATGACCTCTGCGTTGTGCCAGCTTCCCATCGGGTTGTCGGGGTTCGAGATATAAATCAGCTTTGCCCCGACCGTGGCTGCCTTGGCCAGCAGGGCGTCAGGATCCTCGCAATTCTCCTTGAAAGGCACTGTGTGAAGCGCTCCGCCAAAGCCTGCCACGTGGTAATTGAAGGTCGGATAAGCACCCGCAGAGGTCACGACTGCATCGCCGGGGCCCGCGTAAAGCCGCACCAAAGGCCCCAAAAGACCGTCAATACCTTCGCCGACCATGATGTTCTCCGCTGCGATCCCGTGATGTGTGGCCAGAGCGTGCCGCAGATCATGGCTTTCGGCGTCGCCATACATCCAGACCTCTGCCGCGGCCTTTTGCATCGCGGCAATCGCTTTGGGCGACGGGCCAAAGGCACTTTCGTTGGCGCCAAGCCTGGCCTTGAATGGATGGCCCATCTGGCGTTCCTGCGCCTCTGGTCCGACGAAAGGAACGGACGCGGGGAGGGTCTGGGCGAGTGCGGTCAATGCTGGTTTTGTCATGGAGCTAGATAACCGTCTGCCTGGATTCTGTGCAACTGTTCATATTTACGAAAAGTTCGCAGCAATGACACGCCCCGAAACGGATATTCTAAGGCGCAGATTTTTTGCGCAGTACCTGTCACCCTTCTGGTGTAGCCTGTGTCAGATTGAGCGATGGGCAGTACATTGACCGCCCACCTGTGTATCAGCCGATCTCTGCCAGTCGCGCGATGGCCGCCTTAATCTGTGCCTCTTCGTTTTCGCGCAAGGCAAGGTTCGCTGTCGCTTCTGCAACAACCTCGTCCGGGGCAGAGGCCACGAAATTAGGATTGTTCAGGCGTCCGCGCAAACCACCCAGTTCCTTGCCCAGTTTTTGCAAGGTCTTTTCAAGACGCGCGATTTCCTCGGCCACGTCGATCAGATCAGCCAGCGGGATGCCAAATGTGCCGCCGTCCATCGGGAT
>NZ_JAWOAN010000080.1:0-5940 GCF_046498525.1 Yoonia sp.
CCTTTGTGTAGACCAGCGAGGCTGCGCGCAGACTGGTGTGACCTTTTGGAAAATTGAGGTTGCGCACCGTATTGCCAAGCCGCGTGCCTAGCCCCGCCGACACCACTTGTTGACGCCACGCAGATTTGAGATCACCACCTGCGATCTGCATCGCCTTGCTGGTGGCCTTTTCAGCGGCCGCAACCTGTTGCTGCATCAGCGCAACAAGGTCTGGTGAAAGATCAATACCGATGCGCATACTGGACCTATTGCTCAGATGCAGATTGATCGGACTTGGCTTGAACTGGACCAGTTACGGCGACATCATCCGAGGTTTTTTTGCGATTTGTTTTGCGCGCCTCTTTTGTATCCAGCGCCACAAGCTGGCCACTTTTGAGCGCATCCGCCGCCTGTGCGTCAGTGATGATTAATACAGACCCGACGCCAGTGTTGGTGTGGCCAGCAACGATGCGACCTGCGGCTTCAGTAATAGCAAAGCGTGGCATCACATGCCTCCTTTACAGATTTGGCGTATCGAACATCACAAGGTTCATCTCGCCAGTCGCTGTCCGTTGAATTGCGGAGATCGTATAAACCGGCTGCCCTGATCGCTGCGATATATGCACCTGGTCACCCGGCTCGATCTCAAAAGGGATCAGCACCGCATCTGCAGGACCGATCCAAAATTCAGCCACGCTGGCATTCAACATCCGATCGCCACCAAAGCTGCCCCCTGCCCCACTGATCGGCGAAAGGCCCGGGCCGTCAGAGAACACACCCTTTGTTGTATGCCGCGCGCGGCCCGGATCATGCATTCCGGCAGTATAAGGCAAGCGCAGCCGTGGACACAGAACTGCCACTTCACAAAACATGCCGGTGATCGCACCCGAGAGCGAGGCCTCAAGATCGTCAAACATCCCAGCCACGGCTCACGTCCTTTCCTTCAGCGTTGCGCATCAGTCTCAGGTGCGCTTGCCAGGGATCAACACCCGCGGGCGCGTGCAATATTGCAGCGCGTTCATCTGGAACTCGAGGTTCACGCCCTTGCCGTTTGGCATCTCATATTGCTTGCCATAAAGCCGCTGTCCGGGTGTGTTCACGGTCTCAATATAATCGGCCGACGCATAAACCGTGCGGAACAGACCCGGCACACCCATAGGCACGAGATGGCACTTATCGGTCTCAATACCGACGTTTTGACCACCACGGTAGTTCATCCAAGTAATGCCACCAAACTCGAACGCGCCATAAATGCCCGAATTGCCCGAATTGATGTAGGCATTACGCAGCGAAGCCGCATCAGCATAGCCCTTGTAAGTGTCCCGCACTTCCTGGTGGGCAATGAGATCGTCAAAAAACGCATCTCCGCAAAGCGCAATCACGCTCGTGTAAGGCAGCCCATCCAGAATGCTGGCCATCTGGCGAATAACGCCGGCACATTTCTTGCGCAGCGCGCCGTCCGTGGCACTGGCGTTATCAAGATCAAAATCCACCACCGCCTGCTGGCTTTCACCAAATTCGGTGAAATAATCAAATAACACCGAGCCATCAGCGTCCAGCAGCTGCCCTGTTTTGAGAATATTGAGCCGGTGGTATTCTTCGGTCAGTGCAAAAAACTGACTGGCCTCAGCCGCACGGTCGGCGATCTTTTGCTGCAGACGTTCCACCGCCACTTCCTGGCCAAAGGCACGGACCTGCTGCACCTCATCGGCGTAAATCGCATCATCCACCTGGAAATGCGGCACCTTGAGCATGCGCATGGCGCGTTTGGTCTTGCCAAAGGTCTGGCCTGTACCACCACGCGGGCTGGCTGAAACCAGGATGCTGTTTTGATCTTTGCTTTTCTCGATGGCAATATCGAGCGTATCGATGCTGGTGGTCTGGAACAGTCCCATCTGGCCAATGCGCGACGGGGTGTATTTGATCTCACGAAGCGCATCGGTGAGGCGCATGACGCTAAAGGCGTCTTGGCTGAAGATATTGAGGATCGACATGGGAGGTCCTTTTGACTGTTTGGCATCATGTGGCCACACCAGACACACGAGCGCTTGCATTTTATGCTAGCATCTGTATTTCTATCTGGCATGAACAGTAAGCACCGCAAAACCTTGGCCGTCGTATTTACCGACCCAGTTTCCGGTACCATCGAGTGGATGGCGATTGAGGGGTTGCTACTTGCTGCTGACGCGCAGCGGATCGAAGGGCGTGGTTCGCGCGTAAGATTTGAAAAAGATGGCGAAATCGTCACTTTTCACCGACCGCATCCAGGCAAGGAAGCGAAACGGTATCAAGTTCGCGACGCCCGTGACTTTTTAGAACGCATCAAGGTGACACCATGACCAACAGCATGACTTACAAAAGCTATGCGGCCCGCATCGATTACGATGATGATGACAGCATCTTTGTGGGGCATATCGCCGGGATCACAGACCGCATTGGTTTTCATGCCGATACGGTAGAGGACCTGCGCGCTGCATTTCACGACGCCGTGGACGATTATCTCGACACATGCGCGAAGACCGGCAAAGAGCCGCAAAAAGCCTATTCAGGCAAAATGATGTTCCGCGTCAGCCCAGAGATACACCGAAAGGCTGTGCGTGCAGCAGAGCTTCAGGGCAAGAGCCTGAACCAATGGGCGGAAGACATTCTGTCACGCGCGACCGGTTGATCACCGCACGACGATACCGACGCCCGCGAGATCGGCCTTTGCAGATGCCTTTTCGGCCGCCTGATCGCGGTCCGCGTGATAGGTCAACACGTGCCCGTTCACTTCAGCGTCGCGCACGATTGCAGCGATCGCCGCATCAGTAGAGGTTGCGTCACATCCATAAAGCGCCACAGCAACAGCTGTCTGCGAGCCATCCGTTGCACCAACTGCTGAGGCCACAAACTTGCCAGATGCAGCAACCTTGCCGAGCAAAGTACCCGGCGCAATGATGCCCGCACCGCTGGCGATGGTGATGTTTTCCCGCGAACGCTGGCCATTGGCCTCGGTCATCAGGAACTCGCCGGGGTGCCGGCCCTCAATCAAAACTGTCATTTGGTGATTTCCTCAGATCTGGTTCTGGCTCAGACGAACCGATTGTTTGCTTGCGCCACGGCGGCCGACCAGCCACCCTTGACCTTTTCTGAAGGGTCAGCGCGGGCGCCGGATACATCGCCGCCGAACTCGTTTTCACGGGCAGCGCGATCCTCGATCGCCGTGATGGCAGACGCCTTCGGGGCCATGCCCAAAACCTTGATCGCTTCCTCGGCACTCATGCTCGTCTCAAAAGCAAAGCCCATGGCTTGCGCTTCACGACCTTTTGCTTCTTCGCAGGTCAGGATGCTTTTGATCCGGGCAGTTGCCTCGGCCTTACCCGCGAGCACACCTTCGGCGCGCGCGCCGTCAACGGCGGCACTGAGGGCCGCTTCTGTGATGCCCGCAGTTTCAGCCTGGGGGGCAGCTTGGGTTGGATTGCTCATCGCAAATCCCTTCTTTGTTTTGACAGCCCCGAGGGCCATGGTGGAGAGGTTGGACAGAACCTCATCAAGAGAGGCCACACGATCTGCGAGCCCCTGATCAATACCGTCCTGCCCGATGAAGGTGCGCGCCTGCGTCGCACGGATGGCCTGCGTGGTGATGCCGGTGCGACCCCGCGCGACAAGGCCCACAAACTGGTCGTAAAACTTCATCACTTCTGTTTGCAGATCAGCCTGCACGGTGTCGGACAGCGGGCCGAACGGATTGCCATCGACCTTGTGCTGGCCTGCGTAAATGAGCGTTGCGCGAACGCCCTTTTGCTCAAGCTCGCCAGAGCGATCAAGATGCGTCAGCACCACACCGATTGAGCCCACAATAGAAGTCGGCGAGACCACGATCTCATTGGCCGCACTCGCGATGCCGTAAGCAGCAGAAGCAGCCATGTCGTTCACAAAAGCCGTGACCGGCTTTGACGCCCCCAGCTTGCGGACCTGCTCGGCGACGGTAAACATACCTGTCGCTTCGCCCCCCGGGCTGTCGATATCCAGCAGGACAGCGTAGACCTCCGGATCATCTGCCGCGTCACGCAGCTGTGCGGCAATGCCCTCATAGGACACCATGCCCGAATGAGCCCCGATCCACGCCCCGCGGTTGACCAGCGCGCCAACGATCGGGATCATAGCCACGCCGCCCGCGACCGCGTATTTGCGCGACCGGCCATCTTCGCCGTATCGGTTGCCCAGAAACTGGTTTGCATCCGGACGCAGGCTTTCGATCTTCTCCCCGTCCATCGACAAACGCCCCTGCAAAACCTGCAAAATGATCTCGGCCTTGGTTGGGTGCAGCAAAAGTGGGCGGTTCAGGACCCGCGTCGCAATATGCGTCAGCGAAGGCCCCTCAGGCGCCTGCATGATGTTGGGTGGATCGCTCAACGGACACCTCCTGTTGCAATGGCGCGACGGCGTGGCGATCTGCCCTGCGATGCGGCGCATTTTTCCTCAAACCCACGAATGACCAGCATCAGACGGTCCGGGCTGGCCGCGTGGAACGTGGCAGATCGGGAAACGCCCGTTGGGCCCGCCGTAAACGACACTGTCGCTGCAGCCTGTCCCGCAATCAGCCGGTAATAGACCTCACGCAGGGCTTTTGCGGCCGCGCAGGGGTCATTTTCGTCAAGTGTCAAAGCCATTAGGCAGTGTCCTGTTCATCGTCGTCGTCATCTTCAGCGTCTTCAGCGTCGTCAGCGCTTGAATCGGTTGCGATTGCCTGCGGGCCACCACCCGCGGCGCCCATCATCATTGGCTCAGACAGGTTGTATTCGGCCCGCAAAAGCCGTTCCGCGGCCAGCTGCTGGTAGACATCGTCGACGTCGACACCGAGATCATTGCAGATCATAGCGTCTGACATCACGCCAAGCCGCTTCCATGTCTCATGCGACTTTGCTTTTTTGAGATCATCAGCGGTCGTGCGCGGTGCACCACGCCATTCTGCCCGGCAAGCAGCTGTCCGGTTGGCCAGAAACGCCTCATAACCGCCCGGAAACGCGATGCCGCCACTGGCAATCTCTTCTTCCAGCCATGCCTCAAAAACCGGCTGGCAAAACGGTGCGATGATGTTTTGACGACGCGCCTTGGTGATTGCGAATATTTCAGCCGTTGCCGCCTGCAAGGACGAATAGGTAGCACCACTCTTGTCACCTGTTGCACTCTCATATGTCAGCCCAAGGCAACGTGCGATTTCGCGCAACAGGTGCATCGAGAAGTCTTTGTAATTGGATGAAGGCTGATTGCTGGTGTGGAACTTCAGCTCTTGGCCCGGAAACAGATGCGCAAGGCGACCGTTGATACCAACATCAAGCGAGGATCCGTCATAAAAGCCGGCCAGCATGTCAATATAAGCCTCCATGGGTGCCACACCCTCGGACGCCATCCTGGCTTGCTCTTGGGGTGTCAAAAGCCCCGCCAGCACCTCCTCTGTTGGCTCATCGGACGTGATCGTCGCCGCAAAAAGCGTTTGTACAATCGATGCCATCAGCGTGGCATCGGCCAGCTGGTCAAACTGGCGCGCAACCTGCAGCGCGGGCGTCATCGCAGAGATGCCGCGATGCGTGCCCGGCAGCCCGTCAAAGATATGGATTACGCGCGGCCGCCCTGCCCTATCGCGCGCAGATACATCGTATTCAACATCGTGCTTGAACAGATTCTTACGAATTGCCCGGTACCCCACGGGCATTCCATCTGCGTCTGTGTAGACCCCGTTGATCAGCCTGTTCATGCTTTCGGTTTTGCGCGACAACCGGTGCGGTGGCAGCAAACGCACCTTGGTGCCGTACCGGTTCCACGGCCTGCGCCGAAACGGCAACTCGGCGAGGATTTCGCCAGTGATCAGCCATGAGCGAAACGCCGCACTTTGCATCTGCCCAAAGGTGCGCAGGCCCTGAATGTCGCATTCTTGCGCATTGCGCGCCCACAGCTCAAACCGCCGCTCAACGGTTTTAG
>NZ_JAWOAN010000015.1:0-8158 GCF_046498525.1 Yoonia sp.
TGAATAGACCGTTACTACGCTTCGCCCGCTTCAAGACAAAAGGTGCTGCACATGTCCACTCATCCCACACATGGTCGTATTGATGGCCACATCGTCATGATCGGTTTCGGATCGATTGGCAAAGGAACCCTGCCGCTGATCCAGCGACATTTCGACTATGATCCTGAAAAGCTAAGTGTGGTCGACCCGAACCCCGAAAGTGCTGCATTTCTGGCCGAACAGGGCATCACGCATCATCAGGTCGCCCTGACGCCGGAAAACTACCGGCAGGTGCTGAGCGATCTGTTTCCTGATGGCAAGGGTTTCTGCATGAACCTGTCGGTTGATACCTCCTCGCTCGATCTGATGAAATACTGCCGCGAGATCGGGGTGCTTTATATCGACACTGTCGTCGAACCATGGGCGGGTTTCTACTTTGACACGACCGACAATGCGGAACGTACCAACTACGCGCTGCGCCAGAAGGTGCGTGACGAAAAAGCGGCCAACCCCGGCGGGCCGACTGCGGTCAGTTGCTGTGGGGCCAACCCCGGTATGGTCAGCTGGTTTGTCAAAGAGGGCTTGATGACCATCGCCAATGATCTGGGCCGCGATGACCCCGTGCCTGAGGATCGCGCCGGTTGGGCGGCGTTGATGCAGTCGCTTGGCGTGAAGGGCGTCCATATCGCAGAACGCGACACGCAGGCGCGCGCCAAGCCGCGGCCCCGCGATGTCTTTGTGAATACATGGTCCGTCGAAGGGTTCATCGCCGAAGGCTTCCAGCCTGCCGAACTGGGCTGGGGCACACATGAGAAATGGATGCCTGAAACGGCCCATCGCTATGACGTCGGCTGTCAGGCTGCCATCTGGTTCGAACGTCCCGGCGCGATCACGCGGGTGCATACATGGTGCCCTACACCGGGTCCGCAGTTCGGCTTTCTGGTGACCCATAACGAAGCGGTCAGCATTTCGGATTATTACACCGTCGGCGACAAATCAGCGCCCGATTACCGCCCCACCTGTCACTATGCGTATCATCCATGTGACGATGCCGTGTTGTCACTGCACGAAATGTTCGGTGCGGGCAGGCCGCAACAGGTGCATGAAATCCTCGAGCCCGATGAAATCGTTACCGGTATCGACGAACTGGGCGTGCTGATCTACGGCCATGAAAAGAACGCGCTTTGGTATGGCTCGCGGCTGTCGAATGCCGAAGCCAAGACCCTTGCGCCCTATCAGAACGCCACCGGGCTGCAGGTGACATCGGCAGTGCTGGCGGGCATGGTCTGGGCCTTGGAAAACCCGCAGGCCGGGATCGTTGAAACCGACGAGATGGATCATATCCGCTGTCTGGAAGTGCAGCGCCCCTATCTGGGACCGGTCGAGGCCCATTACACCGACTGGACCCCATTGCAGGACCGCTGGGAACTGTTTCCAGAGGACATCGACGAAAGCGACCCTTGGCAGTTCCGCAACGTACTTGCGACCTAAGGCAAAGGCCCGCAGCCAAGTGCAGCGCGGGGAGTGCGCCTTGGCACTGGCGTTGCACGGAGCAGGGCGCTAGAACGGGCGAAACGAGACGGGAACGGACTTTCATGGCTGACGGCATTCAACCTCAACCGGGCATTTTGGACATCGCGCTTTATCAGGGCGGTGCATCGCATCTGGACGGAGTGAGCAACGTGCTCAAGCTGTCATCCAACGAAAACCCTCTGGGCCCAAGTGATGCCGCCAAAGACGCTGTGGTGCGCGCCACGCATGATCTGCACCGTTATCCTTCGACCGACCATGCGAGCCTGCGGGCTGCGATTGCCGAGGTCTGGGGTGTTGATGCCGACCGCGTATTCTGCGCCGTAGGCTCCGGTGACGTACTTAAGCTGCTGGCCGAGGCATACGCAGGCCCCGGCGATGAGGTGGTGTTCACCGAACACGGCTTTTCGATGTATCCGATCTATGCCCATGCCTGTGGCGCGACACCTGTGGTCGTGCCAGAGAACGAACGCGTGGTCGATGTCGACGCGATCCTCGCGGCCTGCACCGATAAGACCAGGTTGGTATTTATCGCAAACCCGGCTAATCCTACCGGCACGATGATCGGGCAAGCCGAGGTCGCACGCTTGGCCGAAGGGCTGCCACCGCAGGCGCTTTTGGTGCTGGACGGGGCCTATGCCGAATTCGTCGATGGCTTCGATGCAGGCAAGGCCTTGGTCGAGGCCCGCGAGAATGTCTTTATGTCACGGACATTTTCCAAGATCTACGGGCTGGGCGGCATGCGCGTTGGCTGGGGCTATGGTCCGCAGGCGATCATTGATGTGCTGAACCGGATCAGAGGGCCGTTCAACCTGTCTGCCGCTGCCCTCGCTGCCGCCGAGGCTGCCGTGCGCGATACCAAACATACCGAAAGATGCCGGCTGGAGAATGCCAAATGGCGCGATTGGCTGGCCAATGCGCTGGCCGAACTTGGGGTGCCTTCGGATACGTCCACCGCGAACTTCGTTCTTGCCCGTTTCACCGATGAACAAGAGGCCAACGCATGTGACGATCATCTGCGGAGCGCCGGCATCATCGTGCGTCGGGTTGCAGGATACGGTCTGCCGCATTGCCTTCGCATCACCGTTGGGGACGAAAGCGCCTGCCGCCGTGTGGCACATGCCATCGCTCAGTTCAAAGGGGCCATCTGATGGCACCGGTCTATGACCGGATAGCCTTGATCGGCCTTGGGCTGATTGCATCTTCCATGTGTCATGCGATGCGCCGCGCCGGACTTGCAGGAGAGATTGTTGGCTATGCCCGCTCGGCTGAAACACGCGATACCGCGCGCGAAATCGGGCTGTGCGACGTTGTATGCGACAGCGCGGCAGACGCGGTGAAAGACGCGGATCTTGTGGTGTTGTGTGTGCCGGTCGGTGCGATGGAATCGGTCGCGCAAGAAATCGGACCTGCGCTGAAACAGGGTGCCACCGTCAGCGATGTCGGTTCCGTCAAGCGCACCGTCATTGATGCCGTTGCCCCCCATATTCCGCAAGGCGTACACTTTATTCCGGCACACCCGCTGGCCGGGACCGAACATTCCGGCCCGCGATCGGGCTTTGCCGAACTTTTTGATAACCGCTACACGATCATTGTGCCCGTCGAAGGATCGGACCCTGCGGCAGTCGCACGGTTGGAGACGCTATGGCAGGGCATGGGTGCGCTGACCGATGAAATGGACGCAGATCACCACGATCTGGTACTGGCTGTCACCAGTCACACGCCACACCTGATCGCCTACACCATGGTCGGTGTGGCAGACGACCTGCGCCGCGTCACGGATAGCGAAGTGATCAAATACTCTGCCGCCGGTTTTCGCGATTTCACACGTATCGCGGCCTCTGACCCGGTGATGTGGCGCGATGTGTTCCTCAACAACAAGGATGCGACGCTGGAAATCCTCGGGCGCTTCACCGAAGAACTGTTCGCGCTGCAAAGGGCCATTCGCCAGGGTGACGGCGATCACCTGCACGATTACTTCACCCGCACACGGTCTATCCGGCGCGGCATTATCGAAGCAGGGCAAGATACGGACGCGCCCGACTTTGGCCGCGTGAAGCCCCCCAAGGAGTAAACCCGCAAGTGCTGCACATTTTGCGCAGCACCTTTGTCCTGCAGAGCCTTTACCCTTGCGCAGGCCGGGCCTATAAGCGCGGTCATGTTGCGGCGGATGATCATAAGCATTATTTGCCCGGCGGTTTGAAACGCGCAAACCTGCCGGGAAAAGGTGTCTGCGTGCGCGCACCGATCTCTGATGATATCCCCCAGAATGATTGCTTGAAGGACGCCACCCATGTGCGCCGAAACACCCGAATATAAACAAACCCTGAACCTGCCCCGCACCGATTTCCCGATGCGGGCCGGATTGCCCAAGCGCGAGCCCGAGTGGCTGGCGCGCTGGGAAAAGATCGGGGTCTATGACCGCCTGCGCGACAAGGCCGAAGGCCGCAAGCCCTTTACCCTGCACGATGGCCCGCCTTATGCCAACGGGCATCTGCACATCGGCCATGCGCTGAATAAGATCCTCAAGGATATGGTCGTGCGCAGCCAGCAGATGATGGGCCGAGATGCCCGCTATGTGCCGGGCTGGGATTGTCACGGTCTGCCCATTGAATGGAAGATCGAGGAACAATACCGCGCCAAGGGCCGCGACAAGGACAATGTGGATGTCGTCGATTTCCGTCAGGAATGCCGCAAGTTCGCGGAAGGCTGGGTCGATATCCAGCGCGAAGAATTCAAGCGTCTGGGCATCACCGGCAATTGGGCCGATCCGTATCTGACGATGAATTTCCACGCCGAGCGTGTGATTGCAGAGGAATTCCAGAAGTTCCTGATGAACGGCACGCTTTACCAAGGCTCAAAACCTGTGATGTGGTCGCCTGTGGAAAAGACCGCACTGGCCGAGGCCGAGGTCGAATATCACGACCGGCAGACTGATGCCATCTGGGTCAAGTTCGGGATCGTGTCGGCGGCATCTCCCGAACGCGATAATATGGCGGCACTGGCCAACGAAGAAGAAACGCCTGATGTCCGCGAGGCAATCATGGAAGCCGCGCTCAAGCGCGAGGCGCAGCTTCTGGCGGCAAAGGTGATGATCTGGACCACCACGCCGTGGACGATCCCGCAGAACCGTGCGATCTGCTTTGGCCCCGGTATTTCCTACGGGCTATATCAGGTCACTGGCCGCCCCGAAGAATGTTGGGCGCGGATCGGTGAAACCTATCTGTTGGCTGATGCTCTGGCAGACGACGTGATGTCGGCGGCGCGACTGGATTCGACGATGTACAGCCGCCTGCGCGATGTGCAGCAAGACGAACTTGCAGCATTGGTCTGTGCCCACCCGCTGCGCGGAGCCGAGGGCGCAGAAGGTGAGTGGGACTTCGATGTGCCTTTGCTGCCTGGCGATCATGTGACCGATGATGCCGGTACCGGCTTTGTCCACACGGCCCCCAGCCACGGTGATGATGACTATGCCATCGGGGTCAAGCATGGCCTGCCGATGACCTATAACATCCTTGATGACAGCAGCTATCGCGCTGATCTGCCGTTCTTTGCCGGTGAAAGCATCCTCAAACCCAACGGCAAGCCCGGTGGGGCGAACAAGGCTGTCATCGACAAACTGGTCGAAGTGGGCGCGCTTTTGGGCCGCAAACGGATCACGATTTCAGACGCGCATAGCTGGCGGTCCAAAGCGCCAGTGATCCGTCTGAACCGCCCGCAATGGTTCGCCGCCATCGACAGACCGGTGGGCGACGGGCAGGATGATTACGGCACCACGATCCGCGAACGGGCACTGCGCTCGATCGACGAACTGGTGACATGGACGCCCAAGACAGGCCGCAACCGTCTTTATTCGATGATCGAGGCGCGGCCTGACTGGGTGCTGTCGCGCCAGCGGGCATGGGGTGTGCCGCTGACATGTTTCGTGAAAAAAGATGTACAGCCCTCCGATCCAGACTACCTTCTGCGCAATGCGACCGTGAATGCCCGCATCCTCGAAGCCTTTGAAAACGAAGGTGCGGATGCATGGTACAGGGAAGGCGCGAAAGAACGCTTCCTCGGCAGTGAAGTGAACCACGAAGACTATGTGCAGGTCTTCGACATCCTCGACGTCTGGTTTGATAGCGGCTCGACCCATGCATTCGTGCTGCGCGACCGCCCCGACGGGTCAGAGGATGGTATGGCCGACCTCTACCTTGAAGGCACCGACCAACACCGCGGCTGGTTCCACTCATCCATGTTGCAGGCCTGTGGCACGATCGGCCACGCGCCTTACCGAGGGGTGCTGACGCACGGATTTACCTTGGACCAGAAGGGCATGAAGATGTCCAAATCCATTGGCAACACCATCGCGCCGGAACAAGTAGTCAACCAATATGGCGCGGATATCCTGCGGCTTTGGGTGGCGCAGTCCGATTATACTGCTGATTTGCGGATCGGGGATGAGATCCTCAAAGGTGTGGCCGACAGCTATCGCCGCTTGCGCAACACCATGCGCTATATGCTGGGCTCACTTTCGGATTTCAGCGCGACTGATCGCATTGCGCCAAGCGAGATGCCCGAACTAGAACGTTGGGTGCTGCACCGTCTGGCCGAACTGGATGGCCAAGTGCGCGCAGGCTATGCGCGCTATGATTTCCAGGGTGTGTTTCAGGCCGTCTTTACCTTTGCCACGGTCGAATTGTCGGCGTTCTATTTCGATATCCGCAAGGACGCGCTTTACTGTGATGGCGACACCACCCGCCGCCGCGCGGCGCGGACCGTGCTGGATATCCTGTTCCATCGACTGACTAAATGGCTGGCACCGATCCTGACCTTTACAATGGAAGAAGTGTGGCTGGAGCGGTTCGGCGCGGACGACAGTTCGGTCCACCTTGAAGACTTTGCCGAGACCCCCGCCGACTGGCGCGATCCAGCACTTGCGGCGAAATGGGCCGAAGTACGAAAAGTGCGCCGCGTCGTGACAGGGGCATTGGAGGTAGAGCGGACGGCAAAAGTGATCGGCGCGTCGCTTGAGGCCGCACCGACAGTCTATGTGACCGCGGACACTGCGAAATTGCTTGGTACCGTCAGCTTTGACGATCTGTGCATCACCTCGGACATCACGGTTTCAACCGAACCGGCACCGGAAGGTGCATTCCGGTTGGATGACGTTGCTGATGTCACAGTGGCCTTTGCCCGCGCGGAAGGTGAAAAATGCCAGCGCTGCTGGAAAATCCTGCCGGATGTGGGCACCCACGCCCACCCCGGCGTCTGCGGACGCTGCGACGACGCGTTGAGCTGATCAGCGGCGCGATTTGACCGGGAACACCTGCTGGGCCACACCCGCGCCCAGCAGGTAAACCGAGGTCAGAACCAAGCCCCAATGCGCCCAGCTGTTGGGATAGAAATCTACCCAAGCGGCCCAGCCTGCAAAGAATGTCCATCCCAGTGCCATCGGCAAGGTGACAACGCGCCACCTTTCGGTCCGAACGGGGTGAACGAATTTGAGCGGCATGAACATCGTGACCGCAAGGCTGCCCACCAGCACGAGCGAGACCCAGAAGTTCGGCTGCAATGCAAAGATCACCAGCACGAGCATGTTCCAGCATCCCGGAAACCCTAAAAAGGAATTATCCTTCGTTTTCATACGCGTATCGGCAAAATACATGGCAGAGGCGAAGGTGATGATGATGATGGCGAACCACCCGGTCCAGCCTGGCAGAAGGCCCGATTTGAACAGCGCGTAAGCGGGAACGAACACGTAGGTCAGGTAGTCGATGATCAGATCAAGCAGCACACCATCAAAAGCAGGTGCGTTTGTTTTCACGTTGTATCTGCGCGCCAGCGGTCCGTCGATGCCATCGACAAAGAAGGCAACCACAAGCCACAGGAACATCAGGTCCCATTTTTCTTCGACGGCGGCCAGCATGGCCAACATGGCAAAAACGGCGCCCGTAGCGGTGAACAGATGCACAAGAAGGGCTTTGGTACGAAGTGTCATTATTCTGTCATGGGGGAAAATCGGCGGAGGGGCAACCGATTGTCACGCCTTCGGATGCGCCTTTTCGTAGACCGACATCAGATGCGCGGCATCCACGGCGGTATAGGCTTGGGTGGTCGAAAGAGAGGCGTGGCCCAGAAGCTCCTGGATGGCGCGCAGATCTCCACCTGCGGCCAACAGATGCGTCGCAAAGGAATGGCGCATGGCATGGGGCGTCGCCGTCGCGGGAAGGCCCAATTGCAGGCGGGCCTGTTCCATCACTTTCTGGATTACGCGCGGTGACAACACACCGCCCCGAACGGCCCGGAAAACGGGCTGGTCTTGCGTGGTGCGATAGGGGCAAAGTCGCAGATACGCGTCAACCGCATCACGCGCCGCGTCAATCACCGGCACGATGCGTTCCTTGCCACCCTTACCGATGATGCGCAGCACTGGCGGAAGTGGGACATCTGCACCGGTCAACCCCAATGCCTCTGATATCCGCAGGCCACAGCCATAAAGAAGCGTCACCACAGCGGCATCCCGTGCCGCAATCCAAGGCTCGGTTGATTGCAACTCAACGGTCGCGATCATCGCCGATGCAGCATCCACTTCCAACGGGCGGGGCAGTTTGCGCTGAAACTTCGGTGCGCGGGTCGAGAGGACGGCAGTGGGCTCGAACCCTTC
>NZ_JAWOAN010000074.1:0-5524 GCF_046498525.1 Yoonia sp.
GGCTGATTTGTGGGCAACAACTGCCGCGACATGCCGCGCCGTCATCGAAAAAGCAGGTGCCAACGCTGAAAGCATCGCCGCCATCGGCATCACCAATCAGCGCGAGACGACGCTGGTTTGGGATCGCAAGACCGGCAAACCTGTTCATAATGCCATCGTCTGGCAGGATCGGCGCACCTCGGCCTTGTGCAAATCATTGAAGGAAGAGGGTTTTGAGGAAACCGTGACCGACCGCACGGGACTATTGCTGGATCCTTATTTTTCGGGAACGAAACTGGCTTGGATCTTGGACAACACCGACGGGGTTCGCGCACGCGCCGAAGCGGGAGAGCTGGTTTTCGGCACTGTCGACACATGGCTGGTCTGGAACCTGACAGGGGGCAAGGTGCATGTGTCCGATGCCACGAATGCCGCGCGCACCATGCTTTACGATATCCGTAAGGGCCGCTGGTCAAAGACCATCTGCGACCGTCTGGGGATTCCCATGTCGATGTTGCCAGAGGTGCGGGACAGCGCCGCCGATTTTGGTGAAACGCGCGCGGATCTGTTTGGCCGCCCCATCCCGATCCTCGGAATTGCGGGCGATCAGCAGGCCGCGACGGTAGGACAGGCGTGTTTCAAGCCGGGTATGTTGAAGTCCACTTACGGAACCGGCTGCTTTGCCCTTCTGAACACCGGCGATACGCCGGTGCGGTCGCAAAACCGCCTGCTGACGACGATTGCCTATCAGCTTGACGGCAAGCCCACCTATGCGCTGGAAGGTTCCATCTTCATTGCCGGTGCCGTGGTGCAGTGGCTGCGCGACGGTCTCAAGATCATTCGCGAGGCTAAAGAGACCCAGCCGCTGGCGGAAAAAGCCGACCCCGCGCAGCAGGTCGTCCTGGTTCCCGCCTTCACGGGGTTGGGCGCGCCTTATTGGAACGCGGAATGTCGTGGTGCCATCTTTGGTCTGACGCGCAATTCCGGTCCTGAAGAACTGGCGCGGGCCGCGCTGGAAAGCGTGGGTTTCCAGACGCGCGACCTGCTTCAGGCGATGCAGGCCGATTGGCAGGACGCCGGTGACACCACGTTGCCGAAGCGCAAGGCGGAAACCCTGCGGGTGGACGGCGGCATGAGCGCATCGGATTTCGCCATGCAGTTCCTGTCGGACATCATCGGCGCCAGAGTGGACCGGCCAAAAGCGCTGGAAACCACGGCCATGGGCGCGGCATGGCTGGCCGGACAACGGGCCGGACTGTACCCCGCACAAGAGGAATTCGCGGCCCAATGGTCGCTGGACCGCTGTTTCGAGCCGCACATGGATGAAGAAACGCGCGCCGCAAAATACGGTGCATGGCAGCGCGCCGTCGATGCAACGATGAGGTTCTAGGCGATGTCCGATACCCAGACTTTGCGGCGCTTTCTGACACGGCACGCCCAAAAAGCACCACTGGACCCGAATCTGATCTTCCTGCTCGAAGATATCGCATCGGCCTGCCGTGTGATCGGAAACCGCCTGCGCAATGCCGCCTTTGAAGGCACCCATGGGCTGGCAGGGGAAACCAACATCCAAGGGGAAGAACAAAAGAAGCTGGACGTGATCGCGGACGAAGCCTTTGCCCGCATCTGCGGAAATTCGCCCCGCCTTGCGGCGCTGGTCAGTGAAGAAAAAGAAGAGGCGACATGGCTGAAAGAGCCTGAAGCCGGAGACTATCTTCTGTTCTACGATCCGTTGGACGGGTCTTCGAATATCGAAGTTAATCTGTCTGTCGGGTCCATTTTTTCAATTTGCAATGTCGCGATCGATAGTGACCGCGATGTGTTGAAAGCGGGCAGAGATCAGGTCTGTGCCGGATACGCAATATATGGCCCGTCGATGATGCTGGTCTTGACCATCGGGCAAGGCGTATTCGGCTTCACATGCGAATATGGAACCGGTGACTTCCGGCTTACGCATCGTGACATGAAAATCCCTGCTGAAACGTCGGAATTCGCAATAAATGCCTCGCGCTACCGTCTTTGGGACCCTTCGATCCGCCAATATGTCGAGGAGTGTCTACAAGGGCTTACAGGTGTACGCGGACGGGATTTCAATATGCGCTGGACAGCATCGATGGTTGCAGATGTCCATCGGATCATCACACGGGGAGGCGTATTTCTCTACCCCATGGATGATGGCAACAGGGCGCAAGGCGGAAAACTGCGGCTTCTGTATGAGGCAAATCCAATGGCTTTTCTCGTGGAACAGGCTGGCGGTGCTGCGACCACAGGCACGAAGCGTATCCTCGATCTTGCACCAGATGGCCACCATCAGCGCGTCCCTGTAATATTGGGTTCAGAAAAAGAGGTCGAACGCTTGATCGACTATCACCGCATGTCCGCGTCCCAAGCCGAAATTTCGTGACACAAAGGATATCAGATGCCCCTCGTTTCATTGCGCCAACTGCTTGATCACGCAGCAGAGCATGACTATGCGTTACCAGCTTTCAACGTGAACAACATGGAACAGATGCTGGCAATCATGGCGGCTGCGGACGCTACTGACAGCCCTGTTATCATGCAGGCCAGTCGGGGCGCGCGCGAATACGCAAACGATATTGTCCTTTCGCATCTGATAAAATCGGCGATTGCTCTCTATCCACATATCCCGGTCTGCATGCATCAGGATCATGGCAACGCGCCAGCGACCTGCCTGTCTGCGATCACCAACGGCTTCTCGTCGGTAATGATGGACGGATCGTTGAAGTCGGACGGAAAGACACCTGCCAGTTTTGATGAAAATGTCGCAGTGACAGCCAAGGTGGTTGAAATGGCGCATCTCGTTGGCGTGTCTGTCGAGGGAGAGATCGGGCACTTGGGTTCGCTTGAAACCGGACGTGGCGAGGCTGAAGACGGGCACGGTTTTGAAGGTGCTTTGTCTCGTGATCAACTCTTGACCGACCCTGAAGAGGCCGCCGAATTTGTCCGCCTGACAAAAGTGGATGCTCTGGCTGTGGCAATAGGCACATCGCATGGCGCATATAAATTCACCCGCAAGCCAGACGGTGACATCCTGGCAATCGACCGCTTGCGACAAATCCATGCGCGCTTGCCCGGTACCCATCTGGTCATGCACGGATCATCTTCTGTCCCGCAGGAATTGCAGGATATGATTAATGCCAACGGTGGAAATATCCCCCCAACCTGGGGTGTTCCGGTCGATGAGATCCAGAACGGAATTCGCTTTGGCGTGCGAAAGGTGAATGTCGATACGGATTTACGAATGGCTCTGACCGGTGCGATCCGCAAGGTCTTTACCGACAACCCCGGCGAATTCGATCCCCGGAAATATCTGGGACCAGGTATCGAGGCGATGTCATCGGTGTGCCGCGACCGTTTCGAGCAGTTCGGCACCGCCGGCCACGCCGCGAGGATCAAACCTGTTTCGCTACCAGAAATGGCGAAGCGCTACGCACGGGCGGGGGTCACTGTCGAATGACCGTTTTTTCTTTCACTGCACCTGAACGTACGATTTTTGGCCGTGACAGCAGAAAACTGGCAGCCACCGAGGTGGCGCGATTGGGACGCCGCGTATTTCTTGTTCGTGGGCGGTCGGTTCCTTGGGTGGATGCCTTGGCCTCTATGCTTGTATCTGGCGGAACCGCCGTCGAGAGTTTTTTCTCAAAAGGCGAACCGGATATAGACGATGTTCGCGACAGCGTGACCCGGGCGCGGACATTCGGTGCCGACTGTGTTCTGGCGGTTGGGGGTGGTGCCGCAATTGACCTTGGCAAGGCTGTCTCCGGCCTGTGTCCCAGCGAGGGTGATCCGTCAGAGTATTTTGCCCTTGGCAGTGCAGAACCTCGACGCCTGAGTTGTCCTTTGCCTTTCGTCGCCATGCCGACAACCGCAGGCACAGGTGCGGAAGCCACACGAAACGCGGTGATCGGCATTCCGGATAGACAGTTGAAGATCAGCCTGCGCGATCAACGCCTTGTGCCCCGTCTGGCAATCATCGACCCTGCTTTGACTGACGGCTTGCCCAAAGCTTTGACTTTGGCAACCGGATTGGATGCCATCACGCAACTGATCGAAAGTTATCTTTGCAACAGGTCAAACCCAGTCACCGATGCCCTGTGCAGCGGCACCATCCCGCTCGCCATCGGCGCGCTGCGTGACCTGATGAAGCAGGATACTCCCGATGCAAGAGATACCATGGCGCGGGCCAGCTATCTCAGCGGACTTGCCCTTGCGAACTCCGGGCTTGGTATTGTCCATGGTCTTGCTTCGGTGATCGGAGCAAAAGGCGGCGCGCATGGGGCCATATGCGGCAGGTTATTGGCCGATAGTCTGAAAGTGAACCGAGAAGCGGCTGTGAGCCGTGGTTATCCGACGATCCGCTTTGAAGAAGTTGACGCATGGCTTGCACAGGGCTTTGATGCAGGCTGCGACGACGGTGCATCAGATCTAAAGGCTTTTGTGGACAAACAGGGGCTGCTGACATTGCACGATTTGAACCTGCCCGAGACCGATTTTGAAAATACCGCGAGGCAAGCTCTGGCTGCATCTTCGACGAAGGCGAACCCGGTTGGTTTAGACCTGCAGGAGGTTACGTCAATCTTGCAGAATGCAAGTTAATCTCAGCATCCAAATTCTAATGGAGAGGTTTGAAAATTCGCCAGTTAACGGTGTTTAACTGGTATCCTCACCGCCATCGGGCATTGGGAAAGCCAGATCATTAAGCTGCTGCCGTGGGGTCATGCCTAAACCGTGTGATCGGCATACCGCTTACGTTCGAACATAAGCACTCCACGTCATCTTGAGACCTGCGCCTCTCTGATTTTGCTGAAACAGTGTCCAAATCGAGCTCCCGCAACCAAATCTAACAAATAAAACAAACGCTTAAGCTGGTGGTATCATAATACCATCGGCCTTTTGCTCGTTTACGTCAACGCCACGTCAACGTTTGACCAGGCCTCCATTGCCGGGATACTTGATCGTACCAACGACTGCGATCAAGTCGCCGCCCTACAAGCAGGCTCAGCCCTGCGGCATTGGGGCCAAGCAACGCCGCGAGCGCTTCGTGAAAGTCGCCAGTGGAAATGCCTTTGAGGTAGAGCCAGGGCAGCAGCTCTTCGATGGATTTGGCTTTGCGCAGGTAGGGCGGCAGGATTGTCGAGCTGAACCGAACTTTCTCGGCGGCGTCGCCCCGGTCCCTCACGCGGGGCACCTTGACTGGCACCGCGCCAATCCCTGTCATCACCTCGCGCTCAGGCAGGTGACCATGGCGCACCAGCCGCGCGCGGCCATCGTCCGTTTTGTCGGATGCATAGGCTTCCAACAGAACAGCGAGTTCGGCCTCGACGGCTTGCTCAATCAACCGCTGCGCGCCAGACCGTAAAAGTTCTGTCAGAGGATCAGGCGAAAATCCCTGTGGATCGGGCAGTTGGGTAATGGTATTTGTCGTCATGTGGCATATCCTTTTCTCAGATGAGAATTGCGGCGCGTGAACAACGCCATGATATGCCGCCCCTCAGGGGCCATCACCAACTTTTAGCTATATCTC
>NZ_JAWOAN010000162.1:0-11946 GCF_046498525.1 Yoonia sp.
TCGCGTCACTGACGACTATCAACTGGACATGGCCCCACTGGGCCGTCGCGCAGTCAGTAAATCCTGACGACCGGGGGCCGGACGCGCCGCCTGCGTGCATCATCCCTTCAGCAGGACAACCACTTGGCTGCACCGGCCTTTCCCCGGAAATTTGACCGTCTGCCCGTCAATATGTCGTGTATCCACGGTGATTGATGTGGGGCCATGCCCTAGCCTGTCGGGATCCTGAATTTCGATCTCAAGACGGCCAAGCCCGGTTTCCAGCATCACCTCGGCGCCTCCCCAGCTTTTGGGCAGACAGGGATCAAGCCGGACCCCGCCAGACACAGGCTCCACGCCGAGAATACCGTTTACTCCCAGTTGCCATGCCCAGCCTGCGGCGCCAGTGTACCACGACCAACCGCCACGTCCCGTTTGCGATCCGGCACCAGAGACGTCGCCGGTCAGCACATAGGGTTCACGGCGATAATGATCCGCTGCCTCCTTGCTGTCGGCCCGTGCGATCGGGTTGAGGATGTCAAAGACCTGATAGGCGCGATCCCCATCCTTCATCCTTGCATAGGCCATGCCCAGCCATGTCGCCGCATGGGTGTATTGCCCGCCATTTTCACGGATGCCCGCTGGATAGGCCTGAATATAGCCGGGGTCCCGGTCGGTCTTGTCAAAAGGTGGCGTCAGCAGCCGGATCAGCCGCGCTTTGGGATCGACCAGCCGTTTCTCAGCCGATTTCAACGCGGTGCGCGCATTGTCATCGACAGGTCGGCCACACAAGACCGACCAGGCTTGCGCGATCAGATCTATCTGGCATTCATCATTTTCGGCAGACCCCCAAGGCAGGCCGTCATCATCGAAAGCGCGCAGGTACCACTCGCCATCCCACCCGCTCTTGTGCAGGGCATCATGCAGGGCGTCAGCATGGGTTTGCCAATGCGCGGCACCGTCGGAATGACCGGCTTGACGGGCCAGAGGTGCAAAAAGACCCACGATGCCGATCTGGAACCAAGCCAGCCAGATGCTTTCACCGCGTCCTTCATCACCGATCCGGTCCATACCGTCGTTCCAGTCGCCACTACCCATCAACGGCAGCCCGTGTGATCCCGTCGCGATCATCCGCTCCAGCGCGCGGGCGCAGTGATCGAACAGGCTGCCTGTTTCGCCCGTATCATAAAGCGCATAGCGGTCGCTTTCTTCAGGTTCCAGCTCGGGTGCCGAAAGATACGGCACTTCGACGTCCAGAATTGCCGTGTCTCCGGTCGCTTCGATATAGCGCGCGGTAACATAGACCAGCCACAGATAATCATCGGAAAACCGCGTGCGGACCCCTCTGCCTTCGGGAGGGTGCCACCAATGCAGCACGTCACCTTCCTCGAATTGATGCGCCGCCGCGAGAAGTATCTGCGCCCGTGCGCGGTGTGGATCGCTGATCAGCAAGGCCAGAACATCCTGCAACTGATCGCGGAAACCAAACGCGCCCCCGGCCTGATAAAACCCCGCGCGGGCCATGATACGCGACGACCGGTTCTGATAAGGCAGCCACGTGTTCACCATCAGATTGAACGCAGTGTCAGGTGTGTGCACCTCCACTGCGCCCAACCGTTTTTGCCAAGTGGCCTGTAGCGCTTCGCGTGCCTGATCCGCCTCACGCGGGTCTTTCCAACGCCCAACCAAATCGGCCAAGGCGCTGGCATCCACCGCCTCGCCCAGTGTGAAGACGACTTCGGCAGTTTCATCGGGCGGCAGATCAAGATGCACCTGATAGGCCCCGCAGGCATCGCCACCTTGCGGGAAATGCCCCCCCAGATCCCAACACCGCAATCCTGCGGGATCGAATACGTCGCCGTCACGCCCCAGAAAATCATGCCGGTCGCCCGTGATGCTGTGCGGGTCCAGTGAGGCCGTGAGAAACGCCGCACGGGCCGCAAATTCAGGGTTCCACGGGTTGCGCCCAACGATTGCCTTGAGTGCCGTGTCATACGAACTGACGATATGCGGGCGCGACATGCTGCCAAGCGCCCCGAGCAGCCATTCCGCATAGTAGGTCGCCGTGATCCGGCGCGTCTGGCCGGACCTGTTGGTCAGACGCAGCCGCACGATCTTGACAGATGCATCGAGCGGCACAAAGCAGGTCAGAGCCTGCTCCAGACCATGGCTGTTCTTGCGCCAACGGGAATAGCCCGCGCCATGCCTGATCTCGCAGGCGTCAGCATTTCCCATCGGTTGCGGTGTCGTGGTCCAGACATCGCCGGACGCCTCGTCACGCAGATAAAGGGCTTCACCAGGGCGATCTGTCACCGGATCGTTTGACCACGGTGTCAGCCGGTGCTCTCCACTGTTCACAGCCCAAGTCGTGCCAAAGCCGGCCTCGCTGACAAGACAGCCGAAATCGTCATTCGCCAATACATTGCACCATGGCGCAGGGGTGCGCACCCCGGGCGCAAGATGCATCACATAATCACCGCTTTCAGGGTCGAACCCGCCATAGCCGTTGTGAAATTGCAGGTCTTCCGGCGGTGCGATGGCCGGGATCGCATCATAGGGCGATGACGGGCTTTGCACAAACGGCGTGGAAGCATCCTGAGCATCCAGTATGCGGTCGAGCATTTCGCGCAACGATTTGTTCTCGTCTCGCAGAGTGACCCGCGCCGCGGCTTCGATCCCGTGCTTGAGCACATCCGACATCTGCCCGCCCGACACCAGATGGATGCCGCCCCGCATCGCCAAAAGACCGCTGGAATGGGTTTCGCTGATGATGGACAGGACCTTTTCGCGCAACGGTTCCTGATAACTGGCCGCAGCGTCCTGCATGATCACAAGGTCCACCGTCAGGCCTGACTGCCGCCAAAAGCTGTGACCGCGCACCAGAATATTCAGCAACGAGGATGTTTCAGGGTTTGACAGCTTGAACAACAAGATCGGATCGTCGCCCGATATGCCGAACCGCCACAGATCGGGCTGGCCGCTCCAGCCCGCCTTGTCCAACGGCGGCGCACGACGAAATGCCGGATGGGGGTGCATCAGCAACGAAGACAGTACTTGAAGCTCCGGCAAATGTTCCGGTGCAAGCCCCATCTGCCGCACCCGGTGGCCCGTGTGCATCAATGCATCGCGGAATGCGTGATCGATCATCCCGACGGGATAGCGGCGGGCGGCGGCAAGGGCTTCGCTTTCGGATGCGCCAACAGCGGTCAGAAACACCAGTTCCTGTGTTTCCATCGGCGCAAGCCGAACCCTTGTCTGCAAGGACATGGCAGGGTCCAGCGTCCATCCGGTGCCCCGCCCCAAACCGGTGCGCAATCCTTCAGGTGACCGCGTGGTTCGGTTACGCCCGACAAATTGGTGACGGTCGGTTTCCCATCCGGTGACGTTGATATCGGAACTTGCCGCGACAAGCTTGTGAACCAGAACCGGCGGCCGGATTTCCGGTCGGCGCGGACGCCGCGTAAACACGAGCGCCTGATCATCAGCCAAATAGCTGCTGTGGACGAACAATTTACTGAAAGCCGGATGCCGCTCGTCATCGACCGCCGGAGCCAGCACCACCTCGCCATAGCTCGTCAAGTCGAGGGTACGTGCCCGTTCGCTTTCATTGAAAAGCGTCACACGGCGTATTTCCACGTCATCTTCGGCGGTCACCGTGATATCCATACGCGCCACGATCCCGTCGTGACGGCGCAACAGTTCGGCCATATGCGGATGAAACGTACATCGGGTGTCATCGTCGGACGGCTGCGCCGGTGCCGTGCCCAACGACCACATATCATCGCTGGCGGCATCCTGCAGATAGAGCCAAATACCATCGGCGTCACCCGTGGGATCAGCTTGCCAGCGGGTCAATGCCGTATGGTTCCAGCTTAGCCCCCCACTGCCACTCTCCGTCAGAAAACACGACATCCGGCCATTCCCGAGCATATGAACATGAGGCACCGGCAAATCCGGCGACGGCACCCATGGCGCCAGATCGAGCTGTTGGGACGTTTCTGCGGAGCGGTCCCAGTCTTCATCCGCGCGGCCAAGCTCCAGCGGGGCCTCCCACGGGACACGTTCCTGCAACAGCAGGGCCATGGCTCCCATGGCCTTTTCCCTCAAAAACCGGTGAACCATGACATCGCCAAGCAGCGCATTCGCGATGGCCACCTGCACCATACCTTGATGGTGCGCCATAAAAGTTGTCACGGGCAGAAACTCTCGGGTCGGTGCCATCCTGTCGGGCGTAAAATCCAGCGATTCGATGAACCCGTATCGCGTGAGCGCGCCCAATTTTTCCAGCGATTGCAGGTTCTCGACAGCCGCACCCGGCCAGCCGCAAAGCGCCAGAGCCGAACCGTAGGGCGCGATGACCAGATCTTCGGTCAGGCCGCGACGGATACCAAGACCGGGCGCACCAAACGCACGATACTGAAAGGTGCCTGCGGTATCTGTCGTGGCGAACGCCGATTCCGATATGCCCCAAGGCACATTGCGCGCGCGGGCATAATCGCGTTGGAAATCAATCGCGGTAAGCTCGCTTTCACCCAACAGGCTGTCGCGGTAACTGGGCAGAAAAAGCGGGGGCATGAGGTATTCGAAGATCGATCCGTTCCACGACAGGATCGACGGCTTACCTTTCAAGCGCGTGATCGGGCGGTTAAAGGCGAACCAGTGCTCGATCGGGGCGTCGTGTTTGGCAATGGCAAAGAAACTGGCCAGGCGCGCTTCCGTCGCCAGCAGGTCGTAGTGGCTGGCGTCCATCCGGCCGAGACTGCGGTTATACCCGATCGAAAACAGCCGCATTGAAGGATCATAGAGAAACTTGAAGTCCATCCCGAAGGCGATGCTGTCCGCTTGCGCGGCAAGATCACGCAAGCTGTCGCACAAGGTGTCATGCTGCGCGATCCCCTCTTGCATGGCCGTTTCAAACTGATCCACCCAAACCAGAGTGTCTTCGTCCGCGTCGGAGTTCTTCTTTCGCCACGACTCAAGAATATCGTTCATGGCGGCGTCCGTGGGTCGTTGCGCAACACGCCTGCGGTCACGGTACATCAGATTTCCGATCTCATGTGCCGCTGTCAGTCCTGCGGCCTTCCCGTCTTCGATGACACGCAGCCATGGCATATAGGTCGCGATGTCGCGTGCAACCGAATGCAGCCCATGATGGAACCGTTCCAGCCAAGTGGTGATATCGGTCACTTGCGTCTGCGACAGGTCGGGTACGTCCTCGATCACATCGCGCGCTTGGGTTTCAAGGTCGATCCATAAGGTATCGCCAATCGTGGCGATCGCGCCCTCCCAGTCCAGCGGAGATATCTGCGCCTTTTGCAGTGCGGCCCTGATCCGGCCTTCAGTGTCTTTCAGGCGTGAAAGATCCGGGGCACCGGTACTACGGATCGCATTGCACAACAGATCAAGCGTGACCCCGAGACCATCAAAGCAGGTTCCCGCAACAGCCGGTCTGTCGATCTGCTCCATACAGCCCTGCTTGAGCGTGATGAGGGCGACTGCAAGATTGCCACTATCGACGGTCGAGACATATTTCGGCTCAAGCGGTTCAAGCGTGCGCGTGTCGTACCAGTTCAGAATATGGCCGCGATACTGGTCCATCTGCGTTAATGTGCTGACCGTATGGCGACAACGGGCGACGAAATCGCTTGTCGTGATAAACCCCATATCCTTGGCTGCCAAGGCAGAGGCCAGAAACATACCGATATTCGTAGGCGAGGTTCTGTGGGCGACCGCGTCCACATGGCCGAACTGATAGTTGTCAGGCGGCAGCCAGTTGTCGTCCGGCCCCGCAAATGTATCAAAGAAATGCCAGGTCTGCCGTGCGACCCGCTTGAGATACAGGCGCTGCTCGTCATCGAGGGTTTGCGCGCGGAAATAGCGGGGGCGCGCGGTCCAGACCGATATTTCGGGCGCGATCAGCCAAAGCAAAAGCACCGGTGTGGCAGGCAAAAAGCCCGCAGGCTCGAAGAGCGCCATATACCCCAGCATGAAAAGCGCCAAAGCCGATGAAGGCCACATCAACCGCCACGATGCCTTCCGGACACTGCTACCTGACAGCTTGGTGGCGGCATGGGCCGCAGACGTCCATTCCAGCCGTTTGCGCCCCGAAACGAAGACCCGCCAAAGTGTGCGGAAAATCGCATCAAGCGCCATGAGGGTGTCGCTGACCAGAAACACGATCAGCAAGAACCAACGCCCGCTCGTATCCTGTATCTTGTGCACTGCATTCCCGAAGGCACCCTTCCGGATGCCGCCAGTGGCAACGGCGAAGACTTCACCGATCAGATAGCTTCCCGGCGCGGCTGCGGCCAGAATGGTCCAGACCAGTGCACTGCCCGGAAGCACCATCCAGCCCACCAGAAAGAACAGCAGCAATGCAGGCGGCATCAGGCTGCGTCGCAAGTTGTCGATCAGTTTCCAGCGATCCAGCGCCGACAGCGTCGATGCAGCACGCCCGCCGTCCGCCACCGGCACCCTGCGGCCCAGCCACGGCAAAAGCTGCCAGTCACCGCGCATCCAGCGATGTTGGCGCAGCGCGAATTCGGGATATGTCGCGGGCAGGTCCTCATACAGAACAACATTGCTGACCAATGCGGCACGGCCCAGCAACCCCTCGAAAAGGTCATGGCTGAGGATGTGATTGTCAGGTATGCGCCCGTCAATACTGCGCTGCAGGGCAGCGATATCGTAGATACCCTTGCCCACATAAATTCCGGTACCAAACAGGTCCTGATACACGTCTGAAACGGCGCGGCTGTAGATATCGATGGCGGTGTCGCCGCCATACAGATGCGTGAAATGCGTACCTCTGCCATGTTTCGGCAAAATCTCGATCCGGGGCTGCAGGATTGCATGGCCCGAAACGACCCCGCCGGTCTCGGGATCGGCCACAGCGCGGTTCAGCGGATGCGCCAGTATCCCGACAAGCCGCGCCGCGGTACCCGGTGGCATTTGCGTATCGGCATCCAGCGTGATGGCATAGGGAACGGCGCGCAGGGTTTCGACAGGCCCCGCGACAATGTCAAATGCAGCGTCGCCTTCGCCCAGCACAAAGCGGTTGAAATCCTCAAGCTTGCCGCGTTTGCGTTCCCGTGCCATCCAGACCCCTTCAGCCGGATTATGAATGCGGCGCCGGTGCATGAGCACGAAGGAAACCCCGCCATTCGACCGGGACTGGGCATTGAGTTGCGCGATCCCGTCGACAAGTGCAGCTTCGATCCCCGCATCGGTGGGCAGGGTCTGCTTTGACGCATCCGCAAGATCGGACAGCACCACAAAGCGATAGGCGGGGTCGGGGTTGGCCAGACGAAGTGTCTCGATCTTTTCGAGAATCCCCGCCACCTCTTCACGCTTGGCGATAATGACAGGGATCACGATCGCGGTAGCACAAGACGCGGGAACCGCCTTTGAAAAATCCATTTCCGGCAAAACCTCGGGTGTCTTCAAGCGCGTGATGACCCAATGACCGAACCAGACACTCGGGATCGTCGCCGGAAGGATCGAAATCGCGATCCCCAAGACCCACTGCCAGGCGTTCGCGTCGAAAGCCCATAAATACGCCACCGAAACCGACATGGCGGCGAGGACCAACACAATAAGCCCAACTGCATAAAGCCAGCCCGTGATACGCGATAACCTGCGCTTCAGGGCCAGACGCACAGGAACGCGGTAGCGCAGCGAGGCCTCCAGCTCGGTCCGGCCCTTGTCGATCAGCCAGTAGCCCACATGATGGCGGCAACTCTCGCTGTCTTCGTCGCAACTCAGCACGATCGCGCGCCGAGCCACTTCGGATTCCGAACTCTCGCACCGTGTGGCCAGTGCCTCGACAACTTCGCGGTACCTGTTTCGGGTGTTGAAGGTCATGTCCGGATAGACTTGGGCGGGATCGGTTTTCAACACCGCTTCAATCACGCTGACCGCATCAATGAAATCCGGCCATTTGATCGCATCGATCACGATCAGATCGGTAATCGCCCGCGACACGCGCGCGACAGGTTTGATGTCATCCTGCGCTCGGGTCTGTTCGCTTAACACCAGATCAGGCAGCAGCTCGGGTTCTACGGCACCCATTGCGCCAATGATCTGTTCCAGACACGCCAGCCGCAACATGGACGGCATGGCCCAAAGTTCCCCGTTCGTGAGTTCCGCCGCCTCTTGATAGTGACAGATGAAATCAACGAGCCCTTCGAGGCTCATCTGTTGATCCATCCGCGCGCGCGCAGCCTGCGCAACCGCAAAAGCGCGTGGTGGCCCGGCCCCGTCCGACTCTGCAAGCGCCGGAAGCGTCTGGTAGAACTGCCGCGGCAAGCCTTCTTTCAGCCGTCGCAGTGCGCGGATGACTTGATAATCATTGTCGAGAATCCATTCGGCTACGCGCTGAGCCTCTGTCGGTGCGTCCGTACAAAACGCCCTGACCTCGTCAAACCAATCGTCAAGCTCCGGCAACGCACGGTAGCAGTCAGTCATGCATGGACGCTCGTGAGTGACGACGTGCTGCAAGGCAAGAGCGTCAGCCGACGGTTCAGCATCGGTCATCTTTCGTGCGGCTTCGTTCATCAGTCTGTGCCGACCGGTTGCCGGACGCCCTCGGACGACAGTTTACCAAAGACGTGGTTGCTGTGTGAACCGTTCAGATGGCGGATCAGCAGAACCGGAGTGGCAGCTCTGTTCATGATATAGCGCGCGACATCCCCTGTCGGCACATCGCGGTGCCCGCTTTGCCCATGGGTTGCCATGACGACAAAATCCACATTCTCGCGCGAAATCGCGTCTGTCAGTGCGCGCCGCGCATCGCCGTCGTCACAGACCTTCGTTGAAATCGTCAAGCCCTCTCGGTTCAGCCGGTTTCTGATCCCCGCAAGATAACTTTTGCCGGCTTTCCGGTTTCTGCTGCGCACCTGCGCATGGAGCCGCTCGGCGTCCTGATCCTTTACACCGAATTCCGTAACGCCGGGATTTGGAGAGACATAGAAAAGCAGCAATTCCGCATCTTCGGCAAGCGCCATGACAACCGCGCGTGGCAATGCGATTTCGGCGCGGGTCGATCCATCCAGAGGGACAAGGATGCGCTTGTAGGTGGTGCCGTGCTCGACACTTGCGTCCTGAGGGATCATGAGCACACCTGCGCTGCGCGAGGACAAGACGCCCGAAGCGGTCTTGCTCAGGCTCCAGCCGTTGTCGCCGTGCCGCCGCAAGGCCCCTGCGATATCACTTTGCCGATGTTCCATGAAGTTGCGGATTTCATTGACGCAATCCCCTTCGAGAAGCTTCACTTCGCAAGGCGGGCCATCGTCACCGACCGAGCGGGTCAGACCATTAAGCCACTTGAGTGTTTGCTGTTTTCTGATGTCCCACTCAACAGGATCAATCGGGCCATCGTCATGATCAAGGCGACACTGCACATTCACGAGCACAACCTTGCCGCCAAAGGCGCGGGCCACGCGTTGCGAATGTCCTATACCGGAACCGTTCGTGATTGCATCTTCGACGAACACGACAACATCTGACTTTTTCTTTTCCGCATCCTGAATGCGCGCAGACATATCGCTGTCTGTCTCCAACTCTTGGGGCGGGCTGGTCATCATGTGGGATATCTCCTCCAATGTCATAGCCGGGAAGCGATCGAAAAACGCGGATAGCCGGAAGGCGGTGCGGTGAATGCCACAACGTGTTTCTTTGCGACCGAAGGGAACCGGCAGGTACACCTTAGATGCGCGCCGATTGCGCCGATTGATTTATGTCAGTGGCGGGTGCACGGCCCGCATTACGGTTTTCAGAATGAAACAGAAGACAATCATATACCCGGGCACTCCGGTTGAAGGTCGGCACAAGGCGCTGGTCGCATGAGCCGGTCTTGGGAATATGCGCTGGACAAGATGCTGCAAAGCCTGATCCACACCGGCGCGTTGCGCATTGTCATGCCCAGCGGGCAAACGCATACCTATGGGGACAGGACCAGTGAACCTGTTACGGTGCGTCTGCATGACAGCGCCGCGACAAGACGGCTGGTGTTGAACCCCGAACTGGCCTTTGGCGAAACCTATATGAACGGCGATCTGACGATCGATGATGATGACCTGCAAGGCCTGATGGCGACAGTTGTGCGCAATGCCCGCAGTTCCGATAGCAATCCGGCATGGTGGCAAAAGCTGACACAAAGACCGCGGGATGCCTTGCGCGGCTTGGCGCAGAACAACATCGTGCAACGGGCAAAACGCAATGTTGCGCATCATTACGACCTGTCCGGTCAGTTGTTCGATTTGTTTCTCGATCAGGACCGGCAGTATTCCTGTGGTTATTTCAAGGCGCCCGATACGTCTCTGGATCAGGCCCAGGTCGACAAGAAAGCCCATATCGCACGCAAGCTGATGACCCAACCGGGCATGAGGGTTCTTGATATCGGTTGCGGCTGGGGCGGCATGGCGCTGACACTGGCGCGGGATTACGGCGCACGTGTGACAGGCATCACCCTGTCCGAGGAACAACAGACCTATGCCACACAAAGAGCGGCGCGCGAAGGATTGTCCGACCGTGTCGAATTCCTGCTTTGCGATTACCGCGAAGTCGCGGGCACATTCGACAGGATCGTTTCGGTCGGCATGTTCGAGCACGTCGGGTTGCCCCACTTTGAAGCATATTTTGCAACCATCCGCGACAAGCTGACCCCCGATGGAATCGCTCTGATCCACTCGATCGGTTGGGCTGCTCCGGCAAAGGCCACGAATCCCTGGATTGCAAAATATATCTTCCCCGGCGGATATATCCCAACCATGTCGGAAGTCATTCGTGCGGTCGAATCATCACGGCTCTGGGCTACGGATGTGGAATGTTGGCGACTGCATTATGCCTATACCCTGCGCCACTGGTATGACCGGTTCCGCGCACACGAAGATGCGGCCCGTGCGCTTTATGATGAACGCTTTGTCAGGATGTGGCGCTTTTATCTTGCTGCCTGCGAACAGACGTTCCGCCATGGGCCGCAAGCCGTTTACCAGTTCCAGCTGTCGCGCAATATCGGGGCCGTTCCCCTGACGCGCGACTACATGTACGATCACGCCGACATGCGATCACAGCCAAGGGCGGTCAGCTGCCTGAGGCCTGTTCTGGTCGGCGCAAGCCACCATGCATCACAGGAGGCCAGCGCCAAGACCGCTTCGCAGGCAGGGACAGTGCATACCGAGCCTGTTCCCCGCGCCTGATGCAAGTCCTATTCTCCGTCGATGCGCCAGATTTGATGGAGCTGGGTGATGAACACGGCCGGCATCCCGAAATAGCGCCCGATTTCACTGTCCGACAGACCAAGATCGGCAAGTGTCTCAAGACACCGTTTCGGGGTCGGCCCGAGAACATGCAGGTACTTTTGCAACTCGGGCGTCAGTTCTTCCCGAATTGACGGAATGCCGGCCCGCAACCTGTGTCCTCCCGGGACAAGCTTCCGGATGATATCCTGACGATTGTAAAGGTCGTTCATGCCGGAACTTCCGCCTCCCTACACAAGTGTCGATGCTTCTCAGCAATGACGATGATGGACCGGGCGTGATTGATACCGATCAATCCGGGGCTTCACATCCACGTGATGGGCACAAACCGGCTGGCCATTCTTGGTCGTTTGCGGCCCTGAGAAACAGGCAAATGCAGCGTCAGCGGCTCTGCGCCGACATGGCACAATAAACGGTCTTCCATTGACGAAAATCAATCAGCAGGCTGCATGACGGCCTAAACCATGCCCTATGGATATGAGCACACCAAAATTTATTGATCGCAAGGATGCAGGCCGCATGTTGGCCAAGCTTCTTGCGGATATGGAACTGGATGATCCTGTGATCTACGCATTGCCCCGCGGCGGTGTGCCGGTCGGGGTCGAGGTCGCGAACCGCCTTGGCGCACCTCTCGATCTTTTGCTTGTGCGCAAGCTTGGCGCACCACAAAACCCCGAGGTCGCTCTTGGCGCGCTGGTCGAGGGGGCCG
>NZ_JAWOAN010000183.1:0-11790 GCF_046498525.1 Yoonia sp.
GTTCAGGGCATGGACACAGGCCTTGGTGAAGAAGGACATGAAGCCGAGCTTCACGCCGTGCTTTTTCAGGAACAGGTCTTTGTATTCGTTGCGCAGCTCCATCACCTCGGTCATGTCGACCTCGTTGTAGGTGGTCAGCATGGCTGCGGTGTTCTGGCTGTCTTTCAGGCGCTTTGCGATGGTCTGGCGCAGACGGGTCATCTTGACCCGCTCTTCGCGTTCGGCCTGTGACGCGGCGACCGGAGCGCGAGGGGCTGCGGCGGGCGCAGACGCTGGGGCAGGTGAGGCGAGAGCGTTCAGCACATCCTCTTTCATCACACGACCGTCCTTGCCGGTGCCTTTGACATCGGACAGGTTGTTTTCGGCCATCAGCTTTTTGGCAGATGGCGCGTCTTCGACATCTTTTGCAGCCGTGGTCGTGGCCGTGGCAGGTTCTGCTTCTGCCTTCGGCTCTTCCTTCTTGGCCGCAGGAGCCGGTGCTGTGTCGCCTTCGGCGATCTGCGCCAAGAGCGCATCAACGCCGACGGTTTCGCCTTCGGCGGCCACGATCTCGGACAGGGTGCCTGCCACAGGGCTGGGTACTTCGACCGTGACTTTGTCTGTTTCCAGTTCGCAGAGCATTTCATCAACGGCAACGGCATCGCCGGGTTGCTTGAACCAAGTGGCGACAGTGGCCTCTGTCACGGATTCGCCAAGGGTGGGGACGCGGACTTCGGTGCTCATTACTTTGTTCCTTTGATCGTCAGCGCATCGTCAACGAGGGCTGCTTGTTCTGCTTTGTGTTTGCTGGCCAGACCGGTAGCGGGCGAGGCGGCTGCCGCGCGCCCTGCATAGACAGGCCGTATGTGTTTGGCTTTGATCCGGGTGAGGACCCATTCGATGTTGGGTTCCATGAAAGACCACGCGCCCTGGTTCTTCGGTTCTTCCTGACACCAGACCATTTCGGCGTTCTTGAACCGCTCAAGCTCGTTTACGGCGGATTGCGCGGGGAACGGATAGAATTGTTCGTAACGCATGATGTAGACGTCATCGATCCCGCGGGCGTCGCGTTCTTCCAGCAGGTCATAGTAGACCTTGCCGGAACACATCACGACGCGCTTGATCTTGTCATCCGCAGCCAGCTTGGTGTCGGAATTGCCGTGTTGCGCATCGTCCCACAGCACGCGGTGGAAGGATGAACCAACGGTGAATTCCTCTTTTCTGGACACAGCCAGCTTGTGCCGCAGCAGCGACTTGGGGGTCATCAGGATCAGCGGCTTGCGGAAGGTCCGGTGCAATTGACGCCGCAACAGGTGAAAGTAGTTGGCCGGTGTCGTACAGTTGGCCACGATCCAGTTGTCGCCGCCGCACATCGTGAGGAACCGTTCAAGGCGCGCGCTGGAGTGTTCCGGACCTTGCCCTTCGTAGCCGTGCGGCAGCAGGCAGACGAGACCAGACATGCGTAGCCATTTGCTTTCACCCGATGAAATGAACTGGTCGAACATGATCTGCGCGCCGTTAGCGAAGTCGCCGAACTGGGCTTCCCACAGCGTGAGCGCATTGGGTTCAGCCAGCGAATAGCCGTACTCGAAACCCAGCACCGCATATTCCGACAGCATCGAATCGATGACTTCGTATTGGGCCTGCCCTTTGCGAATGTGATTGAGCGGGTAATAACGGGCTTCGTTTTCCTGATTAATCAGCGCAGAGTGGCGGTGACTGAACGTCCCGCGCATGCTGTCCTGTCCTGACAGGCGCACGGGGTAGCCTTCGGTAAGCAGCGAGCCGAAGGCGAGTGCCTCGCCCGTCGCCCAGTCGATGCCTTTGCCGGTTTCGAACATCGTGGCTTTGGCTTCGAGCAAGCGGCCTACGGTCTTGTGTAGGGGGAAGTTTTCGGGCGCGGTGGATAGCGCCTCGCCTATGGCATTGAAGGTCGCTTCCTCAATCGCCGTGACCCCGCGCTGATAGTCCTCATCCTTGCGGTCGAGGTGGGACCACTTGCCATCCAGCCAGTCGGCTTTGTTGGGCTTGAAGGTCTTGCCAGCTTCGAATTCTTCGTTCAGGTGCGCTTGGAACGCCGCCTTCATGTCTTCGATTTCGCCCTCGGGGATCAGTCCGTCCTGCACCAGACGTTCGGTATAAAGCGTCAGGGTGGTCTTCTGCTTCTTGATCTTCTTGTACATCACCGGGTTGGTGAACATCGGCTCGTCGCCTTCGTTGTGTCCGAAGCGGCGGTAGCAGATGATGTCGAGAACCACGTCCTTATGGAACTTCTGGCGGAATTCCGTGGCCACGCGTGCCGCGTGTACCACAGCTTCTGGATCGTCGCCGTTGACGTGGAAAATCGGAGCCTCGACCATCAGCGCGATATCGGTCGGATAGGGGCTGGAACGGCTGAAGTGCGGGGCCGTGGTGAAACCGATTTGGTTGTTTACGACGATATGCATGGTGCCGCCGGTCTTGTGACCTTTAAGGCCGGACAGACCAAAGCCCTCTGCCACGACGCCCTGACCTGCGAAAGCGGCGTCGCCGTGCAGCAGGATACCCATGACGCGGGTGCGATCACTGTCTTTCTTCTGGTCCTGCTTGGCGCGGACCTTGCCCAGAACAACGGGGTTCACCGCCTCGAGGTGGGACGGGTTCGCCGTCAGGGACAGGTGGACGGAGTTTCCATCGAATTCGCGGTCGGAGGATGCGCCAAGGTGGTATTTCACATCACCGGAACCATCAACGTCCTCGGGTTTGAACGACCCGCCCTGAAATTCGTTGAAGATCGCGCGGAAAGGTTTTTCCATCACGTTCGCCAGCACCGACAAACGGCCACGGTGGGGCATACCGATGATGATTTCATCAAGGCCCAGTTGACCGCCGCGCTTTATGATCTGCTCCATCGCGGGGATCAGGCTTTCGCCGCCATCAAGGCCGAAACGCTTGGTGCCCATGTATTTGACGTGCAGGAATTTTTCGAAACCTTCGGCTTCAACCAAAGAATTCAGGATCGCCTTGCGCCCTTCCTTGGTAAAGGCGATTTCCTTGCCGTAGCCTTCGATACGCTCTTTCAGCCAGCCAGCCTCTTCGGGGTTGGAAATGTGCATGTACTGCAGCGCGAAAGTCCCGCAATAAGTGCGCTGAACGATGGCCATGATTTCATTCATGGTCGCGACTTCGAGGCCGAGAACGTTGTCGATAAAGATCGGGCGGTCCATGTCTGCCGCGGTGAAACCGTATGAGGCGGGGTCCAGTTCCGGATGCGGCGTTTGTTCACGCATCCCCAATGGATCAAGATCCGCGATCAGGTGGCCCCGGATACGGTAGGCGCGGATGATCATCAGCGCGCGGATACTGTCGAGGACAGCAGCGCGGACCTGGCTTTCATCAAGGTTGACGCCCTTTTCGGCGGCTTTTTCCTTGATCTTCTTGCCTGCGGCTTCGGGCTCCGCCGGCCACTGGCCGTCGAGAGCCGCAGTCAGATCATCCGACGGGGCAGGGGGCCAGTCAGTGCGCGCCCAGCTCGGGCCCGTGGCCTCTGCCTTGGCGTCGGCAGGGGTGTCGCCCAACGACCGGAAAAACGCCTGCCAGCTTTCATCGACGGCACCCGGATTGTCGGCGTAGCGGGCGTAAAGCTGTTCGACATATTCGGCGTTATGTCCTTGCAGGAAAGAAGAAGCGCGGAAAACGTCGTTGGGGGATTGGTCGTTCATGAGGGGACCTCAATGTGTTGACGATGTTGAAGTCCCGGGTCGGCCCCGGGACACTTTTTGCAGGGCGGGGCCTGACCCGCCGTTTCTAGTCGGGCCTGCCCGGACCTATCCAATCGCTTCCAGTACGGCTTCGCCCAATGTCGCGGGGCTGTCTGCCACAACGATACCGGCGGATTTCATCGCTTCGATCTTGCTTTCCGCGTCGCCTTTGCCGCCTGCCACAATCGCACCGGCATGGCCCATGCGGCGGCCCGGAGGCGCTGTACGGCCCGCGATGAAACCGGCTGTTGGCTTCCAGCGGCCCTTTTTCTTTTGGGCGGTCAGGAATTCTGCGGCTTCTTCTTCGGCGGACCCGCCGATTTCGCCGATCATGATGATGGAATGTGTCTCGTCGTCATTAAGGAACATGTCGAGTACGTCGATATGTTCGGTCCCCTTGATGGGATCGCCGCCGATACCGACGGCTGTGGACTGGCCCAAGCCGCTGTCGGAGGTCTGCTTGACGGCTTCATATGTCAGCGTGCCCGAACGGGACACAACGCCGACCGACCCGCGCTTGTGGATGTGGCCGGGCATGATGCCGATTTTGCACGCATCGGGCGTAATCACACCGGGGCAGTTGGGACCGATGAGGCGGGATTTCGAGCCTTCGAGCGCACGCTTGACCTTCATCATGTCGAGCACGGGGATGCCTTCGGTGATGCAGATGATCAGTTCCATCTCGGCGTCGATCGCCTCCAGGATCGAATCCGCAGCGAATGGCGGCGGCACATAGATGACCGATGCGTTGGCCTCGGTGACGTGCTTGGCTTCGTGCACCGAGTTGAAGATCGGCAGATCGAGGTGCGTCTGGCCGCCTTTGCCGGGGGTCACACCGCCAACCATCTTGGTGCCGTAGGCAATCGCCTGCTCTGAGTGGAATGTGCCCTGCGACCCGGTGAGGCCCTGACAGATGACTTTGGTGTTTTCGTTTACGAGAATGGCCATTTTGGTGGCTCCTTAAAATCTTTTCATCGCGTGGGTTGCACCCACCCTACGGGATCAACCTTTGACGGCTTTCACGATCTTCTGCGCGCCATCTTTCAGGTCGTCCGCTGCGATCACATCAAGGCCGGAATTGCGGATGATCTCTTTGCCCTTTTCGACGTTTGTACCTTCCAGACGCACGACGAGCGGCACCTTCAGGCCAACTTCTTTCACCGCCGCGATTACCCCTTCGGCGATGACGTCGCACCGCATGATGCCGCCGAAGATGTTGACAAGAATGCCTTTGACCTGCGGATCGGAGGTGATGATCTTGAACGCTTCGGTGACTTTTTCCTTGGTCGCGCCGCCGCCCACGTCGAGGAAGTTGGCAGGTTCGGCTCCGTAAAGCTTGATGATGTCCATCGTCGCCATGGCAAGGCCCGCGCCGTTGACCATGCAGCCGATTTCACCATCAAGTGCGATGTAGTTCAGGTCGTACTTCGACGCGCGCAGTTCCTTTGCGTCCTCTTCGGTTTCATCCCGCAGGGTTGCCACATCGGCTTGACGATACATTGCGTTGCCGTCGAACGATACTTTGGCGTCCAGCACTTTGAGATCACCACCGTCGGTCACGATCAGCGGGTTGATTTCCAGCATCTCCATGTCTTTTTCGACGAAGGCGCGGTAGAGGTTGCCCATCAGCGCCACGCATTGTTTCACCTGCGCGCCCTTGAGCCCCAGCGTGAAGGCCACGCGACGGCCGTGGAACGGTTGATAGCCTGTGGCCGGATCAACAGTGAAGTTCAGAATTTTTTCCGGCGTATTTGCGGCCACTTCTTCGATGTCCATGCCGCCCTCGGTCGAGCAGACGAAACCGATGCGGCTTGTCGCGCGGTCGACCAGTAGGGCGAGATACATTTCTGTTTCGATGCCGGAACCGTCTTCGATGTAGATGCGGTTGACCTGCTTGCCCGCAGGGCCGGTCTGGTGCGTGACCAATGTGCGGCCCAGCATTTTCTTGGCTTCCTGTGCGGCCTCTTCCACTGATTTGGTCAGACGCACACCGCCTGCCTCACCGGCGCCGGCCTCTTTGAATTTGCCTTTGCCACGGCCACCGGCGTGAATCTGTGCCTTGACGACCCAAAGTGGTCCGTCAAGTTCGCCTGCGGCGGTTTTGGCATCTTCGGCGCGGGTGACAGGGCGACCGTCAGAGACGGGCGCACCATAACTACGCAACAAAGCTTTGGCCTGATATTCGTGAATGTTCATAAGACAATTCCAATTTGGCTTCGGTTGATTGCATCTAAACATAGAAAAATAGGCTGTTATAAGCGAAAACTACCAAATTAGCGGAAAATCGAACATTTGTGATCACAGATTTTTTTCGTGTGATCACAAATATGTCCTTATGTTCATTTCTAGCGACTTTATTCAGTTTTGTCAGAATCGCGATGATGATAGCAAAGGCGGCATGACAAAGGATATGCCAACCTGGGGCGTTGTTGCGACGGTGGATGAACCGCCCGTCTTGGTGCAGGCCTTTGTTGCGTGGTACCTGTCTTTGGGTGCGGCGCAGGTATTCATCTATTGCGACCGCCCCGATGACCCGGTGCAGGACCTGCTGTCGCATCTGCCGCAAGTGAGCGTCGTTGCGTGTGATGAGGCGCATTGGTTGCGCGTCGGAAAAAGCCGCCCGCGCCGGCATGAGGTGCGTCAGGTCCGCAATGCGCGCGAGGCCTATGGTCGGATGAACGCGGACTGGCTGCTGCATTGTGATGCCGATGAATACATCTTTCCGCGCAGGCCTGTGACCGGAACACTTGCAACCGTCGCTGCGGACGCTGACGGGCTTGTGGTGCCGGTTGCCGAGCGGGTGCACCTGCCGCATGCTTCCGAAGAAAGCATTTTCACGGGTGCGTTTCGGAGGCCTTTTCAGGGGCCCGCAGCAAGGCGCCGCCAAATTTTTGGCCCTGATTTTGACCTGACCTATCGCGGGCTGACCGGCCACTCGCAGGGCAAGGCCTTTGTGCGCAAGGATCGGGCGCTGCAACTCTCTATCCATCGACCGCAGCCCATCCGACCGGATCAGCAATTGGTTCTGGAAAGAGCCAGTGTCACAGCGTTGGAGTTGCTGCATTTTGATGGTCTTACGCCCACATTCTGGGTGTATAAGCTGGCGCGCATGTTGCATGCCCTGAAGAAACGTGACGGCATGCCGCCTTCTGCCCATCGCAGCAGACAGGCAGAGGAGCTGATGGCCGACCCCGATGGAGGATTGCGCCTTTATGACCGGCTCAAGCGACCGGACACGCAACTGATCAATCTGTTGAAGCAGCGGGATCTGTGGGCAGACCCCGCGTTTGATCCGTCAGAGCCGCTTGCACGGTATTTCCCCGCGCATCCTGCCGATTTGCGCCCTTCGGCGATAGATGATTGGTTGTACCGCAAGAAGGCGTCTGTGCTGAATTTTCTGCACACGTAACGGCCCCTTGCCAACGCAAAAGGGCCGCCCAGCGGGCGACCCTTTGTTTTGATCTCTGCAGGCCGGTATTAGGCCAAGCTGTCGTCGATGCCCTTGCAGGCGTCGACAAGGCCCTTCACGGCGTCCACGGATTTGTCGAACATCGCTTGTTCGGTTTTGTTCATCTTGATTTCGACCACGCGTTCGATGCCGCCAGCACCGATGACGGTTGGCACACCGACGTAAAAACCGTTGAGACCGTAGGCACCGTCGACATGCGCGGCACATGGCAGAACGCGCTTTTGGTCCTTGAGGTAGGCTTCGGCCATTTCAATGCCGGAGGTCGCGGGGGCGTAGAACGCGGAACCTGTCTTGAGCAGGCCGACGATCTCTGCGCCGCCGTCACGGGTGCGCTGCACGATCGCGTCGAGTTTGTCCTGCGTGGTCCAGCCCATGTCCACGAGATCAGGCAAAGGAATACCGGCCACAGTGGAATAACGTGTCAGCGGCACCATCGTGTCGCCGTGTCCGCCCAGAACAAAGGCCGTGACGTCGCGCATCGAGACGTTGAATTCTTCGGCAAGAAAGTGGCGGAAGCGCGCGGAGTCCAGAACACCTGCCATGCCGCAGACCATATGGTGCGGAAGGCCGGAAAATTCGCGCAGCGCCCAAACCATCGCATCCAGCGGGTTCGTGATGCAGATGACAAAAGCGTTCGGCGCATGTGCGGCGATGCCTTCGCCAACGGATTTCATGACCTTGAGGTTGATGCCCAGCAGGTCGTCGCGGCTCATGCCGGGCTTGCGGGCGACACCGGCGGTGACGATGCAGACGTCCGCGCCTGCGATGTCTTCATAGCTGTTGGCGCCTTTGAAGCTGCCGTCGAATTTCGCGGCAGGGCCGGATTCGGCGATATCAAGCGCCTTACCTTGGGGGATGCCTTCCGCGATATCAAAAAGCACAACATCGCCGAGTTCTTTGACGGCTGCGAGGTGCGCAAGCGTGCCGCCGATCTGTCCGGCGCCGATAAGGGCAATCTTGGGTCTGGCCATTGAAACTGGTCCTTTGGTGATTTGGTTTCGGCGCTTTGGGTAAGGCTTTGCAGCCCTTTAAGCAAGAGTGCTGCATTGCGGCATGGCCGAAAGGGCAATGGTCATTCCGCCGGTAAGCCGCTAACGAAATGGAAAGATAGCAAAGATCGGTGCGCCCAAGTGATTGAGTTCGGTTGGCAATTTTTCGCGGTCGGCATCCCTGCGATCATCTTTGGAGGCATATCCAAGGGTGGTTTCGGGTCAGGTGCGGCCTTTGTGGCGGGTGCGATTCTGGCGCTTGTGGTGCCGCCGGGTGCCGCCTTGGGGATTGTCCTGCCGCTGTTCATGCTGGTCGATGCGGTGACGCTGAAGCCCTATTGGGGCAGGTGGCACTGGCCGTCGGCCAAAGGTTTGATGATCGGGGCTGTGCCGGGGTGTATTATCGCGGCCTGGCTTTATGCGTTCGTTGACGCGGATGTATTCCGTTTGCTGATCGGGGTGATTTGTCTGGCCTTCGCGGCATTTCAGATCAGTCGTGCGCTGGGTTGGCTGACTGTCAGGCATATGCCGTTTTCAGCACCGCTGGCTTGGCTGGCAGGTATGGTCAGCGGGTTTACCAGCTTTGTCAGCCATGCGGGTGGTCCGCCCTCGGCGGTGTTCCTGCTGTCTCAAGGGGTGAGCAAGACGGCCTATCAGGCGACGACAGTGCTGGTTTTCTGGGCTGTGAACTGGATGAAAGTGCTGCCTTATGCGTTTCTGGGCATATTCACTTGGGATACGATCATGGGCAGCCTTGCGCTTGCGCCTTTTGCGTTGATCGGGGCGTGGATCGGCGTGCGGGCGCACAATCTTGTGCCGGAGCGACTGTTCTTCGGGCTGACATATGCGTTGCTGGTGCTGACGGGGGTCCGGCTGGTCTGGATCGCACTGGCATAGGCCGGACACCCGTTTTTCAGCTTTGGCTGTCGAAATTGGCCAAGGGTTCGTTCAGGTATTGATAGGCTTGGCCTGCCGCGACCAGACAGGTCGGCCCACCGGGGCGGGTGACTGTGATTGTCCATGATCCCGTGTTCATTGACGCGAATACCTCGACCACGGAATTGTCACTGCCCAGCCCGATGGACTGGCGGCTTTCGCCATAGCTTTGGGCCAATCGTTCTACCACCTGCGCGTGATCGGCGCAATTGCGGGTTTGCGCCTGTGTCTGCTGCGCGGCAAGCATCATCGCGCCGATCCCGAAAGACATCAGAAAGAATATGCGTCTCATTTGGTTCCCCTTTTTGCAAAGCGGGTCGCGGCGGAGGGCGGCGATCCTGCAAGTGGATCAAATTGTCGGGCCAATATCCGCGAAAATGGTTAACGCACCGTAACGACGGGTGAATTTGCTGCGACGCGGCAAATTCGCCTTGAATGATGTGCCGCTTTCTGGCCTGTTCCGCGCAATATTATTGCGAGGAAGATTCGATGCATGACCGCCCCTACCGATCCGCCCTGTATATTCCGGGATCAAAGGACCGCGCTCTGGATAAGGCGCGCGGCCTGCCTGTTGATGTGATCCTGTTCGATCTGGAAGACGCGGTGACACCCGACGCCAAGGTCGCGGCGCGCGATACGCTGTATGCTGCTTTGGCTGATGGCGGGTACGGTGCACGGTTGCGGGTCGTGCGGATCAACGGGCTTGATACCCAATGGGGTAACGCGGATGCAGCGGCGGTCGCGGCCATGGATTGCGATGCGATCCTGCTGCCAAAGGTGAACAGCCCCGCCGATGTCGATGCGCTGGCGGCGTTGGTCCCCGATTTGCCGGTCTGGGCGATGATGGAAACGCCGCAGGGTATTTTGAATGCGCAAAGCATTGCCGCCCATCCGCGTATCGCGGGTTTCGTGCTGGGAACGAATGATCTGGCCAAAGACCTCAATTCGCGCGGTCGCGCCGCACTGACCACGGCCTTGCAGCATTGCCTGCTGGCGGCAAAGGCGGCGGGGATCGTGGCGCTTGATGGCGTCTATAACGCGTTCAAGGACGAGGACGGGCTGCGCGCCGAATGTGCCGAAGGCCGCGACATGGGCTTTGATGGCAAAACCCTGATCCACCCCGCGCAGGTAGCGATTGCCAATGCCGCCTTTGGCCCGACCGCCGAAGAGGTTGATCTGGCCCGCCGTCAGATCGCGGCATTCGAGGCGGCAGAGGCCGAAGGGCAGGGCGTGGCCGTGGTCGATGGCCGCATTGTCGAGAACTTGCATATCGTGACGGCGCGGGCGACGTTGGCGAAAGCTGACGCTATCGCTGCATTGGAGACGGCATGAATTTACTTATCGCAGGCGTTGCCCTTTGGTGGGCCGCACATTTGTTCAAACGGCTTGCCCCGGGGGCGCGTCAGGCGTTGGGGGTTGCCGGTTATCCGGTCATGGCGGTGCTGATCGTGCTGAGCGTCGTGCTGATGGTCATCGGCTATCGCCAAGCTGACGGCGCGTTTTACTGGGGGGCCAACCCTATGTGGGTGGGCATCAACAATCTGTTGATGGTGCTGGCTTTCTATTTCTATGCGGCAAGTGCCGCCAAGGGTGCCAAGATATGGCTCGGCACCAAGGTGCGCCATCCGCAACTGACCGGATTTTCGCTTTGGGCGGTGGCGCATCTGCTGGTGAATGGCGACACCGCGTCCTTTATCCTGTTTGGCGGGCTGCTGGCTTGGGCGATTGTCGAAATTCTGCTGATCAATGCGCAGGAAGGCCCGTGGCAACGACCGGCCCGCGCGCCTGCCAAGAAAGAGGTGGTTGCGATCGTCGTGACGATTGTCGTGACCGTCGTGGTTATGGGCATTCACTATGCGCTAGGCGTTAAACCTTGGGGGTAACATGGCCAAACTTTACCGATTGCTGACCGAGGATGACACTTCGGCCTTTTGTCACAAGGTCACCGATGCGCTGTCCAAAGGCTGGGAGCTTTATGGCGATCCGACCTATGCCTACGACCACGCCAACGGGATAATGCGCTGCGGGCAGGCCGTCACCAAAGAGATCGACCGACCCTATTCCGCGGACATGAAGTTGGGACAGCAATGACCAAGACAAATGCAGGCCGCTTTTTCGAAGATTACGCCGTTGGCGATGTGATCACCCATGCGGTGCCGCGCACGATTTCGGGGGGTGAGCGCGCACTTTATCATGCGCTCTACCCCGCACGCGGTGCGCTTTATTCATCTGATGCATTCGCACGAGACTGTGGTTTGCCCGCTTCGCCTGTCGATGATCTGGTCACGTTCCATACAGTCTTTGGCAAGACGGTACCGGATGTTTCGCTGAATGCCGTGGCCAACCTTGGTTATGCGGAGGGGCGCTGGCTGCGCCCTGTCTATCCGGGTGATACGCTGGTGTCGCAGTCCGAAGTCATTGGTGTGAAGCAGAACTCGAACGGGAAATCCGGTGTGGTCTGGGTGCGCACCACGGGGCGCAACCAGCAAGGTGAGGACGTGCTGAGCTATGTGCGCTGGGTCATGGTGCGGGCCCAATACGGCCACCGGCATGGTGGCCACCATGGCAATCAGCGCCAGAACAATGGCGTTGGATTTGATGGTAATCAGTGCGCTAAGCCCGATCCCTTCCCGGGATATGACCAGGGGCCCCATGGAAAAAACCGGTGTCCCCTCAT
>NZ_JAWOAN010000286.1:0-16629 GCF_046498525.1 Yoonia sp.
CATAAAGTTCCTCAACAAGGAGCACTTTTTCTACTGGCGCATCTATGATCGGGTTGTGGGGGAAATTGCCGGGGCCAGGGATAATGAAGTTAGCTGTCCCTGCTGTGGCGCAGGCATGGGCACATACCACTGCCCAACCTGTGGCTTCTGCAGGCCGTTACAGGAAGGAGATCAGTTCGGCCCATGATTTCCGCCTCCGGTGATGAGGGTGGTGGGTAGTTTGTTAATGGGGTGGGGATAAACGCATACATCGGCCCCGTAGACCCTTTTGATATTCGGGGCTGTTAGTATGTCGGCCGGTGTACCGTCAACGTAAACCTCTCCTCCGTTCAGCATGACCATCCAATCGCCCACGTGACGGCTCCCGGTAAGGCGAGAGCGAAAGATTTCACTTACAGACCCTTTTGCGGGAGCTTCACATTCGCTGCTGTGATGCAGGGATGTGATGCAGTGGGGTGAAACCACCGCAGCCGCAACAAACGGGCCTATATAAATCAGGGCTTTGAGTGAAAGCTGGCTGGGATGGCAGGATTCGAACCTGCGGTACACTGTACCAAAAACAGTTGCCTTACCACTTGGCTACATCCCAGCAGCGAGGGGCTAGATACTGCGAAGGCGGGATTGGTTCAAGCCCTGTTTTGCAAAGAAATGACGCTATTCTTTTGGGCTGTCCTGTCGCAGCAGATCTTCGGTGATTTCATCCTGTCGTTCTGCGTCCACGATCCGCTCCAATGCTGCGTTTTCACGTGCATTGACGCTTTCGACCTGCCTGCTTTCCCGCGCATCCGGCATTGCGGGTTTGGCATCACGCTTCAACTGCAGAGCCTGCGTTGCGTCGGGTATCACCACGCCTGCGCCCTGAAGGGCCAGCTTTACCTGGCGCAAGGCCTCTCCTTTGCCCAATACAATGGATGTTTCATTCTGGTCCACCCAACCGGTGACAACTAACTCGATTCCGGCCGGATGGAGCGCCTCGATCCATGTCAGTGCAGCAGGGTCGCTTAGAACGAATGGCAGGTCCTGCACCGTCTGGGCGACCAGTGCGCGTGTTTGTTGCAGGTCTGCGTCACGTTCTATCATGATCGGAAACATGAACCGGCGTTCGGCGTTTTGCGTGTAGTTGATGATCCGGCTCTTGAAGACAGTCGCATTCGGGATTCGGATGTGATTTCCATCGAATGACAGCAAGATCGTTGCGCGGCTCGTGAGGCGGATGACCTTACCGATATCGCCATTGATTTCCACGGTATCATTGGGTCGGAAGGGTTGGCGGAACGATAGCATGACCGAGGCGATGAAGTTTTCGACCGTGTCGCGGACTGCGAAACCCAAGGCCAGACCGATGATGCCAGCTGCGCCAAGAATGGTACTGAGCAGTGCGGTGGCGTTGAGAATATCCAAGGCTATCACAATGCCGAAGATGACGAAGGTGATGCGCAAGAGCTGCCGGTAAATCTCGGCGATGAAGGCGTTGGGTGCCAGACGCTCCCAAGGCCGCTGCATGCGTGCTATCGCAAAGCCCGTAAGGACCACGAAGGCAAAGACGGCACCGGCGATCAGGGCCAGTGGCAGGAAGGCGATAAACTGGTCGACACGCGCCCGGAACCTTTCAATCGCGGGGTTCAGGCGATCACCGATATCGGTTGTTTCGGTCACCTGATTGCGCACCGCAACAACGCCTTGCACGCGCGCGGCCAGTTGTTCGAGCTCGACAGCTTCAATCGCTGACGTTGTCGTTCCACGGATGGTGACGACACCCTCGCTTACGGTGACGCTGACGTTTTCATAATTGCCAAGCTCATTCAGGATTTCACGAAGGCGCGTTGCAATCGCAGCGTCTTGCTGGGCGGAGGTTTCTGTTGTGATCGTGCCGTTTGCTTCTTGGGCCACGGCAGGTAATGCAAACGACAAAAAGAGGGCGAAGAGCAGAGAAAGGCGCATGAAATCAATCCATCGGCAATGCCGTAGCATAGTAAAGATTACCGCTCTATCACACCCGGAGCGGATCGGCCTTGGCCAATGAATCGAAAGCCATCAGGCTCTTGATGAGGCCGTCCATTTGATCAAGCGGGATCATGTTTGGTCCGTCAGAGGGCGCGTCATCGGGCGCTTCGTGCGTTTCGATAAAGACCGCTGCAATCCCCAACGAGACAGCGGCGCGCGCCATTACCGGGGCGAATTCACGCTGCCCACCCGATGAACCGCCCATGCCCCCCGGTTGCTGCACCGAATGGGTGGCATCCATGACCACCGGATAACCGCTACGGGCCATGGTCGGTAGCGACCGCATATCTGCGACCAGTGTGTTATAGCCAAATGAGGCCCCGCGTTCGGTCAGCAGGATCCGCTTGTTGCCTGTGCTTTCGACCTTTGACACCACATTGGGCATGTCCCAAGGGGCAAGGAACTGGCCTTTCTTGATATTTATCACAGCGCCGGTTTCGCCGGCAGCCAGCAGCAGATCGGTTTGGCGGCAAAGGAACGCGGGGATTTGCATGATGTCGCAGACTGCTGCAACGGTGGCGCATTGATCCGGTGCGTGGATATCTGTCAGAATCGGGCAGCCGATGTTGTCCTTGACCGATTGCAAAACCTTGAGGCCTTCATCCATGCCAAGGCCGCGTTTGCCGCTCAAGGATGTCCGGTTCGCCTTGTCATAAGACCCTTTGAACACGAATTGGGCACCATGTGCGGCACATACCTCGGCCATTTTGCCTGCGATCATCTGGGCATGGTCCGTGCCTTCCAGCTGGCATGGACCCGCGATCACCAAGAGGGGAAGGTCATTGCTGACCGCCACATCACCAATATCGACTGTACGCATCAAGAGCTGACCTGTTCACGAAGGATCGAGGCTGTAATCGAAATCATCAGGTAGATGCCCGAAAAGATCAGGAATGCCAGGATCGTGTTTTCAAAAGCGCGTGGATAGGTCGCCTGATCGGGAATGATCGGGCGCACGCTTTGCGACAGATAGCGAACCTGCCGGTTGGCTTCAATACGGGCGGTTTCCATCTGGGTCAGCGCCTGCTGGACCATCGCAGTCTGGAAGGAATAGTTTTCTTCCGCGGTGCGGAGTTCGGTGTTGCGCGCAGCGAGCGAGCCCTGTGCGCTTGTGCCGCCAACTAGCTGGTCGCGCAAATCCGCGATCAACGCGTCGATATTGGAAATCTGATTGCGGAGCGACTGTACCTGGACTTGGCTGGGGCGATCGACATTAAGCCGGGATTGCAGCACCAGTTCGAGCTGCTGTCTTTCGCTTTCCAACGCGTTGATCTGTGACATGCGCGCCGTGCTCTCGCTTTGCGGATCAATCTGGCGCACGTCCTCCTGAATGGCCAGCCATGTGGCAAGGGCTTCGGCGCGCCGTTTCTCCGCTTCTTCATAGCTTTGCAGGGCGCCGCGCATTTGATCCTCGCGTAGCCGACCGGTGAGTTGGTCGACCTGCTCTTCGGCATAACCGATCAACGCTTGGGAAAAGTCATAACTTTTGGTCGGGTCGGCGGCGATGACTTCCAAGCGGATCAGCCCTTCGGTCGGATCATAGCTGATCTTCACACGGTCGCTATAAAGGCCAAAGGCCTGTTCGTTGGTTGCGCCTTCTTCAAGTCGCTGAATGGCGTCGATGCCGGGGTCCGCAAAATGATCTTTGAACCCGTGATCCGCGTCCAGGCGCAACATCGCCTCGCGGGAAGCAAGATAGGATTGCACCGCGATGCTGTCCTGCTGGGTCGCCATGGACGTGCCCTGGAACAAAGTCGCCAACCCCTGAGGTCCGCCGCCCTGTGGTTGGGCCTGCTGGATCACGATTTCAGATTTGGTCGCGTACATGGGCGTCGCAACATTGTAGAAATACCACCCGAACAGAAATGTTGGCAAGAACACGAAAACGGCTAAACGCGTGAACAACAGGGCTAGCTTGCGCTTGCGTCTGTTGGCGATGTCACGCTGGATTTGCAGAATTTCTGACGCGTTACGGTTTAATGCAGCTTGGTTGTTGGTTGAAGGAAGCGACAGCGCCTCGTCTTGGCGTGTATCCGGCAACTGTATCCGGCCCCGTCTCCCAGGAACTTTCGCACTGTCTGGTTTGACCAGCTCAAGCACGGAACTGCGCTGAAACGGGTCAATGCCCGCTGCACGCAACAGCCGCACGGCATCGTAATCGGAAGACGCTTCAAAACCGTTCTTGAGCGCAACCCTGCGCGCCATGCGCAATTGGCGCCCTGTCAGCCCCTCTTTGCTGATCGCCGCGATCTGCTCGGCTTGGGAAGGGGCTTTGGCTCTTTCCATAGTCTCTGAAGCAGGATCGGATTGTGTTTGTTCCTCGGGAATTTTCCGCCTGACGCGGAATTTCTTAACCTTGGGTTTGGTAGTCATAAAGCACGCGCGCCTCTTCCAAGGTGTCAAACATATGCAGTTGTCCATTCTTCAGCACAGCCGCCGACTTGGCAAGACGCTCAAGCACTGCAGGTTGGTGGGATACGATGATCACGGTTGCTTTTTCCAGCCTCTCACGCAGGATTTCACCTGCCTTGCGGTTGAATTCCGCATCTGTCGCGCCGGGCATACCTTCGTCGATAAGATAAATATCAAAGTCGAGCGCAAGCAAAAGTGCAAAAGAAAACCGTGCACGCATACCCGAAGAGTAGGTGCCCAGAGGCATGTCAAAATACTCTTCCAGCCCGCAAAGCCATCTGCAAAACGCCTCGACGTAATCAGGGTCAAGCCCGTAAAGCCGCGCGATAAAGCGGCTGTTTTCCATCGCGGACTGGGTGCCGTCCGTTCCACCCATGAACCCGAGTGGGAACGAGATCCGGCAACCGCGCCTGATCGTCCCTTCGTCAGGTTTTTCGAGACCTGATATCATGTTGATCAGCGTGGTTTTGCCGGTTCCATTGGGTGCCAGAATACCCAATGAATTGCCCAGTTCGACACGGAAAGACGCACGGTCAAGGATTACCTTGCGCTGCGTGCCCGTCCAAAACGATTTGCTGACTTCCGCAAACTCTAACATTTCTATCCCGTCCAAGCTCGCATTGCGCTGCGCACGTTCTTATACTCATTGAAGGTTAACATGACTGAAGAAGTTTCCATACCGCGACTTTGCGGCACGATTATAGCGACGTTTCCGTGAATTGCGGCAACTTGCCCTATCTATCAAATACCCGTCGCCCAGAGAGGTGTCACCTCAATGACCCTGCAAGACGAGATTTCCGCCTGCACACTCTGCGCTGACCGTTTCGCCGCAACGGCGACGCGGCATCAGCCAAGGCCGGTAGTGTGGTTTAAAACGCCTCCGCGGATATTGATTGCGGGTCAGGCACCGGGAATGCGGGTCCACGGGGCGGGCAGGCCGTTTTGGGATAGGTCCGGCGACCGGCTCCGCGACTGGTTGGGAACCAACTCCGGCACTTTTTATGATCGCAGCAAGATCGCGATCGTCCCCATGGCGTTTTGTTTTCCCGGCTATGATGCCAAGGGATCTGACCTGCCACCACCGCCGATCTGTCGGGAGACATGGCATGATCGTGTGATGGCGGCTCTTGGCGACGTGCCTTTGACTGTGGTGGTCGGTGGCTACGCCCATCGGTGGCATATGGGACCGCAAAAAAGCGTCACAACGACCGTCCAGAACTGGCGCGACTTTGCACCGCGCGTCTTTCCCTTGCCACATCCGTCTTGGCGCAATACCGGATGGTTGAAGAAAAACCCGTGGTTTGAGGCTGATCTGCTGCCCGAGCTGCGTACCGCAGTGAAAGACGCATTAAAATGACCGATCTGGACCAAGCCCATGCCGTAATGGAAGCCGCCCCCGAGGATGACGCGCTGCGCCTTCGGTTTTACGAACGGCTGGCCGATACCGAACTTTTCATGTTGCTGGGCGCAGAGGCCGAGGGCGATCAGATCACGCCGGAGATTTTTGAGATCGAGGACCAGAAGTTCACGCTTGTATTCGATCGCGAAGAGCGCCTGTCGCAGTTCGTGGGGCGTGTTGCGCCTTATGCTGCCGTCCCGGGCCGTGCGTTGGCCCAGATGCTGGCGGGGCAGGGGGTCGGACTGGCCCTGAACCTCGAAGTGGCACCTTCGGCGATGTTGATTCCTGCCGAAGCTGTCGACTGGCTCGTGGAGACCCTGTCGCATGGTCCCGATGAAACTGAGGCGCGTTTGACCGAACTCTCTGCACCGGGTGGCTTACCAGAGGCTGTCGTGTCGGGATTGGACCGCAAGCTGGCGATTGCTGCCGGGCTTGCGCGTTTTGCCTATCTGGCTGCGGCCACTTATGAGGATGGCACGCGCGGGCATGTGTTGGCCTTTATCGATGCGATTGAAGGCGCTGAAAAAGCGTTGGCCTCTGCCGCAGGCGAGGCGCTGACATTTTCGGGGATCGAGGCGGGTATGATGGACGTGCTCTTTGTGCGGGCCAGCGATCCGCTTGCAGCACACCTTGCCAAGGTCGGGCTGCGGTTTGATCTGCCGAAACCAGAGGCACCGCATGTGCCGGGCGCACCGGGGATGGACCCCGAGAAACCGCCGAAACTGCGCTAGTAGCCGCGACCACGGTTCACAAGAAAGCGGAAGGGTTGGCCTGCCTCACCTCGCCTTATGTTTTCTACAATGACCTCAGCGGCCGTTTCAGGCCGTGTCGTCGACGCGATATGCGGTGTGACGGTCACCTTTGGGTGCGCCCAAAACGGATCGTCCGGTGGCAAGGGTTCGGTGCGGAAGACATCCAGAGTGGCGTGTGCGATCTGCCCGCTGTCAAGTGCCGCCAAAAGTGCTGCATCGTCGATCAGCGGCCCGCGGCCGGGGTTGATCACAAAGCTGCCTTTGGCCATCAGCGCGAGTGTCTCGGCATTTAGAATATCGGTGGTCTCCGGTGTTTGCGGTAGAAGCAGGATGACGATCTGTGCGTCTGTAAGGGCCTCTTGCAGTCCCTTTTCGCCGTGCAAACACCGGATATCTGGAATGTCTTTTGGGCTGCGGCTCCACCCTGTCACAGGAAAGCCGAGCCTATGAAGTGACTCTCCGCAGGCTGCACCCAGCGCCCCGATCCCGAGGATCGTAACAGGCCGCTTTGCCGCGACCGGTGGAAAGCTGTCGTCCCGCCAGGTCCCGTCTTGCCCAAGGATATGCGTATCCATGCCAAGGTGATGGCGCAGCGTATGCCCGGTGACCCATTCGACCATGCCATTTGTCAAGCTTTCATCAACCAAGCGGCAGAGCGGCTGTGTCAGGGTTTCATTGTCGACAATCGTCTCGACTCCGGCCCAAAGGCCCATCACGGCTTTGGTTTTGGTATAAGGGCGAAAATCAGTGACGGGGCCGTTGGGCGTGAAGATGATGTAATCGACGTCCTCTGGCACGTGATCGCGCGAAAGGTTCGCATCAATCCCTGCCTCTGCAAAGGCGGCATTCAGGGGGGCTTGGTAGTCCGTCCAAGCGGCAGATTTGGCGGAAAAAAGAACATTGAGCATCAGCGGGGCCTATGAATGTGAGCGCTTTGAACCAGACCAAAAGCCACTAACAGGACCAGCATGGCCGATCCTCCATAGCTGACCAGCGGCAGGGGCACACCCACGACAGGTGCAAGTCCGGTGACCATGGCCATATTGACGGCAAAGAAAAGGAAAAATGTCATTGCGACGCCCAAGGTCAGCAATGATGCAAACCGGTCGCGGTTACCCAAGGCAGAGATGATGCAGAACAGGACAATCAGCATATAAAGCCCAAGCAGGGTGACAGCCCCCACAAAGCCGAATTCTTCGGCTAGCGTCGTGAAAATAAAGTCGGTGTGTTTTTCGGGCAGGAAATTCAGGCGTGACTGTGTGCCTTGCATGAAACCGCGTCCGGTCCAGCCACCTGATCCTAGCGCGATTTTGGCTTGCGTGATGTGATAGCCTGCGCCCAGCGGATCGTTGGCAGGGTCCAGAAACGTGTCGATGCGCCGGTACTGATAGTCTTTGAGCAATTGCCAGGGCGTACCGCGACTTTGTAAAACCGCGCCAATGGCAGCAACACCACCCCCCATAACAGTGGCGAAATAGGCCCAATGCACGCCAGCAAGAAACATGACTGACGCCCCGCCGATCAACAGCAAGAGCGCGGTGCCAAGATCAGGCTGGTTCAGGACCAGCATCGCGGGAGCAAGGATGAATAGTACAGGGAGTACGACCCATAACGGGTGCGACGTCTTTTTGTTGGGCAGCCAGTCATAATAAGCCGCCAGAAACATGACCAAAGTAATCTTGGTCAGCTCGGATGGTTGCAATCGCATGAACCCGATATCGATCCAGCGCTGGGCACCCATGCGTACCTCACCGAAGAATTCAACCCCAAGCAAAAGCAATAGCGACCCCCCATATGCGAGAAAGGCCATGTTCCGCCAGAACCAGATTGGCACCATCGCTACGATGATCATCAACACCATGCCAAGAGCAAAGCGTTCCATCTGCGGTTCCACCCAAGGGGTCATTGAACCGCCGGCAACCGAATAAAGCATTAGAAAACCGGCGCAAGCGACTGCGGTCAGTAACAGAATAATCGGCCAGTGCAGGTACAGGACCTTACGTAGGCCCGTTGGCACATATTTGGCGTTATATTCAAGATAACTCATACGCGGCTGCGCCCTTTGGCCCCCGGTGGCACGCGCGTTTCGATACGACGTTGCTGTTCGGCAATTCTGTCGCGCACATTGGCGGGATAGGCCTCTAATGGTGGTGGTCCGCCGTATTGGGCCTGCAAGATGATATCACGCGCGATGGGTGCGGCGACACTTGATCCACCGCCGCCATGTTCCACGACCACCGAAACGGCGTAGCGCGGGTTGTCATATGGCGCGTAGCCGACAAAGAGCGCGTGATCGCGGCGTTCCCAAGGCAGGTCTTCATTTCGGGTGACCCCTGCCGCCCGTTCTTCGGGCGTGATGCGGCGCACCTGGCTTGTGCCTGTCTTGCCCGCCATTTTGTGCGCCTCATCGGTGATCCGCGATCCATAGGCGGTCCCGCGACGATGATTGCAGACATCGACCATCGAGGCGCGAATACGGCGTAAGGTGTTTTCGTTTATGCCAAGGCTGTCGCCCAGTCCGCTGGGCTGTTCAAGACCGTCAATCAGCCGGATCAAGCGCGGCGTCACTGTCCTGCCCGTCGCAATGCGCGCAGTCATGATGGCCAGTTGCAGCGGCGACGACAGCACATAGCCCTGCCCAATTGACGCGTTGACGGTATCGCCGATGCGCCACTGTTCGCCGCGCACGCGTGATTTCCATTCCTTGTCCGGTGCCAGCCCCTCGGCCACCGCAGAAAGCGGTAAATCGTGGCGCACCCCAAGCCCAAGCTTGCGGGCCATCTCTGCCATCTTGTCGATGCCGACGCGCTGGGCGATCTCGTAATAGTAGCAATCACAGCTTTGCTTGAGGCTCTCGTGCAGATCGATGTTGCCATGGCCGCCCCGCTTCCAGCAGTGGAAGCGGATGTTGAAGACATCGGTGTAGCCGGGGCAATAGACGGTCTCGTCAGGGGTCACGAGACCGGCTTCCATCGCAGCCATCACCGTGACCATCTTGAATGTCGAACCGGGCGGATAAGTACCTTGCACGGCCTTTGCCGCCAGTGGGCGATACTTGTCGGCATTCAGCGTGTTCCAATCCGTTACGGAAATGCCGCGCACAAACAGATTTGGGTCAAATGCGGGGGCCGAGGCAATGGCCCGCAAATCGCCGTTTTCTAGATCGATAACGACCGCGCCAGCAGATTCGCCATCCAAGCGCGCCTGAACATAGTTTTGCAGTCGGCTATCCAATGTGAGTTGGATGTCCTTGCCCGGATCGCCTTCTTGACGGTCGAGTTCACGCATGATCCGGCCTGCCGCATTCACCTCGATCCGCCGGGTCCCGGCGCTGCCGCGCAAACTGCGCTCCAGTTTGTTTTCCGCGCCAGTCTTGCCGATCTGGAATTTAGGGATTTGCAGTAACGGGTCAGGATCTTCGATCCTGCCCAGATCATAGTCGCTGACCGGCCCGACATAACCAACCACATGCGCAAGATCAGCACCCCAAGGGTAAACACGGCTCAGGCCCACTTCAGCCTGAATACCGGGCAGGGCCGGTGTGTTCAGATTGATCTGTGCGACGTCTTCCCAAGACAAACGGTCCGCGATGGTAACAGGCACGAAAGGCGAGCGGCGCTGCATTTCTTCCATCGCACGCGTCAGATCATCGGGATCAATTTCGACGATTTCGGTGAGCTTGGCCAGCACTTCACCCACATCGCCTGCATCTTCGCGGACCATGACGACGCGGTAGTTTTGCTCATTCGCGGCAATTGCGATTCCGTTGCGATCAAAGATCAGGCCACGGGACGGTGCCAGCAGGCGGATGTTGATCCGGTTTTCCTCGGCCAGCAGACGGAACTGGTCGGCCTGTTCGACCTGCATGGACTGCAATCGCAATCCAAGCGCACCAATTACGCCCAATTGAACACCCCCCATGACCAAGGCGCGGCGGCTGATGGTGCGCGCGCTTGCAATGATATCCTTGGGTGGACGTTTCATAGAACTTGCCCTTTGCTGCCAATTTCACCGGGTGATGTCCGTGTCACACCAAATGCGAAATGCGCAACAAGCACAATGACGGGATAAATAAGGATTGTTACAATCATCTCGATCAATGTCAGGCCCAAAGGTGCCTGGGGCGACATGACGACGGCAAGAATGACGCGATTGACGATCGTGATAGCCGCAACGCCAAATGCAATCGTACCCCATTCAATCAAAAGAGGCATGTCGCGGAATTCTCTGTGCCGACGGCGGATCATTTCGGTCAGGATCACGACGAGAGCTGCCCACAGCCCGGGTGGACGCATGAACAGGAAATCTGTCAGTAGAAAAAGCATCGCGATGACGAAAACGGGGATATGTTCCGGTTTCCGGGCAACCCACACCAATGTCGCTGCCAGCAGCAGGTCCGGAGAGACCCAAAGCGAAGGGCGCATATCCAGCGGCACGAGATCGACCACGATCAGCACAAATGCCGCAAAGACGAACACGCCGCGCCGCGCCCATGTCTTGCTATCTGCGCGCTCAGCCATCACGTCGCTCCGAAGCACCCAGCGCGGCAGGGCTGATCCCGGCAGGGCCAAAGAACTCGGCCTCCGGTGCCAGGAGGTTGTCAGGGTCTGCAATATTTTCATGCGGCTGCGACCGTAGAACCCGCAGAAATTCGAGCTGCTGGTAATCTGCTGCCAGACGCACACGCAGCCTGTCATCCGTCCCCAATGCAACCTGACCCACCAAAAGATCGGCAGGAAAAACACCGCCGTCGCCGGAAGAGACAACCCTGTCGCCTGGCCGGACAAGTGCAGTGTCTTCCAGAAACTCCAGCGGCGGGTTCAGCGAGTTGTCGCCCGCAAGAATGGCCTTCTGCCCGGACGGCTGGATCGTTACCGGAATCCGGCTTGATGTGTCAGTCAAGAGCATGACGCGGCTCGTATTCTGGCCAACCCCTGCAATGCGGCCAACCAAACCGATCGCATCCATGGTGGGCCAGCCGTCGATGATGCCGTCGCGGGCACCCACATTTACCAAGACAGACTGACGAAATGGCGAACCGCTATCGGTGATCACCACGCCGGTTACGACAGTCAGTTGTGGATCAATACTGACGTTGTTGAGATCCAGCAGTTTGGCGTTTTCCTGCTCCAATTGCAGGGCCGCTTCTTTCCATGCCTTCATCTGCTGCAACTCGCGGCGCAGATCCTGGTTTTGTTCACGCAGTTGCTGATAACTCTGAAAATCAGTGACAAGGTTCGCTGCGCCCGTAATCGGTGCCATCGCCCAGTCAAATGACGGCACGACCGCATCAATGGCGACTGCACGCAGGCGCTCGACCCTTGGACTGTCGATCCGCCAGACCAGAAACAACCCGATCAGCGCCAATACCAATACCCCGACCAGCAGTCTGCGGATCGGGCCAATGAAGTCTTCGCTGGTCTTGTCGCGTGCCAAGGGCGGATATTCCCTCGTATTGAGTTAGCTGTCGTAGTCTATCACATGCCGTAGCTGTTTTTCATATTCCAGTGCGCGACCGGTCCCCAATGCAACACAATTGAGTGACTCGTCCGCCACAGAGATCGCCAGACCGGTCTGTTCACGCAGCGCCAGATCAAGCTGTCCCAAGAGCGCACCACCACCCGTCAGCATCACGCCACGGTCAACGATGTCAGCGGCAAGGTCAGGCGGCGTTGCTTCCAAAGCTGTCATCACAGCCTCGCAGATTTGTTGGACGGGTTCAGCCAAAGCCTCGGCCACTTGCGCTTGTGAAATCTCGGTTTCCTTGGGCACGCCGTTCAACAGATCACGGCCCCGGATATGCATAGACTGGCCGCGACCGTCATCGGGCATGCGTGCGGTACCGATCGATGTCTTGATCCGTTCCGCAGTGCTTTCACCGATGAGCAGGTTATGCTGGCGGCGCAGATAGTTGATGATCGCCTCGTCCATGCGGTCACCGCCGACGCGGACGGACCGAGCATAAACAATATCACCCAGCGACAGAACCGCGACCTCGGTTGTACCACCGCCAATGTCGACGACCATGTTCCCTGTCGGATCGGTGATCGGCATACCGGCACCGATAGCGGCCGCAATGGGCTCTGCAATCAATCCTGCGCGTCGGGCTCCGGCGGACAAGACCGACTGACGGATCGCGCGCTTTTCGACTGGCGTCGCACCATGCGGGACGCAGACGATGATCTTGGGTTTTGAAAATGTAGACCGACGATGCACCTTCCTGATGAAGTGCTTGATCATCTCTTCCGCAGTATCAAAGTCCGCGATCACGCCATCACGCATAGGGCGGATCGCCTCGATGCTGCCGGGGGTGCGACCCAGCATCAACTTGGCGTCTTCGCCAACCGCCAGAACCTTTTTCACGCCGTCTTTGACGTGGTAGGCGACGACCGATGGTTCGGACAAGACGATGCCCTTGCCTTTGACGTAGACCAGTGTGTTCGCTGTCCCCAAGTCAATTGCCATATCAGAAGAAAACAATCCGCCGAAACTTGCCATGCTCGTGGCCTTCCCATTTCCAGAGTTTTTACCGCGCTGTCCCGTTCGCGGATTTCATCTGGTTATAGAGATACTGCAGGTGGGATAGAAGCCCCCACGAAACGGAACGCGGCGGCAATCTGCCGCTTGTTATTTTCTGCGGAAATTTTTGTTGAAATGCGGTGAAACAGGACATGAACTATCAATTTTGCAACTATTAAGCTGCTAAGGTTAAGATGCTGCAATTGTTCACCCGACTTTCAAACGCATTGCGACGACCCGGGTCACCGGATCGCCGCAAGATGAATCAGTTGCAATGTGCGCTAGGTGTCTTTGTAGCTGACCCCTTTCACATCATATCCGGGTTCGGATTTTTCACGCCGGACAAGCAGACGGTTCAGCGCGTTAATGTAGGCCTTGGCACTCGCAACGACAGTGTCGGTATCGGCGGACTGACCGGTCGCGATACGCCCGTCCTCTTCCATGCGGACCGAGACTGTGGCTTGCGCGTCGGTTCCTTCGGTTACCGCGCTGACCTGATAGAGCTGCAGGCGGGCCCCATGCGGAAAGATCGCCTTGACCGCGTTGAAGGTCGCATCCACCGGGCCGTCACCCGTCGCCGATGTTTCAACATCGGCACCGTCAACCACCATCACCATATCCGCTTGCTGCGGGCCCTCGGTGCCGCAGACGACACGCAGGGATTTCAGTTTCAGGCGGTCATCTTCGGTGTCGTTTTGATAGACCAGTGCCATCAGGTCGTCGTCAAACACTTCCTTCTTGCGGTCGGCCAGATCCTTGAACCGGACAAACACATCGTTCAGTTGGTTGTCGGCCAGATCAAACCCCAGTTCGTTCAGCTTGGCCCGCAATGCGGCGCGGCCAGAGTGCTTGCCCAAGGGCAGCGAGGTTCCAGACAGGCCAATATCCTCGGGCTTCATCACCTCGAAAGTTTCTCGGTTTTTCAGCATGCCGTCCTGATGGATGCCGCTTTCATGGGCAAAGGCGTTCTTGCCGACGATCGCCTTGTTGTACTGCACGGCAAAGCCGGAAACCGTTGCAACGCGACGCGAGATGTTCATGATCTTGCGTGTATCGATTTTGGTGCTGTAGGGCATGATGTCATTGCGCACCTTGAGCGCCATGACGACTTCTTCCAAGGCTGTATTGCCTGCGCGTTCACCCAGACCGTTGATCGTGCATTCAATCTGACGTGCGCCACCTTCAACGGCGGCCAGTGAGTTGGCCGTCGCCATGCCCAGATCGTTGTGGCAATGGGTGGCAAAGATGACCTCGTCCGCACCTGGCACTGTTGCGATCAGATTGCGGATCAGATCGGCGCTTTCGCGTGGCGCAGTATAGCCGACGGTGTCAGGAATGTTGATCGTCGTTGCGCCTGCCTTTACGGCAATCTCGACCACACGGCACAGATAGTCCCACTCGGTGCGGGTCGCATCCATGGGTGACCATTGCACGTTATCGCAAAGGTTGCGGGCGTGGGTGACGGTGTCGTGAATGCGCTCGGCCATTTCATCCATGGTCAGGTTGGGGATCGCCCGGTGCAGTGGCGAGGTGCCGATGAATGTGTGAATGCGCGGCGATTTGGCATGCTTCACGGCTTCCCAGCAGCGGTCAATATCCTTGTAGTTGGCGCGCGACAGGCCGCAAATGGTGGCAGATTTCGACAGTTTGGCGATATCGCTCACGGCCTGAAAGTCACCCTCGGATGCAATCGGAAATCCGGCTTCGATGATGTCGACACCCATGTCGTCCAGCATCTCGGCGATTTCCAGTTTCTCGTCGTGTGTCATGGTGGCGCCGGGGGATTGCTCGCCGTCGCGCAGGGTTGTGTCGAATATCAACACGTCGTTCGATTGGGTCATTTTTGAATTCCTTTAGTCCTTAGCTTGTCATGGCGCGTTTCACCCTCTGAGCGGTCGCGCCGACAGGCACGCTCAGAGGCAGCTAAGGAGTAGGATGTCGCGCGAAACCAGCCCTATCGAGGCCGAGTCTGTTTTATGAGCGCCTATCATCATGACGGCGACTATACTGCCCATACTTCGGTTGAAAAGGCCCAATTGCGCTACATTGGACAGTTTTTTGTGCGGAACCCACATCATCGCACAAATGAAGAAGGGAAGACAGATACACGGGTCTCTGACTTGTCCACTGTGGCGCTGGTGCTAGGTCAGATGGTGTTAAAGGAGAAAGAAATGCGTGCATTGGTGATCGGAGCAAGTGGCGGGATCGGAGCGGCAGTATCGCGGCAATTGTTGCGCGATGACTGGGAGGTTGTCGAACTTTCGCGGTCTGAGCACGGCTTTGATGTCGGCAATTCTGCGTCTGTCGAAAAAGGGATGGCGCTGCAGTCGGGGGCGTTTGACCTGATCTTTATTGCCGTCGGTATTCTGGCATCGGTTGGGGGAGCGCCGGAAAAGGCGCTTTCTGCGATCAAAGCTGACGATATGGCACGTGTTTTTGCCGTAAACAGCATCGGTCCCGCCTTGATCCTGCGGCATGCCGCGCGCCTTTTGCCGAAAGAGAAGCGGGGCGTCGTTGCCACCCTGTCGGCGCGTGTCGGATCAATCGGAGACAACAATATCGGGGGCTGGTATTCTTATAGGGCGTCCAAGGCGGCGTTGAACCAGATCGTGCATGGCGCGGCTATCGAGTTGGGGCGGTCGCACAAGCAATCAATCTGTGTGTCACTGCATCCTGGAACGGTCGAAACCACTTTTACCCAGAACTATGCCGGTCGCCACAAGACCGTTCCCGCGGATGAGGCTGCCAGCAATCTGCTGGACGTGCTTGCCAAACTGACACCCGACGACTCAGGCGGGTTTTATGACTATGCAGGTAAGGAAATCGTCTGGTGAGGCTGGTTCTTGTTCTGGGGGACCAGCTCTCATCAGGCCTGTCGGCCCTTCTCAAGGCAGACAGGGCCAGCGATGTGGTGGTGATGGCAGAGGTGGCGGATGAGGCCAGCTATGTGCCGCATCACCCCAAGAAAATCGCTTTTACCTTTGCTGCCATGCGCAAATTTGCGGAAAAGCTGAGTAGCGATGGCTGGACTGTTGCGTACACCAAACTTGATGACCCAGAGAATACAGGCTCCATCACCGGAGAGTTGATCCGCCGTACTGCGGAGTATGATCCCGCAGGCGTGGTCTATACCGAGCCCGGCGAATGGCGTTTGATCGCCGCTTTGGGGGACATGCCACTTAAATCCCACAGCTTGCCGGACACACGGTTTATCGACACTCATCAGGAATTTGACGACTGGGCCGAAGGGCGCAAGCAATTGCGCATGGAATATTTCTATCGCGACATGCGCCGCAAGACGGGCCTGCTGATGGACGGTGACAAGCCCGAGGGCGGGAAGTGGAATTACGATCACGACAATCGAAAGCCTGCGCCTGATCAGATCGGATTTGATGGTCCCATGCAATTCAGCCCCGACGAAACGGTGCAAGAGGTTCTCGCGCTTGTCAGCGATCGGTTTGCAGGCAATTTCGGAGATTTGGAGCCGTTCTGGTTTGCCACGGATACCGGACAGGCGCGGCAGCATCTGGCGCATTGGCTGAA
>NZ_JAWOAN010000255.1:0-16268 GCF_046498525.1 Yoonia sp.
GCCGCAACCCAACGGGTCCCCGCGCGCAGTTTGCTGCGTGAAGCGGCTTTCAAAGCCACTGTCGGTCACCGCATGGACGAAGATGCGCTGCGCCAGTTTCTTGTGCGTATGGGGTTCACCCAAAGCCCGACCGTGATGGAACCCGGCGACTATGCGGTCAGGGGCGGGATCATTGATATCTATCCGCCGGGCCAAATCGGCCCTGTGCGCCTTGATCTCTTTGGTGATGTGCTGGACGGCGCACGCCGGTTTGATCCTGCCACCCAACGCACAACAGAAAAGCTGTCCGAGGTCGAACTGGCACCTGTGTCAGAGGTCATCCTCGATGAGGCGGCCATCACACGGTTCCGTCAGAATTACCGTTTGGAGTTCGGCGCCGCCGGCACCGATGACCCGCTTTACGAGGCGGTATCTGCGGGGCGCAAACATGCGGGTGTCGAACATTGGCTGGGGTTCTTTCAGGACGATCTGGAAACGCTCTTCGATTATCTGCCCAAGGCGACGGTCACGCTTGACGACCAGATGACGGCAATGCGCGTCGCAAGATGGGACAGCATCGCCGACCAATATGGCACGCGGATGCATGCGCTCAGCCAGAAGGGGCGGATGGACAGCGTTTACAAACCGGCACCGCCCGAGTTGCTTTATCTCGATGATGCCGCATGGGAAGCTGCCGTTGCAGACCGGCGTGTGATGCAGTTTTCACCGCTCAAGCAGGCAACAGGTCCCGGTGTGATTGATGCGGGCGGGCGGATCGGCCGGAATTTCGCGCCTGAGCGTCAACAGGAACAGATCAGCCTTTTCAGCGCCTTGGCTGACCATGTGAAGGCAAAGATGCAGGATGGTCCTGTCGTGATCGCTTCCTACTCCGAGGGCGCGCGTGAACGTCTTGAAGGGCTGATCGAAGACGAAGGCGTGACCGAGGCGATTTCCATCACAGACTTCAGTCGCGTCGGAAAACGCGGATTGCATCTGGCCGTTTGGCCACTGGATCACGGTTTCGAGGCACAGGGTCTGACGGTCATTTCCGAACAGGACGTGCTGGGCGACCGCCTGATCCGGCAGACCAAACGCAAACGGCGTGCCGAAAACTTCCTGTCCGAGGCCAACAGCCTCAGCCCCGGTGATCTTGTGGTGCACGTCGATCACGGTGTCGGACGCTATATGGGCATGGAGGTGGTGTCGGCACTGGGCGCGGCGCATGAATGTCTGCTGCTGGAATATGCCGAAGATTCCAAGCTGTATCTGCCGGTCGAAAATATCGAACTCCTATCCAAATACGGCCATGAAACCGGATTGCTGGACAAGCTGGGCGGTGGTGCATGGCAGGCCAAGAAGGCCAAGCTGAAAGAACGCATCCGGCAGATTGCTGAACGCCTGATCCGTGTCGCCGCCGAACGCGAGTTGCGCACAGCGCCTGCATTTGATCCCCCCGACGGGTTGTGGGACCAGTTCCTCGCACGCTTCCCTTATGTCGAAACCGACGACCAGCTTGCCGCGATCGAGGATGTGCTCGACGATCTGGGTTCCGGTAAACCGATGGATCGCCTGATCTGCGGCGATGTCGGCTTTGGCAAGACCGAGGTGGCAATCCGCGCAGCCTTTGTCGCGGCGATGTCAGGCGTTCAGGTGGCGATCATCGCACCCACCACGCTGCTGGCGCGCCAACACTATCAGAACTTTGCCGAACGGTTCCGCGGTTTCCCCGTCAACGTGCGCCCGTTGTCGCGTTTCGTGTCCGCCAAGGATGCCAACCTGACGCGCGAAGGGCTGGCCAAAGGAACGGTCGATATTGTCGTTGGCACTCATGCGCTCTTGGCCAAGGGCGTGCGATTCAAGAACCTTGGACTGCTTGTCATCGACGAGGAACAGAAATTCGGTGTGCAACACAAGGAACGACTGAAACAACTGCGCACCGACGTGCATGTGCTGACGCTCACGGCCACGCCCATCCCGCGCACCTTGCAACTGTCGCTGTCGGGCGTACGCGATCTGTCGATCATCGGCACGCCGCCGATCGACCGGCTTGCGATCCGGACCTATGTCAGCGAATTCGACACGATCACCGTGCGCGAAGCACTGTTGCGCGAACACTATCGCGGTGGACAATCCTTTGTGGTGGTCCCGCGGATCAGTGACATGGAAGCGATGGAGGAATTCCTCAGACGCGAAGTGCCCGAAGTCACCTATATTTCGGCCACAGGTCAGATGGCGGCGGGCGAACTCGATGACCGGATGAATGCGTTTTACGATGGCAAGTATGATGTGCTGCTGGCCACGACGATTGTCGAAAGCGGGCTGGATATTCCAACCGCCAACACGATGATCGTGTGGCGGGCCGATATGTTCGGCCTGAGCCAGCTATACCAGATCAGGGGCAGGGTGGGTCGCTCGAAAACCCGTGCATATGCTTATCTGACAACGAAGCCGCGCCAGAAGCTTACCGACACCGCACAGAAACGCCTGCGCGTACTGGGGTCTATTGATACGCTTGGCGCAGGCTTTACGCTCGCGTCCCAAGATCTTGATATTCGCGGTGCAGGCAACCTTCTGGGCGAAGAACAGTCGGGCCAGATGCGCGAAGTGGGCTATGAGCTGTATCAGCAGATGCTGGAAGACCAGATCGCGGCGATCCGGTCGGGACAGGCCGAAGGGATCATTGATGATGGTCAATGGGCGCCGCAGATCAACCTTGGCGTACCGGTTCTGATCCCCGATGACTATGTGCCCGATCTGGATGTGCGTCTGGGGCTCTACCGGCGTTTGTCGGAACTGACCACAAAGGTGGAGTTGGAAGGTTTCGCCGCCGAACTGATCGACCGGTTCGGCAAACTGCCGCGTGAAGTGAACACGCTGATGCTGGTGGTGCGGATCAAGGCAATGTGCAAACGCGCAGGGATCAGCCAGCTTGATGCCGGACCCAAGGGTGCTACGATCCGCTTTCATAACGACAAGTTCGCCTCGCCCAAGGGGCTGGTGGATTTCATCGCGGACCAGAAAGGTCTGGCCAAGGTCAAGGACAACAAGATCGTGGTGCGGCGGGACTGGGCCAAGGAACGCGACAAGATTCAGGGCGCGTTCAATATCGCACGGGATCTGGCGCAAAAACTGTCGGACGAAAAGAAAAAGGCGCTCTGACGCGCCTTTGCCTCCGGCGGGGATATTTTCGGGCCGATAATAATGTCAGGCCTCGCCCGGCCTTTTGATCAGTGTGGTCAGCCAAAGGGCGAGTGAAGCACAGATCAGCGTGCCGATGGCCATGGGCATCGGGGTGCCGTCAAAGGTGAGCGCGATCGGTGCGGCAATGATCACCGCGCCAATCGTTGCGACAGCGGCGATCACGGATGCAGCCAAGCCTGCGATGTGGCCCATTTCCTCCATTGCCAGCGCGTTGAGGTTGCCAATGGTCAGGCCGGCTTGAAAGAAATTTGACGTGATCCAGAAGACGTAAGTGCCAAAGGCAAGCCAATACGGGCCGTTGGCTGCCGTGATCACGATCATCAGCAGCGTGATCGCAATTTGCACCGTAAACATCGCCTTGATGATCGCACGCATCCCTACGCGCACCACAATGCGGGCGTTCAGCACACTGGCAGAGGCCGCCATAATCGCGATTCCACCGAACCAGTAGTGAAAATGGTCGCCTTGCCCGAAGGTGATGTCGAACACCTGTTGTGTCGAGGAAAGCACCGTAAAGAGCATCCCGAACGTCAACGTCTGGACGAGTATGGACAGGCATGCTGTCCGATGAGCAAACATTTCCGCAATCGCCGCGCCAAGCGCACGCACACTGAGCGGACGCCGGTTTTCAGGGGCCAGCGTTTCGGGCTGGCGGATCAACAACCACAAAAGCGTCAGTACGGAAAAAACGATGAACGCCGCAAAGATGGCGCGCCAGCCAAAGCCCAGTATAATGAAATGTCCCATCGTTGGGGCCAGTGCCGGCACCAATGCGAAAACGATCATCACAAAAGACAAGATCCGCGCCATATCAGGACCTGAATAAAGATCGCGTATCAACGCCATAGCGACCACACGCGGCCCTGCTGCCCCGAGGCCCTGCACAACACGTGCAGCCAGCATCACTTCAAGTGTCGAAGACGCCCAGGCCACGGTACAGGCGACCACATAGATGATGGCCCCTCCGATCATCACGGGCTTGCGCCCGAAGGCATCCGAGAGCGGCCCGGTAAAAAGTGTGCCAAATCCCATGCCAAGCACGAAGCTGGTGATGATCAGCTGTGCATTGTTCAGGTTGTCCGGTGACAGCGCAGCCCCGATCTCGGGCAGGGCGGGCAACATGGCGTCGATCGAAAACGCCACTGTTGCCGCCAGCATTGCCATCATCGCGATAAATTCTGTCTGCCCAAGCCGCCTGGGCCCTGCCATCCCGGCGGCCAGATCGCTCATTCCTGCGCCTCTATCTGGTCCATGATCTCTTTGATCACGCCAGTCCACATTTCCGGTGGCTGTGCCCCCGGCACGGCATGTTGCTGGGCCACAATGAATGTCGGGACCGAGTTCACACCCATTTCGCGGCTGTGCTTGTCGCGAGCACGGATATCGTCGGCGTCTGCATCCGAGTCGAGCAGCTTGGTGACCATCGCCGCATCCATTTCAGCGGTGTCGGCGACATCGGCCAGCACCTCGTGATCGCTGATATCGCGCCCATCCACGAAATAGGCCTTGAATAGCAGATCTACGACAAAGGATTGCCGCTGTTCAATGCCAGCCCAGTGGATCAGACGATGTGCGTCGATGGTGTTCGGGGTCCGCTTGATCGCGTCGAAATTGATCAGCGCACCGGCGCGTTCGGCTTGTTCCACCACGGGCGCATAGGCTTTGACCGCACCTTCCTTGCCGCCGAACTTACCTTCCAGATAGGCGCGCCGATCCATGCCTTCGGCGGGCATATCGGGGTTGAGCTGGAATGGATGCCATTCAATCGTGAAGGGATGATCGGGAAACTGTTCCAGCGCCTTATCCAGATTGGTCTTGCCGATATAGCACCACGGGCAGATCGGATCGGATATGATATCAAGCTTGACCATGTGTGGTCTCCCTTTCGTCGCGCCGTTTTTTGCGCAAGATTTTGTTATAGGCCCCTCGGGGAGTGTTTCGCGGGCGATCAAAAGACGCATTTTCTTATAGGCGGCCAGTTGCGCGGCGGCAAAACGGTATCTTCGATCTGCCTATCACGTCTGCGGCCACGTAAAAGCCCGCAATGACCCAAATACCTGTGCGTGTCTGCACAGCACATGCTGCGGACACTGCGGTTGGGGCCGCGCCTCGCTTGCAAGATGCAACGGTGCTGCTTATGAGAATGCCATGACAGAAAACAATAACAAGAACCCCATGCGCATCGCCCATGAGAGCGGCGAAACCGGTGTGGCCCAACCACTTGACCTCGGGGCGCGTGTCCGTGAATTGCGCAAGGCCCGCGACTGGACGCTCGAGCAGGCGGCGCAACAGGCGGGGCTCGCGCGGTCGACGCTGTCCAAGATTGAAAACGGACAGATGTCTCCGACCTATGATGCGCTCAAGAAGCTGGCTGTCGGTCTGGAAATCTCTGTGCCGCAACTCTTTACGCCACCCTCCAAAGGGCAGGTCAACGGGCGCATGGCGGTCACGCGTAACGGCGAAGAGGCCGCGAAAGTGACAACGACCTACGAACATGCGCTTTTGGCGGAAACACTGACCACCAAGAAGATGATGCCGTACCGCACCCGCGTCCGCGCCCGCAATGTCGAGGACTTCGACGGTTGGGTCCGTCACGATGGCGAGGAATTTCTCTATGTGCTGACCGGGCAAATCCGGCTCTACACGGAATTCTACGAACCTGTTGAACTCAAGCGCGGCGATAGCGCCTATTACGACGCCGCCATGGGGCATAACGTGGTGTCTGTCAGCCCCGAGGATGCGACGATCCTGTGGGTCACGTCGCTAAGATAGCGCTGTTATTATTGGCCCGTAAATATCCCCGCCGGAGGCAAGAAACCTGCGCGTAGCGCAGGCCTTGGATGCTTATTTCTCGTACCACCAGACATCCGGCTGCCAGCCGGGCCAGTCGCCGAAAATCGGCAGATATTGCGGATATTGCAGCTCTTTGGCATGAGCGATACGGCTGATGTTCCACTGATAAATCGGGATCACATACCGACCAGCGGTCAATGTGCGGTCAAGCGCCTTCACCGCGGCCACGAAATCATCCTGACTTTCCGAAGTCAGCAACCGTCCGATCATCGCATCAACTGCCGGAGATTTGATACCCATCAGGTTACGCCCTCCGGACTGATCTGCCGTTTTGGACCCATAATAGCTGTATTGCTCGTTGCCCGGCGACAGCGACACACCACGGCGATAATAGGTCATGTCAAAATCATAGGCGTCCGTGCGCTCCTTGAATTGTGCACTATCGACGACTGCGACGGTCGGGGTCACGCCGATCCGCGCCAGTGATTCCACATACATGTCGATGATTGCCTGATTTTCCGACCCACCCTGCGGCAGAAGGATCTCAAACGTAAACGGCTCGCCAGCGGCATTTGCCATGACGCCGTCCTGCACAGTCCAGCCTGCAGCTTCCATCCGGTCAAGGGCCGCAGCGGTTCCTGCACGGTTCCGCTCGGAGCCGTCGCTGACGGGCAGCGAATAGCCCTCCAGCGTGCCCGGTGTCAGCTCTGCCGCGAATGGTGCCAGAAATTCTGCAACGCGCCCTTCGGCTGGGCTGTTCGACATGCCCAGTGGCGAATTCGACCAATAAGAGGTGATCCGCGGCTGAGCGGACCCTGTCATCGCCTCGTTGACAAATTCGAAGTTGAACGCGTGAAGCATCGCATCGCGCACGCGCCAGTCTGCAAACTGGTCGCTGCGGGTGTTCATGACAAAGCCGGTCATGCCGGACGGGCGTTCATGTGGCAGGATCGACAGCACAATATCGCCATCCTGCACGGCAGGGAAATTGTACTGGCTTTCCCAGCGGGCCACATTGAATTCGCGGTTCGAATTGACCTCGCCGACCTTGAACGCTTCGAATGCGGCGGTCTCGTCACCGAAAAACTCCAGCCGGACTTCATCAATGTTGTTGGTGCCGACGCGGAAGGGCACATCCGCGCCCCAATAATCGGGATTGCGGCGCAGCGACACAAACCGGCCCGGTTCAAAATCGTCGATCACGTAGGGCGCGGACGTTATCGGGACAACCTCGGTTGTGCTATCCGCGAAATCAACGCCGTCCCACTGTGCCTTCTTCAGGATCGGCCGCATACCGGCCAGAAGGGCCAGTTCGCGGTCCTCGACATTGAAGGTAAAACGGACCGAGCGATCACCCGTTTGCTCCATGCTTTCGACCTTGGTCCAGAAACCAAGATAACGGGGGTGGCCCGCGGTGCCCAATGTCTCATACGACCACATGACATCTTCGATCGTCACAGGGCTGCCGTCAGAAAATGCGGCACCCTCGCGCAGGGTGAATTCGACCCATTCACGGTTCGGGCCGGTCTCGACCGATTCGGCCAATACGCCGTAAAGCGAGAACGGTTCATCCAGTGACCGCCCCATGAAACTCTCGCCAAGGAAAAATCGTAACTGCCACGGAACCGACCCTTTGCGAATGAAAGGATTGAGGCTGTCGAAGCTGCCAACCTCTGCCGTGACGATCCGCCCGCCTTTGGGCGCGTCGGGGTTGGCATAGGGCAGGGACACAAAATCAGGTGGTAGGTCAGGATCACCATACATAGCTATGCCATGCCGCGGCTCTGCCACAGTGCTTTGGCCCGCCAAACCGATTGCGCATGTGATTGCCGCAATGCGTGCCAGATTCCCCAAATAATGTCCCATGCTCAAGTGCCCCGTCCTGCTTTGTTCTTGCCTACAGGATGGACCGTAGAGAGGGTTTGCAACCTTTTCAAACTTTTAGCTTGGATGCGGGCGATGGATTGCTTATAAAGAGGGCACTGCTCGATAGGTTTCTTGCCTGTATGAAACCTGCCTCAATAACTTCACGCCCGCCTTGTGCGGGCGTTTTTTTTAGGGCTATCGGACCGGTCATCTGGCATTCGCAGTTGCAGCATATAAGGTGAGTCGCAACGCAAGAGAATCGGAGCGAAAATATGACCCTGACAGGAAAAACCGCCATTATTACCGGATCAAACTCGGGGATCGGCCTTGGCGTCGCCCGCGAATTGGCCAAGGCGGGGGCGAATTTGGTGCTGAACTCCTTCACCGACCGCGAGGAAGATCACGCGCTTGCTGCGGAAATCGCCAAAGAGACGGGCGTCGACGCGAAATACATTGCGGCCGATATGTCCAAAGGCGAAGACTGCCGCCGCCTGATCGCTGATGCAGGCAGTTGCGATATTCTGATCAATAACGCAGGCATCCAGCACGTCGCTCCGGTGCAGGATTTTCCGGCGGAAAAATGGGACGCGATCATCGCGATCAACCTCACCTCGGCTTTCCATACAACCGCAGCCGCCGTCACGGGAATGCGTGAACGAGGTTGGGGCCGGATCATCAACATCGCGTCGGCGCACGGTCTGACAGCATCGCCTTACAAATCGGCGTATGTCGCCGCCAAGCACGGCATTGTGGGCCTGACCAAAACCATCGGTCTGGAAACGGCCCAGGACCCGATCACCTGCAACGCGGTCTGCCCCGGCTACGTTCTGACCCCGCTGGTCGAAGCGCAAATCCCCGACACCATGAAAGAATACGACATGTCCCGAGAGGACGTGATCAAGAACGTGCTGCTGCAACGCCAGCCTTCAAAAGAGTTTGCGACCGTTGAACAGCTTGGCGGCACGGTGGTCTTTCTTTGCTCTGATGCAGCGGCGCAGATCACCGGTACGACGATCAGCGTCGATGGTGGCTGGACCGCGCTTTGAAAAAGATCAGCCTCGCACTGCAAGGGGGTGGGGCGCATGGCGCCTTCACATGGGGCGTGCTCGCGCGTCTGTTGAACGAAGAGGATATCGAGATCGCCGCGATTTCGGGCACATCGGCTGGCGCGCTGAACGCAGCCGCGCTCAAATCCGGTTGGGTGGAAAACGGCCGCGACGGGGCGATTGCGAACCTTGAATGGCTTTGGGAACAAATCGGCCACGTGACCGACCCCCATTTTGCCCCATGGATCACTGCCGCCGCCCCCACGGCAGAGTTCTGGGCCAAGGCGCTGAAGTATTCGCCAGCCTACACCGCCTTTGACATGACCACGCGCATGTTCTCGCCCTACATCTACGGGCCGTCGATGCAGAACCCCTTGGCCAATATCGTCAAGAAATTCCATTATGATGCAGTCTGCGCCACCGATGGCCCGGACCTGCATATCTGTGCCACGAACGTGCGTTCCGGCAAGATCCGTGTCTTTACCGGCAACGAGATCATGCCAGAGGTCATCATGGCGTCGGCCTGCCTGCCCAGTCTGTTTCAAGCCGTCGAATTCGAGGACCCGCAAACCGGCACGGTCGAGGCGTTCTGGGATGGAGGCTATACTGGCAACCCTGCACTTTATCCACTGTTTGCCAGTGACTTGCCTGACGATCTTCTCATCGTGAATATCAATCCTCTCTACCGTGAAGAGTTGCCGAAGGATAGCCAGTCGATCGAGAACCGGGTCAATGAAATCAGCTTCAACAGTTCCTTGCTGCGCGAATTGCGCGCCATCGATTTCGTCAAGCGCCTGTTGGCGGACGGGTCGATCAAACGCGGTACGATGAAAGATGTGCTTGTGCATATGATCGCGGATGATGCGCTCATGAACGGCCTGAACGTGGCGACCAAGACCATCCCGACCGCCATCATCATCGGGCGTTTGAAGCAAGCAGGTGAATCCGCCGCAGATACATTCCTGAAAAACCACAAAAATGATATCGGGACACGCAGTTCGCTGAACCTGTCCGAGATGTTCAGTTAAGCAATTTGATTGCCAAGGCCCACATCACCAGCCCGATCAATATATCCAGTATTCGCCAAGCCCGTGCCGACTGCATGATCGGCGCAAGCAGACGTGCGCCATAACCAAGGCTAAAGAAGAACACGAACGACGATGTAACCGCCCCGATCCCGAAGGCTGTTTTCTCTATCGGATCAATGTATTGTGTTGATATCGCGCCCACCAGACCGAGCGTATCGAGATAAACATGCGGGTTTAGCCACGTAAACGCGGCACCGGTCGCCAGAGTGGCCCATAGACCTGCACTTTTGCCTGCAAGCTGCAGTGTGTATTCGCCTTGCCACGCCGCCCAAAGGCGCATCGCGCCGTAAACGGTAAGAAAGACGGCCCCGCCCCATGCCATGATTTGCGGCAGCAACGGATAAAGCGTCACGATATATCCGAACCCCAGCACACCTGCCGTGATCAAAACCGCGTCCGACAACGCACACAGCAGGCAAAGCCAGAACACATGCGACCCGGCCAATCCTTGCCGCAGGACAAAGGCGTTTTGCGCGCCAATCGCTAGGATCAAGGCAAATGCCGTGGCAAAGCCGGTCAATGCTGAGGTGATCATACCTATGCAGCCGGGTTCTTGACCTCAACCGCGGCCTTTCCGTTGGGGTAGACAAGCCCGGCAGAGATTACCAGCTTGGCGGCATCTTCCACCGTCATATCCAGTGGCATGACATCACGTTGCGGCAGAAACAGAAGGAACCCGGACGTCGGGTTGGGCGTTGTGGGCAGGAACACCGTCACAATGGGTTCGCCATCGTTCAGTTTTGCATCAATCTCGCCTTTGGCGTTGATCGAGATAAAGGCAATGGCCCAGATGCCCTTGCGCGGGTATTCCACCAGACAGGCCGTATCGAACGATGTCTCGCGCTGCGAAAACACGGTTTCGGCGATTTGCTTGGCCGCATTGTAGACGGATCGTACGACCGGCATCCGGTCAACAAACCGCTCACCGATCCCCAGAAAAGACCGCCCGATCAAGCCTTTTCCGACCCACCCCACAATCATGGTGAAAATCAGGAAGATGACAACGCCGACACCACGCACGTTGACCTGAATCTGGTCTTCCCCTTCCAACCCCAGCAGATCGTTCAAAAGTGCTGTGGGCTGATAGGCTTGCGGGATGAACGGCCAAACCCAGCCATCGACCCAACCGACAACCGTCCAGATCAGCCAGATCGTCAGCCCGATCGGGGCGACGATAATCAGACCGGCAAGGAAATTACTTCTTAGACGGGCAACGATACCCGGCTTGTTGCGCCGCTTGGCCTCGTCGGAATGTGGGTCGATCATCAGTGTAAACTCTCGATGTGTTTCCGGACACTTATGTGCTGGCGTGCGTTGCAGCAACAGGCCTTGGTTTGATCACAGTCCTATTTCACCATTGCGATGGCAATTTGTGCAGCCAGACGCGCGTTGTTGCGCACAAGGGCGATATTTGCAGTCAGGGATCGGCCTTCCGTCAACTCGAAAATACGACCCAGAAGAAACGGTGTCACGGCCTTGGCACTGATCCCTTGGCATTCGGCCTCCTGCAAGGCCTGTTCGATGATCGGTTGCAATTCTTCCGCCGCAATCTGTGCGTCCTGCGGGATCGGGTTTGTGACCAACTGCCCGCCTTGCAACCCCATCGCGGTGCGCGTCTGCTGCGCCCTTGCGATTTCAGCGGCGGTATCCATGCGCAGCGGGGCCGCAATATCCGAGGTCGCAGACCAGAACGCGGGCAACATATCCTGACCATAGGCAATGACGGGCACACCAAGGGTTTCAAGCACCTCGAACGTCTTTGGCAAATCCAGGATCGCCTTGGCACCAGCGGCGACGACCGTCACAGGGGTTTGCGCCAGTTCCTGCAAGTCGGCCGAGATATCAAAGCTGCTTTCAGCGCCGCGGTGTACGCCCCCGATACCGCCCGTCGCGAAAACGTGGATTCCCGCCAGATGTGCCGCGATCATGGTCGCGGCCACTGTCGTGGCACCTGTGCCACCTGTCGCGATACAGGCGGCCATGTCGGCGCGCGACAGCTTGGCCACGTTTTGCGCCTGCCCCAATCTGTCCAGTTCGTCTGCCTCGAGCCCGACGTGCAAGACCCCGCCAAGCACTGCGATCGTGGCAGGTACAGCGCCGGCCGCGCGCACGTCGGCCTCGACCAATCGCGCGGTTTCCACGTTCTGGGGAAACGGCATCCCATGGGTAATGATCGTGCTTTCAAGCGCAACAATCGGCGCGTTCGTCGCGCGGGCCTTTGCCACTTCGGCGCTATAGTGGATCGGGATCATAAGGGGGTTTCTCCGGAAACATAGGTGGCGGCGGCGTTCAGCGCGCGGGCGAGGGCGGCGTCCCGGTCCATGCCTTGGGCCTCTGATGCGATATGGGCGGCCATGAATGTGTCGCCTGCGCCGGTAACGCGGGTCACCATCACGGCGGGTGGAATCTGGGTGATGATGTCTCCTGCGGTGCCTTCCGAAGCAGAGCTGCCGCCATCTGTCACCAGTACACGGTGCGCCCCGCGCGCGATCAGGGCAGCCGCAGCCGTGGCCGAATCTACAAACGCCGTCTGGCACAACAGCCCCGCTTCTTCGAGGTTCACATAAAGCGTCGCCGACGGGTGCCCCAGCAGCGCCAGGAGCCGTTCCGCCTTCCCAGGCGAGGCAGGGGCGACGCGCAGATCGGCGGCAGCAAAAAGCGGGGACGCCGCGATGGACTGAAGCAACTCTTCCGTCAGGTTGCCATCCAGCGCAACCGGCCCTGCAAAAGGCGCGGCCTCTGATCCCAAGCGGCCATCCCCCATGGCGCGCAAGATCTTTTCTCCGGCAGCCTCGAGCGAATGGGCATCCGCAATCGCGGCGACAAGCCCGTTTGCACCCTCGATGGCCATATACACATCGGTGGGCAAGTCTTCCGAGCGATAGATGTGATTGCAAATCATGCCCATGCGCACGGCTTCGCCGATCAGTTCGTCGCCTTCGGGATCACGCCCGATCGTTGTCAGCAGGGCCGGGGTCATCCCAAAACGGCGCAGGGTCATGGCGATGTTCATCGCCACACCGCCGGGCAAACGCGTGATGCGCCCCGGCACGTCAGAGCCGACACGCATAGAGCTGGCGGTACGCCCGATCACGTCCCACAGGACGGAACCAATGCATAGGATGTCAGGGGGCTTGGTCATACCGGCGTTCTGACCCAGCAACCAGTCAAGAGCAAGCCTTACTCAGGCACAGCAAAGGTCAGATTGGCCCAAAGCGTTTCCCAGACCGCCCCCGTTCCTTCCACCAACCGGGCGCTTGGTTCGCGCAGCACGACGGCATCAACCATATATGCATAGCCGGGTTTGACAGGAAAACTGGCAATGCCCTCGTCATCCGTCCGGTAAAGCGATATTGCAACGCTGCTGTCCGGTGCCTTCTCGAACACCTCGACCTGCGTGTTCGCCCGCACATCGTTGCGGTAATAGACCTGTACGCGGACGCCTTCATCCAGATCGTCGGTATAGGGGTTCGTCAGGGCGACAATCTCTGTCTCCAAACCCACCCGCCGGTCCGAACCTGCGCTGTTGCCCACACCGAAAAGCGCCTTGGCATGGCGCGAATACACTTCCTTGAAACCGTCCAATGACAGTCCGCGCGCCTCATGCAGGCTCAGCACATCGCCGAAATCCTTGTGATCGACGAAATTCTGGAACTTTTCCCAGTTTTCGTAGTCAACGGTCGCGTTATTGGCCTGATAAGCCGCGATATTGAGCCCCTCGGCCACCGGCTCCTGAGTGAGTGCAGGGCGATCACCGGGGCGGCCATCGACGCGGACCGTCTCGGTGTCTGCAAAAAGGGCAAAGTTCACAAAGCGCTGCGGCAGATAAGCTAACTGTACACCAGCGAACGCCTCGCCATTGACAATGTTGGCCTCCAAGGTACCTTCCGATGAAATTTGATACTCGATTGGTTCAATCCAGAACTCATGTGCTGCAACGGGCGCTGCTATGAGACTGAAAATAAGGGCGATAATGCGCATGAAAACTTCCTTTTTGATCGCGGCAAAGGTGGCGTTTCTGCGGGCATTGTCAAGCGCAGCGCTGATCTGGATCACAACCCTGTCAACAGCACAGGCCCACGAGGTCATTCCTTCCATCGGCGACATGCGCGTTGTCGACGGTGAGGTGACGTTTGAAATACGGGCCAATCTGGAAAGCTTTGTCGCGGGCATCAACCTGACGGAAACGGCTGACACGAATGAAAGTGCGCAGGCGGCCACCTATGATGAATTGCGGGCCTTATCGCCCGACGCGCTTGCTGCGCAGTTTGAGGCCTTCTGGCCGGAAATGGCAGAAAACATCACCCTCAGGGCCGATGGTGAACCAATTGCGCCGCAATTGCGTGATGTCACGGTAGAGCCGACCGGCAACGTTGATATCGTGCGGTTTTCGACCTTCACATTTGCAGCCGCTTTGCCCGACGGTGCAGAAACAGTTCAGATAGGATGGGCCCCGGAATTCGGTGTGCTGGTCTTGCGTCAGATGGGTGTGCCGGAACCCTACGACGGTTATCTCGAAGCAGGTGCAGTTTCGGACCCGATCCCGCTCGCTGGCGGCGGGCAGGCAACGGGATGGCAGACCTTTTTTGATTATATCCCCGTAGGCTTTGATCATATCGTGCCAAAGGGGCTGGATCATATTCTCTTTGTGCTGGGCCTCTTTTTTCTGGCGGCACGGTTCCGCCCGCTGCTGTTGCAGGTGTCGCTGTTTACGCTTGCTCACACGATCACGCTGGCGCTGGCGGCGCTGGGGCATACGGATTTCATCGACGACTTCATGCAGGAATCACTCGGCATTGCGTTTATCGATGTGGTCGAACCGCTGATCGCACTCTCCATTGCCTATGTCGCAATCGAAAATATCTTTTTGAAGGGGATCAGCCCGTGGCGGCCTTTCGTGATCTTTATATTCGGGCTTTTGCACGGGTTGGGCTTTGCCTCTGTACTGTCGCAATTCGGTCTGCCGGAAGAAACCTTCGTCGCAGCCTTGATCGGCTTCAACGTTGGCGTCGAAGTCGGGCAGTTGGCCGTGATTGCAGTCATGTTCCTGTGCATCTGGCAGGCAGTGCGGATTGATCGCGGTGCCAACGAGGTTGGTCAGGGGTTTGCGATTTATGGTGTCTTGCTGATCGCTGCACTGGCTCTGATCGCCCTCAATCCGGCTGCGATGAGAACGGCGCTGGAAAACGAGGTATGGCTGTTCCTGGGACCGCTGGCGGCAATCTTTGTTCTGTGTATGGCGTCAATCCACTTTCGGGACCACCTTGAGGCCTACCGCCGTCTGGTCGCGGTACCTGCATCGGTGGCAATCGCAGCGGTGGGGATTTACTGGTTCATCGAGCGTACCTACGGCACCATCATGGGCGCCTGATCGCCATTGAACCAAGGAAAATACGCAGGTGGGGCGCATTACGCGCCTTGCGCAGCGGCAAAACCCCCGCTATGACGCGGTCACTAAATCCCGCAGGCGGGGGCGGGTCCGATGGAGAGACATCCCAAAGGATCCACCGGTTGGCATCATGCTGATCCCCCGCTGAGGCTTGAAACCGGAAAAGGAAAACGACATGGCTCTTCCAGAGTTTAACATGCGTCAGCTGCTTGAAGCAGGCGTACACTTTGGCCACCAGACATCGCGCTGGAACCCAAAGATGGATAAATACATCTACGGATCACGTAACGGCATCCACATCATGGACCTCACACAGACGGTTCCCCTGCTGGATCAGGCGTTGCAGGTTATCCGCGACACCGTCGCAAAGGGTGGCCGCGTGCTTTTCGTCGGCACCAAGCGTCAGGCAGCCAAGCCGATCATGGACGCTGCCGAGAAATCCGCACAGTTCTACATGAACCACCGCTGGTTGGGCGGTACGCTGACAAACTGGCAGACGGTTTCGCAGTCGATCAATCGCCTGAAGGCCATCGACGAAGCCGCCGCAAACGGATTTGCCGGCCTGACCAAGAAAGAGCGTCTTGGCATGGAGCGCGAGCAGGGCAAATTGCAGGCGTCCCTGGGCGGTATCCGCGAAATGGGCGGCGTACCCGACCTGTTGTTTGTCAATCAAGATTTAGTTGGTTCTACTCAACTTCAATTTTCATCTGAAATCAATTCTGAAGTGGATGTGGTGTTTTTGTGTTTGGGTCATGGAAACTCAACTGATTTTTTGAAAAAACATCAGTTTTCTGAAACGACTAAAATCGTAGATTTAAGCAATGATTTCAGATTAAAAGCTGATTGCAAATTTCAAGATAAAACCTTTGTTTACGGGCTTCCAGAACTCGATAAAGATAGTATCAA
>NZ_JAWOAN010000288.1:0-20597 GCF_046498525.1 Yoonia sp.
ATGCGGCCCTGCGCGAGGCGCACGAAGAGATTGGCCTAGACCCGGAGATCGTGACCGTTGTGGGGCATCTTCCCCCGCATCAGACAGTGACGGCCTATCAGGTGACGCCCGTTCTTGCACTGATCGAAGGCCACTATGTTCCTGTTCCAGAGGCAGGCGAAGTCAGCGAAGTGTTCGAGGTGCCATTTGCGCACCTTCTGAATACAACAAATTATCTGATCGAAGGCCGCAGATGGCAGGGCCGCCGCCGACTTTATTACACGGTCCCTTTTGGTCCTTACTACATCTGGGGCGCTACCGCCTGCATCATGCGTGGCTTTGCGGAGCGGATGAAATGACCCGTATTTCGGCACCCTGGTTGCAGGATGATGCATCGCAGGCGGTGTGCAAGATGCTGACCGAAGCGGGCTATCAGGCGTGGTTTGTCGGCGGGTGTGTGCGCAACCAGTTGTTGGGCGAACCCGTCGCTGATCTTGACCTTTCCACCGATGCTTTGCCCGAAACAGTGATGAACCTGGCGAAAGCTGCAAAGATCAAGGCGATCCCGACAGGGATCGACCACGGGACAGTGACAGTGGTCACTGAAGATATACCCTTCGAGATCACCACCTTCCGTCGAGACGTCGCCACGGATGGCAGGCATGCCACTGTCGCCTTTTCTGACAATATCACCGATGATGCGCGCCGCCGCGATTTCACGATGAACGCGCTCTATGCTGCACCGGACGGCCAGGTTTTGGACCCATTAGGCGGGCTGCCGGATCTGCAAGCGCGCCGTGTCCGGTTCATTGAAGATGCAGATCGCCGGATCAAGGAAGACTGTCTGCGTATCCTGCGGTTTTTCCGGTTTTACGCATGGTACGGCGACATCAACGAAGGGCCTGACGCAGATGGGCTTGCTGCCTGCGCCGATAATATCGAAGGGCTGCAATCCCTTTCGATCGAACGCGTGACGGCAGAGATGCTCAAGCTGCTGGCTGCGCCCGATCCGGCACCTGCACTTGCCGCGATGGCGGCGACAGGCGCTTTGGCGCAGGTCTTGCCGGGCGCACGGGCAGGTGGCCTTGCCGTTTTGGTCCACCTTGAACAGTCGCTTGATATCGCGGCAGACCCGCTGCGTCGGCTTGCCATGATTGGCGGCACCCCGCAGGAGGCATTGCGACTTTCCAAGGTGCAGGCGCGTGACCTTGCCCGCATCACATCCGGGCTGTCTCCGATTGAAGCGGGGTATCGCCATGGGGCCGGCATTGGGCGGGATGTGCTGTTGATCCAGTCCGCGTGGCTTGGCCAGCCCGTCGACAAGACAGCGCTGACAGTGATCGAAGACGCGGCAAGGCAGGTCTTTCCGCTCAAGGCTGCGGACCTGATGCCAGAACTCAGCGGCGTGGCGCTTGGTGAAGCCTTGAAAGAGGCAGAGGCGCGGTGGATAAGCTCGGGCTTCACTTTGACGAAAGCAGACCTGCTTGATTGAATACCTGCCTCTCTTCGGCTTCGTTTTTTTTGGCCTGTTTTCACCCGGCCCGAATGTGATCCTGATCACGGTATCGGGTGCGCGTTTCGGGTTTCAGCGGACTATTCCGCACATCATCGGGGTTGCGCTGGGCGTTGGCGTGATCGCGGCGGTTACGGGCATCGGGATCGGCGCATTGATTACGGTGCTGCCTGCGCTGGGATTCCTTCTCAAGATCATCGCAAGCCTTTGGATTTTTTGGATGGCCTACAATCTGTGGTACGCTGATCCGGCCAAGAAAAGAGAAACGGACAGGCCCTTTACCTTTATCAAAGCAGTGCTGTTCCAGTGGATCAATCCCAAGGTTTGGGCAGTTGCGCTAAGTGCCACGGCTTATGTCGCGACCCTTGCTCCTGTGCAGCAGGCGACAACCTTGGCAGGCACGTTTTCAACCATAAACCTTGGCGTTTGCACCTTTTGGGCCGTTGCAGGCAGCCTGTTGTCCTATCTGCTGACCAACCCTCTGGCCTGGCGCACGTTCATGCGTGTCATGGCGCTTGCTTTGGTCGGTTTTTCGGCGCTGCTTTTTCTTTGACCGAAGCTTTGTTATAGCAGCCCTCTGTTCCCGAAAGGCAGACCCATGTTTCGTTGGTTCGAAGGTCTTGTCGATCCCTATGTAACCTACAAGGAGAACGACACGCCGCCCAAGCGGCTTTATCCGTTTCTGCGCGAATACGCAGAGCCGTTCATGCGGGTATTCTGGATCACGGGTATTGCCTCGGTCATCATCGCGATCATCGAAGTGTGGCTGATGGCCTATCTGGGGCGGCTGGTTGATATCCTTGCCACCGGTACGCCTGCCGAGGTTTGGGCGCAAAGCGGGCTCGAGTTCATTCTGGTCGCCGTCTTCATCCTGACCCTGCGCCCTGCGGTCCATGTGGCACAGGTGATGTTGCTTAATAACAGCATCCTGCCGAATTTCGGCACTCTGGTGCGCTGGCGAGCGCATAAACATGTTTTGCGCCAATCGGTCGGCTGGTTCGAGGATGATTTCGCCGGACGTATCGCCAACCGCATCATGCAAACGCCGCCAGCGGCGGGCGAGGTGATTTTCCAGCTTTTTGACGCGATTACTTTTGCGATTGCCTATCTGGTGGCCGCCGCCATTTTGCTGGGGCAGGCGGATTTGCGGCTGCTGTTGCCGCTGATGCTGTGGATCGTGCCTTATCTGTGGCTTTTGCGCTGGGTTGTCACACGGATTGGCCCTGCATCAGAGGCCGCATCGAATGCGCGAAGTGCCGTCACCGGCAGAGTCGTCGATAGTTACACAAATATTCACTCGGTCAAGATGTTCGCCCACCATGACCGCGAGATAAACTATGCCAAAGAGGCGATCGAAGAAGCGCGCCGCACCTTCCAGATCGAGATGCGCCTTTATACCATCATGGACGCGGGATTGATGATCCTGAACGGTGTGCTGATCGTCGGTGTTGTTGGCTGGGCCATCTGGCTGTGGATGCAGGGTGCGGCTTCGGTCGGGCTGGTTGCAGTGGCGACATCGCTGACATTGCGCCTGAATGCGATGTCCGGCTGGATCATGTGGGCGATCACCAACTTTTTCCGCCAATTGGGGGTGGTGGCCGAAGGCATGCTAACTATCGCGCAACCTGTCACGCTGTTGGACCGAACTGATGCAAAACCTTTGGCGGTGACCGAAGGCGCCGTTCAGATCAGCAACCTGTCGCACCACTACGGCAGAAAGGCAGGCGGTCTGGACCGGATCAACCTGAACATTGCACCGGGTGAAAAGGTTGGGCTTGTCGGGCAATCGGGTGCGGGAAAATCAACGCTCGTGAAACTGCTGTTGCGGTTCTACGACGCAGAAAAAGGTACAATCAGTATTGACGGGCAGGATATCAGCCATGCGACACAGGATAGCCTGCGTAGCGCCATCGGTATGGTTCAACAGGACAGCGCGTTGCTGCACCGGACGGTGCGCGAAAACATCCTTTACGGTAATCCTGACGCCACAGAGGAACAGATGATTGTGGCCGCGCAAAGGGCTGAAGCACATGATTTCATCCTCGGGCTTGCGGATAATGAGGGCAACACCGGCTATGACGCCCGTGTGGGTGAACGTGGGATCAAACTGTCAGGCGGGCAACGCCAGCGGATCAGTTTGGCGCGTGTCATTCTCAAGGATGCGCCGATCCTGCTCTTGGACGAAGCGACCAGCGCCCTAGATAGTGAGATTGAGGCCGCAATTCAGCAGACGCTTTACGGGATGATGGAAGGCAAGACCGTCATTGCCATCGCGCACCGTCTTTCGACGATTGCCCAACTTGACCGGATTATCGTGATGGATCAGGGGCGCATCGTCGAAGAAGGCAAGCATGACGCATTGCTGGCAGCAAATGGACAATACGCACGGTTCTGGGCGCGCCAATCAGGGGGCTTTCTGGGCCAGAGCGAACAGGTAGCTGAATGACACCAGAACGTTGGATCGACCCTTTTGAACCTGCCGAAGGACCCCCGCCGCAGACCCTGATGGCATTTCTGCGGTGGTGCCTGAACGGCAGTACAAAAATCACGCTTTTGGCAGGATTAGTGTCTGCTTTTGCCGGAACGCTCGAGGTTGCGACGGCCCTGATGCTGGGCTGGGTGATTGACGCGACGCTGGCATCGAGCGGAGAGACTTATTTCACCGACAACGTGCTTTTGTTGATTGGTGTGACGGTATTTTTCCTTGTCTTGCGGCCCATCGTGCTTGGTCTTTCAGGCGTGATGCAGGCCGTGGTTATTGGCCCTTCCCTTGGCAATCTGATCCTGTCGCGCCTGCACCGGCATTCTTTGGGCCAGTCGGTTACTTTCTTTGATGATGACTTTGCCGGCCGCATTGCGCAAAAGCAGATGCAGGCGGCCCGCGCGACGACCGATCTGATCGTGGATATGATCCACACTGTCGCGTTTGCACTGGCGTCGCTGTTGGGTTCTGTGATCTTGCTGTTCACCATTGATGCGCGTTCTGCGGCGCTGCTTGCGTTTTGGGCGATTTCTTACATCGCGCTGATCCGTTTTTTCATGCCGCGTATTCGCGAACGGTCCAAGGCACGTGCCGCGACGCGGGCGATGGTGACAGGTCAGGTTGTCGATACGATCACGAACATCAAGACGGTCAAGCTTTTCGCTCATGACGACCACGAGGATCGCGCCGCTATCGATGCGATGGAAAACTACTGGGGCACCGCTGTGCGTTATGGCTGGTTGTCGGCATCTTTCCGGTTCTGGTTGATGGCGCTGGGTGGGCTGTTGCCAGTGATCCTTGTTGGCCTAACCCTTTATTTTTGGACAAAAGGTGTGGCCTCGGCCGGTGATATTGCCGCGGCGGGCGCAATTTCGTTGCGCTTGTCGCAGATGACAGGCTGGGTCAGTTTCACGCTGATGGGCATGTACGCCAATGTCGGTGAAGTCGAGGACGCGATGCATACGCTCAGTCCTGCACATACGTTGACCGACGCTCATGATGCAGAGGATCTGGCAGCCAAGCATGGTGCGATCACCTTGGAGGATGTGTCTTTCAGCTATGGTGGTGGACCCGGTGGACTTGATGGGGTGAACCTTGCGGTGCAGCCTGGCGAAAAACTGGGACTGGTCGGGGCATCCGGTGCGGGCAAATCCACCTTGGTGGCCTTGCTGCTGCGGCTTTACGATGCCGAAACAGGCAAGGTGATGATCGACGGGATGGATGTGCGTGACGTGACGCAGGAAAGCCTGCGCCGTCAGATCGCGATGGTCACGCAGGAAACGGCGATGTTCAACCGTTCGGCCCACGACAATATCAAATACGGCAAGCCGGATGCGACACAGGACGAAATCGAAGACGCCGCCCGTCAGGCCGAGGCGCATGAGTTCATCCTGACTCTGAGGGACCACAAGGGGCGGACAGGCTATGATGCACATCTGGGTGAACGGGGCGTCAAGCTGTCGGGCGGGCAGCGCCAGCGCATCGCCATCGCGCGCGCCATTCTGAAAGACGCGCCAATTCTGGTGCTGGATGAGGCAACCAGCGCGCTCGATTCAGAGGTGGAAGCATCAATTCAAGGCGCGTTAGAGTCTATTATGGATGGAAAAACGGTCATTGCCATCGCACACCGTCTGTCCACTTTGGCGCGGATGGACCGCATCGTCGTGCTTGACGCAGGCCGTATTGTCGAAGAAGGAACCCATGATGCGCTACTGGCCCAAGGTGGGCTTTATGCGCGCTATTGGAACCGCCAGTCAGGTGGGTTCATCAATGTGAAAGATGCGGCGGAATAAATGCTGACGATTGAAAGTTTGACCCATCTTGGGATGGGGCGTGCCTCTGACGGGCGGTCTTTGTTGCCACGCGTTTTGCCGGGGGAAGAGGTGGATGTCGCACAAGACGGCACCCTTCGGATCGTGACGCCCTCGGTTGACCGGGTCGCAGCGCCATGTCGCCACTTCAAGTCCTGTGGCGGGTGCGCGATGCAGCATGCAAACGATGCTTTCGTTGCGGCTTGGAAACAGGACATTGTCGCAAAAGCGGTACATGCGCGCGGGTTAGACACTGATTTTCGCGATATCGCCACGTCGCCTCCGACGTCGCGAAGACGCGCGAAACTGTCAGGGCGTCGCACCAAAAAAGGCGCTATGGTCGGCTTTCATACGCGGGCCTCCGATACTTTGGTGGCGGTGCCGGATTGCCAGTTGCTGACGCCTGCATTGATCGCAAGCTTTCCCGCGCTTGAGGCGCTGACCGTGCTTGCCTGCTCGCGCAAGGGCGAGATTGATCTGACCGTAACCGAGGCGAACACGGGGCCGGATGTTCTGGTTGCGACCGACAAGGAACTTACACCGCAATTACGCGTTGAGCTGGCTGCTTTGGCCAATCAGTTTGGGCTGTCGCGGTTGGTCTGGAATGATGAACCGGTCGTGATGATCAATCCGCCGGCGCAGGATTTCGGCGGAACAGGAGTCGTACCACCGCCCGGCGCATTTTTGCAGGCGACCAAGCACGGAGAGGCGACCCTGCTATCCGCAGTCCAAGAGATCACCGTCAAAGCGGCGTGTGTGGTCGACCTTTTCGCAGGCTGCGGCACCTTTACGCTGCCTTTGGCCAAATACGCCGAAGTGCATGCGGTGGAGGGTGAGGCGGCGATGCTGAACGCGCTTGATCGTGGCTGGCGCGAAGGGCATCAACTGCGGCGTGTCACGACTGAGACGCGAGATTTGTTCCGTCGCCCGCTTGAGGCTGATGAGTTGCGTCATTTTGATGCGGCTGTGATCGACCCGCCGCGCGCAGGTGCCGAAGCGCAGATCGCAACGCTGGCCGCATCCGAGATAAACACAATCGCAATGGTTTCCTGCAATCCCGTGACATTTGCGCGGGATGCCCAGACGTTGGTCGATGCAGGCTTTGCGATGCCGTGGGTGCAGGTTGTCGACCAGTTCCGTTGGTCGCCTCATGTCGAAATTGTTGCAGCTTTCACGCGCAAGTAACTGCAATCGTGCGATGCTCTCTTTTCTGAACGCTGCCTTTAGTGTAGCTGTAAGAAAACGGCGCAGACCGTAAAGATGGGCAGAGACATGATTTCACGACGTTCTATGATGGCAGGGACAGCTGCAATCGGGCTTGTCGGGTGTACCGCACAGCCACCGGTTTATATCGGGCCAGAAGTCACCCGCATTCAGATTTTGAAAGAGCGTCGCGAGATGCAGATTTTGCACAACCGTACCCTTTTGAAGTCCTATAAAGTGGATTTGGGTTTTACGCCGGTCGGCCACAAGGCGCAGGAAGGTGACGGGCGCACCCCTGAAGGCGGCTATCGCATTGATCGCCGTAATCCGAACAGCCGTTTTCATCTTTCGCTCGGTATTTCATATCCGGACGCGAACGATATCGCTTATGCCCGCGCCAAAGGAATTGATCCCGGTGGCGACATCTTCATTCACGGCACACCGCAAAGATGGATCGGGATGCCGGATTGGACTTGGGGTTGTATTGCCGTCACGAATGACGAAATGGACGAGCTTTATCCGATGATCAACACCGGTACACCGATCTACATCTACGCCTAAAAGCTGAACCCTGTCATAGGCTGGCTGACCGCAGGGTTGCTGCCCATGTTCAAGGTCCACCAGAGCTTTGCATTATCTTCCTGATACCATGCAAAACCCATGAACCGCGCATTCGGATCAAGGATCACGGCGCGGGTGTTTTCTTGTGCCATCCAAGCGGCAAGGGTCTGTATTTCCGACTCAAATGATTCCGAGATGTTTTCACCCAATAAACGGCCCGGGAAACCGACACGGCGCGCACGCTCCACCGGGCTGGACCCGTCAGAGCCAAATAGCCACGGGCGGTTTTGTACGGCCATGTCACGTGAATGGGTCGCTGCTGCCGCATTGAGGCGCGCATCAAGTTCAACCGGTACCAAACCAGCGGTCCGGCGCAGAGAATTCACGCTATCAAGCATCCGGAACTGGATTGCGGCCTCATCGCTGGGACTGACAATATATGCTGCGGGAAGCGGCAGACCATCTGCGTCAAGTGGACGGTTCCCTGTGGTACTGCAGGCCGTCAGTCCCGTTGCGGCCAATCCAATCAACACTTCACGTCGCAACATTGCAATATTCGCCTTTTCAAGAGTTGCCATTCTTTAGCGGGAATGACGTGACACTTCAAACCCACATGCAAAGAGAACGCCAGAAATGACGTTTGTTTGAATTGCGGCGTTTTGCCAAACCCACTATCACTCAGGTTTAGAAGAAGCTGATCCTTCGAGGAGTAGTATTATGACCAATAAATTAACGCGTCGGGGGTTCCTTGCGGCATCGGCTGCGGTAGTCGGAACAGGTGCAGTCGCCCAAACTGCCAATAGTACAGAGATCGAAGAGGATATCTCTTCTGGTGTGAAACGAAATGTAGCGAGCTTCCGGTCGTTGGATTGGCAGCCTTACTTCAGCAACCTCGATAACGGGGCGGTCCTTGTCGATATTCAGTCACGGGCATTGCATTTCTGGTCCGAAGATCAATCGGTCTACAAACTCTTCCCGACAAGCGTTCCCCTGTCAGAAGAGTTGACCCGTACAGGACGCACGTCGATCACCCTCAAGGTCGAGGGCCCGACCTGGGCGCCGACGCCTTCGATGAAAATCCGCAATCCAGAGTGGCCGGATTTCATAGGCCCAGGCCCGGACAACCCGATGGGGACACATGCGCTTCATCTGTCATGGCAGTATTACCGTATTCACGGCACCCATGACACGCGCAAGATCGGCCGTCGGTCTTCAAATGGATGCATAGGCCTTTATAATGAGCAAATCGCAGAGCTTTACGATCTGACGCGCGTTGGAACGCAGGTGCTGCTGATTTGAGGACCGTTCTTTTTGACGAAAACAAAGGGCGCATCGCAGTATGCGCCCTTTGTTTTGAAATTTACTAAGAAAACAGGTTTTTGCTTTTTCTCTTTTGCAGGAACCCCAGACGCCACCACTGTTTTCTGCGCCGTTCGGCTGCTTCCCGTTCAGCTTTGCGCGCGGCAAGCTCTGCGACAGTTTTCTGAACCGCGCGCTGCTCTTCAAGCGTCTCGGTAGTTTCGTCATTAAAATCGTCGACCCAACCCGGCGTCGATGCCACCTTGGGTTCAACAGGCTTGAGCGCAAGTGGTGCAGGCTTGGGTTCGCGCGGTTCTGAGTTCAGTACATATTCATTGGTTTCGGATACCAAGCGGGTCAGCGTCTTGTTCAGATCAAACCGTGAAGACAGCTTTAGCGGTTTAACGCGCTCGCCTTCCTTGTTGATGATGTTCAGCCATTCGGTTGCCGATTGCAGACGCGCCTTTGGCAGAATCTGCATCGCCTTGTCGATGGCCGCAAGGAACGCCTGATCGTATTCGGGGAAACGACCGACCAGAGGCTCGCAAGGATCAGGACTGTTGCCTGCAAACTCTGCCATCCGTGTTTGGCTGTTCGGCGGCGAGGTGCCGCTGATCAGGTGATAGAACGTGGCACCCAATGCATAAAGGTCGCTGCTTGGGCCTTGCTTGCCACCCGCGAAATAGAACTCTTGTGGCGAGTATCCGTCCTTGACGACCAAAACAGAAGACACGGCGCGCGTCTCGCGGCTGGCTTCTTCGCGGGCAGCGCCAAAGTCGATCAGGAAGGGGTTTCCCCATTTATCCAGCAGGATATTGTCCGGTGAAATATCACGGTGCAAAAGATCGTTTTGGTGGACCAAGTCGACCGCATCCAGCACCTTGATGAGAATCTCTTTGATCTGATCAGGTGGCAGCGGGTCATTCTTGTCTTTGATGATGCTTAGCAGGTCACGGCCATGGATCAGGTCAAGCACCATATAAGCGGTTTGGTTGTCCTCGAATATCCGGTGTACGCCAACGATGTTCGGGTGGCGCATCTTTGCGATGCTCCGGGCCTCGCGCATGAACATTTCGACGATGGTGCGGTATTTTGCCTTGTGCTGGTCAGAGCGCACGAGAACGTCCTTGCCGTCGCGCATACAGAACACTTCAGGATAGCACTCTTTGATGACAACGCTTCGGTCCAGGTAGTTATCTTTTGCAAGATACGTAATACCGAACCCGCCGTTGCTCAGCGCTCTGTCGATTGTAAACTGATCACCCAACAAAATTGTACCGTCGGGAAGCGCTTCGCTCCGCGTTTCTCGGTCCACCCTTTCAATTGGCTGTGTTGCTGCTGTCATTTTCACCACTTGTCGTTCCTACAACATGAAACGATCCATACAAGATACTTACACATCGTCATTTATTGCAGCGAAATATGTTACCTTTAGGGCAACTGTGCAGAAATGTTGTGTCTTTGTCTGAGAAAAGCCGCCTATTTTTCAATCTTTAACACCCGCCTCGCACGAAATAACCGTAAGGTTAGTTTTGATCCCGATTATGTGGCGTGGTGTTAACGCCCGGCTTATCTAGCCGGCGGTTCTGATTCTGGTTGTTTTGATGACAGTACCATCTTCATCGCAGATCAAGCGAACACGTTGGCCAGCGTACCAAAATGTCAGGCGAATCCGTCCCGCATCCACATCTGCGCCTTCTTCCGACAGGCTTGTAATTTCGCCTGCCCGCATCTTGTCTGGCACCTCGGATGGCGCCAGTCCCAACAGGGGTCCAAGATCGTGGGCATCAATGGTTGCACCACTGTCTGTCATGGTTACTTTCATCGGATCAGACCGTTTACACTCCATATGAAAAATCAAAGGAAGGTATATTTATCGCAATCGGTTGGGGCGTAGCACTTAGCCAAGCCAACCCTTGAGGTTCTTTTCGATCACACCGGATAATGCATCGATATGCGCCGGATCATCGTTCAGGCACGGGATATAGGTGAAATGCTCGCCGCCCGCCTCTTCAAAGCTTTCCTTGATCTCTTCGTTGATTTCTTCCAGCGTCTCGATGCAGTCAGCCGAAAATGCAGGTGCGCAGACAGCAATGTTCTTGATGCCGTCTTCTTCTGCAAGGCGCGCGACTTCTTCCACGGTATATGGCTTGAGCCATTCCTCCGGCCCGAAGCGTGATTGGAAGGTTGTCACGATCTGCGTATCATCCCAGCCCAGCCGTTCCTTTAGCAAGCGCGTCGTTTTCTGACACTGGCAGTGGTAAGGGTCACCCTCGCGCAGGTAACGTTCTGGCACACCGTGATACGAACAGATCAGCTTTTCAGGCTTCGTTTCCGCAGCAGCATAGGCGCGCTCAATCGACTGGGCGAGCGCTTCGATATAGGCGGGTTCGTCGAAATAGGGTGCAACGATGCGCGCTACTGGTTGCCACTTTTCTTCCATAAGCGCTCGGAAAAATTGATCATTTGCCGTCGCAGAGGTCGCGCCGGCGTAATGTGGGTAAAGCGGGAAGAATAGGATTTTGGTGCATCCTTCTTCGACCATCTCGCGGACTTTGGATTTAGTGGACGGGTTGCCATAGCGCATGCAGAAATCGACCCGTACGTCGTCGCCATAACGTTCGACCAGATGCGCCTTGATGGCTGCGGTCTGCTTTTTGGTGATCGTCAGAAGCGGGCTTTCGTTGTCCTCTTCGTTCCAGATCGACTTGTAGGCCGCACCGGACGAGAAAGGGCGCTTCGTCAGGATAATCAGTTGCAGAAGGGGCTGCCAAATCCAGGCGGAGTAATCGACAACGCGCTTATCGGACAGGAATTCGTTCAGGTAGCGCCGCATCGACCAATAGTCGGTCGCGTCAGGTGTGCCAAGGTTTGCAACAAGAACACCAACCCGCGCCGGTTTCACAGCCGGGTGGTCAGGTTGCGCATGCACCGGGCATGTTGCTGGGCGCTCTTCGGCCTGTGTTTGTGCATCGAACATTTTCATGGCCCTTTAGCTAGCGTCATTTGCTTGGTATTTAAATGGGATACGCACTGGTTCAATCATTGGACCTATCTAAAGGCGTTTCCTGCGTCATAAGTACATCGGCAAGCCTGATTTTTGCGCTTCCGGGACGCAAGGGTTGCGGTTGGCTTTCGGCAGGCGCCCATCCCGTTAGAGTGATGAACTCGAAGGTGGCATCGACCCGATTCTCTTTGTTCCGGAAATTTGCGGCATAGATGCATGCCGCTTCAGTCATGATATTGCGCCGCGTCGCATGTTTGATCCGTTGGCTTAGCGCGTTGTTTTCGCCCATTTTGCGCAGGTCATGCATCAGGTGAAAGGCATTGACGTAGCTCGCCGTCAGTGGCGTGGCGTCCGCAACGGGAAGGGCAAACCCGGCACGCTGCAAAAGCCCGCCCAGATCGCGGATTTCGCCCATGGGCGCGATCCGGGGCGACAGGCCACCAGCAACAACAGCCTCGGCTTCGGCAAGTGAGGCGCGCAGTTCATGCAGAGTTTGACCCCCGAGGAACGTGCAAAGCAAAAGCCCGTCAGGTTTCAGCGCATGGCGTGCCTGAACCAACTGTCCCACCGGATCATTCGCCCAATGCAGGCACATTGCATGGAGGATCAGGTCATAGGATTGCGGTTTCAGCGCCAGTGTCTCTTCGTCCGCAATGATTGTGGCATCTGGATAACGCGCGGCCCAGAAATCGGGAAAACCCGTCACGATCGCGACTGATGTAAAGGTTCTGTTAACCTCGATCAGTCTTTCTTGCAGTTCACCGGCGGCGTGTTCCTGCAGGAACAGCGCATCGGGTTCAGCGCGGGCGCGGTTGCGCATCAAGGCAGCGCGGTCGGTGATCTGGGGCATATCCATGCCGGTCACTTAGGGTGCATTCATGCGGTTGCAAAGCGTTATTCGGGCAATTTATCCGCCACAGTGCGTCGCGTGCGATGCGCAAACCGAGGATGATTTTGGCCTTTGCGCTGCCTGCTGGCGTGAAACGCAGTTCATCGGGGGGTTGGTTTGTGAAAGCTGCGGCACTTCATTGCCCGGCGAAGATCGCGACGAGGTCGTGCAGTGCGACGATTGCATGACCATCGCGCGCCCATGGGACAAGGGCCGCGCGGTACTGGTTTATACCGGCATCGGCAGGCGGTTGGTCTTGGGGCTCAAGCATGGTGATCGCACCGACCTTGCCCGACCCACAGCGCGTTGGATGGCGCAAAAAATTGAAAAGTGGGCCGAAACAGACACTGTTTTGGTTCCTGTACCGCTTCATTGGCTCCGCACTCTAAGGCGCAGGTACAACCAATCTGCATTGTTAGCGCAGGAGATCGGGAAGGTTCTGGATCTGCCGGTTTGCGTCGATGCCTTGCTGCGCCCGAAAAAAACGAACGCGCTTCAGGGGCATAGCCGTGACGCCCGCTTTGCCGCGTTGTCGGATGCTATCGTACCCAATCCCAAACGGGTTGATCAAATAGCAGGCAAGACGGTCATTTTGGTCGATGACGTCATGACATCAGGCGCCACATTTGCCGCCTGTACAGAGGCGGCCAAGGCTGCCGGTGCCACAACTGTATCGATTGTTACACTGGCAAGAGTCGTCAAAGATACCTAGATCAAGGGCGGAACCGATCAAAGGACCAGAGTCATGGCAACAGTTGAAATGTACACGAAACCGACCTGTGGTTTTTGCCACATGGCCAAGCGCCTGCTGAATTCCAAAGGTATCAGCTTTGCCGAGGTCAATATTTCCGCCCACCCTGAACGCCGCGCCGAGATGATCCAGCGCGCGAATGGGGGCAGCACTGTCCCTCAGATCTTTATCGACGGCACGCATTTGGGTGGCTGTGATGATCTTCTCGCATTGGAGCGCGGTGGCAAACTGGATGCGCTGCTGGCGGCATGAAGGCAGCGCTCCTTCAACTGAATGTCAGCGATGATCCGTCTGCCAATCTGGTACAGACAACCGGGATGATCGCGCAGGCGGCCGGTCAGGGCGCGAAATTCGTGCTGACGCCCGAGGTCACCAACTGTGTGTCGCAAGACCGCGCCCACCAGACCCGTGTCTTGCAGCACGAAGCAGATGACATCACGCTCAAGGGCCTGCGTCAGGCCGCGATCCGTCACGGTGTCTGGCTCTCGGTCGGCTCTTTGGCATTGAAAACGCATGATCCCGACGGGCGCTTTGCCAATCGGTCTTTTCTGATTGATCCCGCCGGGCAGATCTTGGCGCGTTATGATAAAATACATATGTTCGATGTCACGGTTTCCGAAACCGAAACCTATCGCGAATCCGCCGGGTATCGCCCCGGTGAGCGTGCTGTTGTGGTGGATACACCGTTCGCAAAGATCGGCCTGAGCATCTGTTATGACGTCCGCTTTGCGTATCTTTACCGCGCGCTGGCACAGGCTGGCGCAGAGGTGTTGCTGGTCCCGTCTGCATTTTCGCCGGTGACCGGTGCTGCGCATTGGGAACCTTTGCTGCGCGCACGTGCGATCGAAACGGGCTCTTTTGTTCTGGCTGCTGCCCAGACGGGCACGCATGCGACACAAGCAGGCAAACCACGCAAAACATACGGGCACAGCATGGCAATTTCGCCCTGGGGCGAGGTTTTGCTGGATCTGGGTACCGAACCCGGTATCGGCTTGGTTGATCTTGACCCAGGGTCAGTGGCACAAAGCCGCAAACGTATCGCGGCACTTGGTCACGATCGCCCTTTCGAAGGTCCCTGATGTCTGACAATGCAAACAATCTGGCCGTATCGTTGTTCAGCGAAATTCTAGCCGTTGATCAACTAGCGCGGGCCAATGTTGCGCGTGTCTTGCCCAAGGGGATGGAGCTGTCGCATTTTTCCGTGCTGAACCATCTGGCACATTCCGGCGTCGAGCGGTCTCCTGCGCAGCTCGCCAAGACATTCCATCTGACGCGTGGCGCGATGACGAACACCTTGCACAAACTGGAATGGGCAGGCTGGGTCCATGTGCGCCCTGATTGGGATGACGCGCGGCGCAAGATGGTCGCGATCAGCCCGTCAGGTCAGGCGGCGCGCGATGCAGCCGTTGCTGCCATTGCACCGGTAATTGTCGATGTTGTGAACAAAGTCGGCGAAGAAAAGGCAAGGGCCGTGCTGCCTGTGCTGCGCGAGATGCGTTTGAAATTAAGTAAAGTCGACTGAACAAATCAAAGTGCTGCGGCGCGAAAATGCTATCCTAGGCTGGTTTGGTTGCAGTCGTCACATAGTTCACCGACAGGTCGCGGTCCGAGATTGACCACGTAAACTTTGCGAAGTTGAACACGAAGCCTTTGCGATCCACCGGCGTCATTCCGGCCTTTTCAAGCAACGCAAACAATTCATCCGGCGTGACGAATTTTTTCCATTCGTGCGTGCCCTTGGGCAGCCAACGCATCACGTATTCCGCACCCACGATTGCCATCGCAAAGGATTTCGGGTTCCGGTTGATGGTCGAACAGATGTGGATACCGCCTGGCTTCATGAGCTGCTGGCAGGCTGTCAGATAGCCTTGAGGGTCTGCGACATGTTCGACCACTTCCATATTCAGCACTGCATCGAACTGTTCGCCGGCGTCCGCAAGCGCCTCGGCTGTGGTGTAGCGGTAGTCGATATCCAACCCCGACTGTTCGGCATGGATGCGGGCCACCGGGATGTTCCGTTCGGCCGCATCTGCACCCACGACCGTTGCACCCAAACGCGCCATCGGTTCGCACAGCAGGCCACCACCGCAACCGATATCAAGGACACGCAGGCCCTTGAACGGTTCCGGCTGGGTCAGGTCGCGTCCGAATTCCGTAGCGATCTGGTTTGTGATATAGTCCAGACGCACTGGGTTCATCATGTGCAGAGGTTTGAACTTGCCATTCAGGTCCCACCATTCGGCTGCCATTGCCTCGAACTTGGCGATCTCGCCGGGGTCTACGGTGTTCGTTGCCGACATTTTCATCTCTCCGCATTATGGTCAGTGGGCTCAACACGCGATATAGGGTGGTTATGGACAAAGTCGTAGGACAAAAGCGCCCGGGTGCGCATCTTTACCAGCCGATTGATCCCTTCGATCAGCGGATGCTGGAGGTGGCCGACGGTCACCGTATCTACATGGAACAATGCGGAAACCCTGAAGGTGTGCCTGTCGTTGTGCTGCACGGCGGCCCCGGTGGCGGGTGCAGCCCTGCGATGCGCCGCTATTTTGATCCCAATATATTCCGTATCATTTTGTTTGATCAACGCGGCTGTGGCCGATCACGCCCCCATGCCAGCGTCGAGGCGAATACAACGTGGCATCTTGTTGCCGACATAGAATTGATCCGCGAAACGCTGAATATTGATCGCTGGATCGTCTTTGGCGGATCTTGGGGGGCCACGCTTGCCCTGATCTATGCACAGGCGCATCCTGACCGCGCAGCGGCCCTGACTTTGCGTGGTGTATTCCTGATGACACAACCGGAACTGGATTGGTTCTATGGCGGCGGCGCGGGAAAATTCTGGCCTGACCTGTGGGACCGCTTTGCCTCACTGATTCCAGAGGACGAGCGGGACGACTATATCGCAGCCTACCACCGGCGGCTTTTTTCGGACGACCGCGCACAAGAGGTGCGTTTTGCGCGCGCGTGGGCGTCGTGGGAGAATGCGTTGGCGTCAATGGACAGCGATGGCGTGACCGGTGAAAGCCCCGCCGACTATGCCCGCGCCTTTGCCCGGCTTGAGAACCATTATTTTTATCATGCCGGATTTCTGAGTGATGAGCAGCAGATTCTGCACCCAGATCAGATGGCCAAGATTGCCGATGTACCCGGAGTGATCGTGCAGGGCCGATATGATATGATCTGCCCGCCCACATCGGCCTATAAACTCTCGCAGATGTGGTCAAAATCGCGGCTGACATTTATCGGTCGCGCAGGCCATGCCCTGTCAGAGCCGGGGATCAGTGCAGAGCTTGTGCGGACTATGGACATGATGGGTACACAGCGCCATATGCTGGGGCTTTAGGCTTTACAGTTGAAAATATGCCGTTAAGCTTTCTAGGAAGCTACGGGGAAAACTTCAGTTTTGGGCAACGTCCTGACGATTATTCTACAGCGGCTCGGGCTGGGCCTTTTGACATTGCTGATTGTGTCGATCGTGATTTTTGTCTCGGTCAATCTGTTGCCCGGCGATTTTGCAGAATCCATTCTTGGCCAAGGCGCCACGCCAGAGGCTGTGGCGTCAATTCGCAGGGACCTCGGGCTCGAACAGCCATTGGTCACTCGCTACTTCCAGTGGCTTGGCGGTGTGTTGCAGGGTGATCTGGGAACCAGCTTTGCGCAGGCGAACTTTGCCAGCTTTACCGGCACGGAATCCGGTGCCACCACTGTCGCCCAGCAAATTGCACCACGTTTTGCCAATACAATGTTTCTGGCGATGATCACCGCTGCGATTGCCGTTCCGTTCTCTATCTTTCTTGGTGTTTTGGCGGCGCTATACCGAAACACTGTCTTTGATCGTGCCGCCAACATCTTTACGCTGACCTCAATTTCGAGCCCTGAATTCTTTCTGGCCTACATCCTGATCCTGTTCCTTGCCGTGCTGAACCCGATTTTTCCGTCACTGTCGAACATCTTTGAAGGCATGCCTTTTGGTGAACGTGTCGAGAAATCCATGTTGCCGGCTCTGACGCTCACTTTGGTCGTGACCGCCCACATGATGCGGATGACGCGAGCGGCGATCATCAACCTGCTCGCCTCGCCTTATATCGAAATGGCGCGCCTGAAGGGGCTTTCGCCGCTGCGCGTGATCGTCAAACACGCGCTGCCGAATGCGCTGGCCCCGATCATCAACGTGATAGCGCTGAACCTGGCGTATCTCATAACCGGCGTCGTCGTGGTCGAGGTGGTGTTTGTCTATCCCGGGATCGGTCAGCTTTTTGTGGATGCCGTCAAAAACCGTGACATTCCCGTCGTTCAGGCCTGTTGCCTGATCTTTGCAACGGCCTTTATCCTGCTGAATCTGACAGCCGATATTATGTCGATCCTGTCCAACCCCCGTCTGAGGCATCCGAAATGATTTTTTGGTCTGTCATCGCGTTGTTTGGCATGGGGGCCTTGGCTTGGGCTTTTCGCTTTGCGGGACAGGTGGCAACAGGAAATGCACCGGTGTTTCGGGATATGCCTTTTGGTGTGGCCTATGGGTACGTTCTGGGCGTCGCTGTCCTGGCCTTTCTTGCATGGGGCTATACGCAAGGGCACAGCGCCGACCCTGCGATTGCCAATAAGTTTTTCTTCCTGCGCATCGCGATTGAGGGCTTTATTATCTTTGCGATTGCAGCATGGCTGTTCCGCATCCTTGGCCGTTCTGTCGGGACTGCGGGCAGCAAGAGACTTTTCCGTGCGATGCCGCTCACGGCTTCGTTCGGCATCCTGATCATCCTGATTTACGCAATCCTCGCAATTTTTGCGGGTGCGATTGCGCCTTATGGTCAGGAACAGATTGTGCCGGGTGTGGCCGCGAATATCATTCCCGGCGGTGATCCTGCTTTGGGCGGAAACCCGGAGTTTCCGTTGGGTACAGACCAGATTGGCCGAGATATCCTGAGCCGCTTGATTTTCGGTGCGCAGAACACTGTCGGTATCGCCTTTGCGACAACAGTTCTGGCGTTCCTTTTGGGGGGTACCTTTGGCTTTCTGGCGGCAACGCTTGGCGGGTGGCTGGATCAGCTTTTGTCGCGGGCAGTTGATGTCTTGATGGCCATTCCGTCGCTGATTTTCGCGCTTCTCTTGATGACGATCGCGACCGTCTGGGCGCCGCAACTGGGTATTCCCCTGACGCTCTTTATGGTCGTGATTATCGCGGTGATTGATAGCACCCGGGTGTACCGTTTGGCGCGCGCAGTCGGGCAGAACATCGTGGTCATGGACTATATCGAAGCTGCCAAATTGCGCGGCGAGGGGCTGGGTTATCTTGTGTTCAAGGAAATCCTGCCCAATGCGACAGCACCCTTGCTTGCCGAATTCGGCCTGCGCTTTTGTTTTGTTTTCCTGACAATTGCCGCGTTGTCATTCCTTGGTGTAGGTATCCAGCCGCCATTGGCCGACTGGGGTACGATGGTCCGTGATCTGGGCGGCTTCGTGAATTTTGCGCAATTCGCGCCTATGGCGGCAACTGCACCCCTGCTGGCTGCCGGAGCCATCGCGCTACTGACGGTTGCTGTGAACTTCGTGGTCGATTGGATGTTGCAGAAATCATCGGGGCTGAAGGAATGACCGAAGAACCGCTCGTCAAAATGCGTGATGTCTGGATCGAAGGCCGGAGCGATGAGACGTGGAACCCCATTATCAACGGTGTTGATCTGACGCTTGCGAAGGGTGAAGTCCTCGGTTTGATCGGTGAGTCTGGCGCTGGCAAGTCAACACTCGGCCTTGCGGCGATGGGATATACCCGCGACGGCGTGCGCATCAGCAAGGGATCGGTAGAGTTTGACGGGGTCGACCTGCTGACAGCATCCGCTGCCGTGAAACGCCAGCTGCTGGGCAAGCGTATCGCCTATGTGGCGCAATCGGCTGCGGCCAGTTTCAATCCGGCCCATAAGTTGATGGACCAGCATGTCGAAGGCCCGGTGCAGCACCACGTCATGACCCGCGCCGAAAGCGAAGCGGACGGGATCGAGCTTTATCGCAAGCTGAGGCTCCCCAACCCCGAGGAGATCGGGTTTCGCTATCCGCATCAGGTGTCCGGTGGTCAGCTGCAGCGCTGCATGACCGCGATGGCGATGTCATGTCGTCCTGACCTGATTATCTTCGATGAGCCGACAACGGCGCTGGACGTGACCACCCAGATCGAGGTGCTTGCGTCGATCCGCGATATTGTCGAGCAGTTCAATACATCCGCGATCTACATTACCCATGATCTGGCGGTCGTGGCGCAGATGGCGGACCGCATCAAGGTGCTGCTGAAAGGTGATGAAGTCGAAACCGCCGACACCCGCACGATGCTTTCTGCCCCGACACAGGAATATACCAAGTCGCTTTGGGCCGTCCGCAGCTTTGAGCGTCCGTTGAAACCCGCCGTGCAAACCGGGGCTGTACCCGTTGTGAGTGTGCAGAATGTCGACGCCTCTTATGGGACTGTGCCTGTCTTGCACGACGTCAGTTTTGATCTGCATGAAGGCCGCACTGTCGCTGTCGTGGGGGAAAGCGGGTCAGGTAAATCGACCACCGCGCGCTGCATCACCGGTTTGTTGCCGCCCAAGGCGGGGCAAATCATGCTGGATGGACAGGCCCTGCCTGCTGATTACCGCAAGCGCAGCAAGGACCAGTTGCGCCAGGTGCAGATGATCTATCAGATGGCGGATACGGCGCTGAACCCACGCATGTCGATTGGCCAAATCATTGCGCGGCCCGTTGAATTTTACCTTGGCCTCAAAGGTGCGGAGAAGCGCAAGCGCGTCGATGCCCTGCTCGAACAGATCGAACTGGAGCCGTCACAGTATTATCACCGCCTCCCGTCCGAGTTGTCAGGTGGACAAAAACAGCGTATCGGTATTGCACGGGCCTTGGCGGCAGAGCCAAAGTTCATCATTTGCGACGAGGTCACGTCGGCGCTGGATCAACTGGTTGCAGAGGGTATTCTGCGACTGTTGGCGCGCTTGCAGGATAAACTGTCCCTTACGTATATGTTTATCACACACGATCTGGCGACAGTCCGCGCGATTGCAGATGAGGTGGTGGTGATGAAAGACGGGCGTGTGGTGGAACAAGGACCGAAGAC
>NZ_JAWOAN010000056.1:0-4673 GCF_046498525.1 Yoonia sp.
ACGGTGCTGAAGTGCCGCGGTGATGGCCGGTGCAAGCGCGCCACGCGCAGTAGTGGCCCCATCAGCGCCCCCATAGCCAAGGGCATCAGCTGTAGTTTCATGGCGTGCGCTCTCCTCATGTATTCATTCCGCAATGATCCATTCCTGCACCCCATCGGGCAATAGAAAGGCCGCGCCAAAGCCGACGGTCATGCTAATGATCCACCCAAAGCGCACGAACCAGTGCGGCCCTTCTGCTTTTCCGGCAGTACGTCCATTTGACTTGACGCCTAGGCCTGTCAGTCTGTCGAAACCCCAGTCCAGAAATCTGTCAAGCAGCACAACCAGTCCGAAGATCAGGCACAGGACAACGAACCAGCCCACGGCAAATATCCAGCCTGCGCTTTGGGCAAGTCGAAAGGTGTAGGCTAGGGCCATGCCCATGAAGAACCCGATCAAAGGTCGGGCGATGCCATTGATGATGTTGTCAAAGTTCATGCGACCTGCCTCCTCCAGCTAAGCCGATAATTTGTCAGCACATCCACGGCCAGCAGGAAGAACAGCAACATACCCTGCAATATCTGGATCGCGGCAATCGGCAGGCCCAGATTGGATTGCGCGATTTCACCGCCAATATATGTCAGCGCCATCAGCCCGCCTGCCAGCAAGATCCCCACCGGATGCAGCCGCCCTAGGAAGGCCACGATAATAGCTGTAAACCCATAGCCCACGTTGAAGTCGATGCTGACTTGTCCTGCTGGTCCGGCCACCTCGAAAAGCCCGGCAAGCCCCGCCAATGCTCCGGAAATCCCCATGCAGATGAGAACGAGCCGTGACGGGTTCACCCCGGAAAACCGCGCAGCGCGGGGGCTTTGCCCCGTCAGGCGGACGTTAAATCCAAAGATATGCCGCGACAGGGCTATATAGGCGAAGATGACGGCGATGAACGCCGTCACGACGCCCCAATGCATGCCGATGGACTGGTCGATCCAGCTTGTAGCGGCGGGATATTGCGATAGGTTCCGGCTGCCTGGAAAGCCCATACCCTCCGGGTTGCGCAAGGTCCCCAACGCCATTGATGCCAAAAGCTGTTCGGCTACATAGACAAGCATCAAGGACACAAGAATTTCGTTTGTACCAAAGCGTACCCGCAAAACACCCGGTATCATTGCCCAAAGCAGGCCGCCGATAGCACCTGCCAGAATCATTAGTGGAAAGACGACAAAACTTTCCATGGGATAGAACGCCAGCCCTACGGCCGCGCCACAGATCGCGCCGACGATATATTGCCCCTCGGCGCCAATATTCCAGATACCAGCCCGAAAACCGAAGGACAGACCTATGGCGATCAGTACCAGGGGCGCTCCCTTGATCAGCAGTTGCGGGCGATAAAACCACGCGAATTCAGAAAACAAAGGATCAAGAAAGATGGTCCGGATCGTCACCAGCGGGTCCTGGCCAAGTGCTGCAAACAACCCGCCCCCAACGAACATGGTAAGGACCACCGCCATAAGCGGTGACGCCAATGTCCAGACGCGTGACGGCTGCGGGCGCTTTTCAAGCATCAACATGCGCGACCTCCATGTCATGAGCGCCACCCAGCATCAGGCCGATCTCTTCTACCGTCAGCCCTTTTGCAGGGCGCGGTACGGAAAGCCGCCCATCGTTCAACGCCGCAAACCGATCCGAAATTTCCATCAGTTCGTCGAGGTCCTGACTGATCACGATGACAGCAGCGCCTTTCTCGGCTAAATCGAGCAAGGCCTGCCGGATCGCGGCAGCCGCCGAGGCATCAACGCCCCAAGTGGGCTGGTTGACCACCAAGACTTCTGGTGCCTGCATGATTTCGCGGCCAATGACGAATTTCTGAAGGTTCCCACCGGAAAGCGAGCGCGCGGCGTTTTGCGGGCCGGGTGTGCGCACATCGAAGGCGGCTATGACGCCTTCGGCAAATGTCCGCGCCTTTGCCCAATGCAGAAAGCCTTTGCTGGTCAGCTTCTCGCGCGTCATTGCCGTCAGGACGGCATTTTCGGTCAGGCTCATGTCGGGGGCTGCAGCATGTCCCATGCGTTCCTCGGGCGCAGTCAGCAGGCCGATCTTGCGACGGGCATTGGGAGGCAGGTGGCCAATGCCCTGGCCTTTATAGTTGACCATTCCCTTCGCTGTCCTCACTTCCCCCGAGAGCGCGGCAACCAATTCTTCCTGCCCGTTGCCGGCCACTCCGCCGATTCCCAGCACCTCGCCTTTGCGCACCTCCAGTGTGATATCGCGCAGCGGGGTGCCAAACTGGTGCGGGGCCTTTGCGCTCAGACCCTTCAGCGCCAAGATTGTCTCGCCTGCGGGTTTGTCGGCTTTTTCTGGCACATGCAGCGTGGTACCAACCATCAGTTCGCCCATCTCGCGGGCCGACGTCTTTCGCGGATCACAGGTGGCGACCACTTCGCCCAAACGCAGGACGGTGGCGTTGTCGCAAAGCGCGCGAATTTCCTCGAGCTTGTGCGAGATATAAAGGATGGCTGTTCCTTCAGCACTGAGCTTTCGTAGCGTTTCAAACAGGATATCCACTTCTTGCGGGGTCAGGACCGAGGTTGGCTCATCCATGATAAGCAGTTTGGGATCCTGCAGCAGGCAGCGAATGATCTCGACCCGCTGGCGTTCCCCGGCTGATAATTCGCCCACAATCCGGTCCGGATCCAGCGGGAGCCCGTATTGATCAGAAACAGAACGCACCTGCGCCGCGATTTCGGCCTGCGGTGGCGGGTTTTCCATGCCAAGGGCAATGTTTTCAGCCACATTCATCGCGTCAAAAAGCGAAAAATGCTGAAACACCATCGCAACTCCTGCCGCGCGGGCGGCGCGCGGTTCAGATGGCTGAAAGGGTTGGCCTTCCAGTGTTATGTTTCCGGCATCCGGTTTCACCAATCCGTAGACCGTTTTCACCAGTGTCGATTTACCCGCCCCGTTCTCTCCCAAAAGCGCATGGACTTCACCGCGACCGATATCAAAGGAAACATCCTTGTTGGCGACCACGCCGGGATAGGCTTTGGTCAAGCCAGACAGGCGCAAAAGCGGTTCGGTCATGCAGTGCGGTCCTTTGTCTGGCGTCCTTGCGGGCTGATCATGGCAGTTGCGACGCCAAGTGCAATCGCTGCGGGGTGTTTTCCAAGGCTTGGATCACCAATCGGACACGCGATGCGTGAAATCTGTGCATGGCTATGCCCCAATGCGGCGAGACGGGTCTTGAAGCGGGCCCATTTGGTGGCAGAACCGATCAATCCTGCACTGTGAAAACCGTGGCTCAGGATCGCATGACAAAGCGCAAGGTCCAGTTCATGGCTGTAGGTAAAAATCAGGTGGTCGGCCTGCGGCGGAGCATGTTGAACAACCCGGGCAGGATCACTTGCGACCAATGTCGTGACGTCCGTTTGCGGAAATCGGTCCGCATGGGTGTCGACCCATGTGATGTCGAAATCCGGCAGAGGGGCCAACACATGCACCAACGCGCGCCCCACGTGCCCGGCCCCGTATATCCAAAGCGGGTGGGCAAGGGGGGTCGTCATGGCCTCTGCCTTTTCCCACAGCAGGCTGACCGACCCGCCGCAGCATTGCCCCAGCGCAGGCCCCAACGGGATGCGCGCCTCATGCGACTTTCGCCCGTCCGCCAGCATACGGCGCGCTTCTGCCATCGCCTCCCACTCCAGTGTGCCACCGCCGATGGTACCTTCGGTCCGGTCCGCCCAGACCAGCATTTGCGTCCCTGCCTCGCGCGGCACAGACCCTGCGGTCTTGGTCACGGTGATGCGGATCGCACTCATGCCCGGGTCCGTTCAACTGCGCGCAGGACCTCTTCGGCGGTCGCAGGGGCTTGCAGGTCGGGGTAGTGCTGTCCGCAGGTCGCTACCGCATCCGACAATGCCAGAAAGGCAGAGGTGCCCAGCATGAACGGCGGCTCGCCCACTGCTTTGGACCGATATATCGTTTGCGCGGGGTTGGGTTGATCCCAAAGGGCCACGTTGAAAATGTCAGGCCGGTCAGAACAAGCAGGGATTTTGTAGGTTGCAGGCGCATGGGTGCGCAGGCGGCCCTTATCGTCCCAGACAAGTTCCTCGGTCGTCAGCCAGCCGGCCCCCTGCACAAATCCACCTTCAACCTGCCCCATATCAAGCGCAGGGTTCAGCGAGGCTCCGGCATCATGCAGGATATCGGTGCGCAAGATGCGGTTTTCACCTGTGAGCGTATCGATCACAACTTCGGTCACCGCCGCCCCTTGGGCAAAATAGAAGAACGGCGTGCCTTCGCCCTTGATCCGGTCCCAAGCCAGATCGGGGGTCTTGTAAAATCCGGTAGAAGAGAGGCTGACGCGGTTGACATAGGCGGTCTGCGCTGCCGCGGCGAAACGCATACGGGCATTCCCGACAAAGACGTGACCGTCCTCGAAACGCACATGTTCCACTGTGGTCTGATGCAGTTCGGCCAGACAGACGGCGATCCGGTCACGAATGATATCGCATGCATTGGCCACGGCCATCCCGTTCAGGTCGGTTCCGGAAGAAGCGGCTGTCGCCGAGGTGTTGGGCACTTTGCCGGTATCTGTCGCAGTGATCTTGACCTGCTCCACACTGATCCCGAAACGGGCGGCTGCCACTTGTGCCACTTTCTGAAACAGGCCCTGTCCCATCTCGGTCCCGCCATGG
>NZ_JAWOAN010000104.1:0-7162 GCF_046498525.1 Yoonia sp.
GTCGTACGCGACTTGGAACCTGAAGTTGTTTATTTGGTTTGGTGGTCATAGCGTGAGCAAAACACCCGATCCCATCCCGAACTCGGCAGTTAAGTGCCACAGCGCTGATGGTACTGCGTCTTAAGACGTGGGAGAGTAAGTCACTGCCAAACCTAATAAGCAACTTCAGAGTATCTCTCTAACGATGCACCTCATACACTCAGAGGTGCGCCATTGGCGCGGGATGGAGCAGCCCGGTAGCTCGTCAGGCTCATAACCTGAAGGTCGTAGGTTCAAATCCTACTCCCGCAACCAACTTCTAACCTCTGCAACTTCCTTTTGAACTTCGCGTGCCTCACCTTAAGAGGCTTCGCTGAATGGCAGCTTCAATCGCTTAGCTGACCACCCCACCCCACCAAATGTTGCACGAACTGACATGCAAACGCAATAAAGTTTGACAGACGCCATTATTTTACTCCACGTTTTCAAGTGTGACTGTAAACTCAAAAACCTTACTTCAAAGACCAATTTACACCCCATATTCCACGCGAATGATCCTTGCCTACCGCTACGGGTCGCTGGCGTTTGTTGGTGGAGGTCTGGTTTGGGCATTGGTTTTTGCGGCGATCGGCTGGTGGTGGGTTGTGGCGTTGGACTTCGTCATTATCGCCAGCGGGATCGCAATCTATCTGTTGATCCGACGCGGCCATTTCACTTTTGGACTACTGGCAGCCCAGGCCACCCTGGCGGTGATAGCCATTGCCATGGGAGTGCTTCTCGATGTCCCAACCGAGGATGCGCCACGCGTCAGTCATCTCTACCTTCTGGTCGTGGCTGCCCTTGGTTATCTCAACCACCAGAGGGAAAAGTCACACGCACAATTGGTCTTGATCGTACTGTGCCTGCTGGCTTTTGTCGTGCTTGCAAGTGCTCGGTTGGCGACACCTTTCATCGTTCCGATGCCCGATACGTTGCGGAGCGCCGGCACCTGGGCCAATGCGGCTCTGGCTACCGTCATGCTTGCCGCCTGCATCCATGCCATGCACGCCGAGTTTGTCCGCAATGACAAGTTTAGCCGCGACCTTGTTGCCGCCTTGTGGAATGACGAGTTTCAACTCGTCTTCCAACCGCAGGTCAATTTGGGCCGCTCGACGATCGGCGCGGAAGCGCTGTTGCGCTGGAACAGTCAGCAATGGGGAGCCGTCTCTCCGACCGAATTCATTCCGAAGGCGGAAGAGCTTGGCCTCATGGACACTATCGGGGCCTGGGTGCTTGAAAAGGGCTGCGGCACCTTGGCCGAATGGCGCAAGAAGCCCGATTTCCGGAATTTGACTCTGTCGATAAATGTCAGCGCCAGCCAACTTAACGATGATGATTTCGAAGTTACTGTGCACGACATCTTGGAAAAGACCGGCGCTGACCCGCAGTTTCTGATCCTCGAGTTGACCGAAAGCGTTTTGGTGAATGATATGGAGGTAGTCATCGCCAAGCTGAATAGGCTGCGCGAAATCGGAATAGGAATCTCGCTGGATGATTTCGGGACGGGGTATTCGTCTTTAACCTATCTGCGCCGGTTACCAATTCAACAGATCAAAATAGACCGCGGCTTCGTGCAGGATGCTGCTTTCACGTCGCGCAGCGCCTCGCTCGTCAAGAATATCATTCAGATAGGCCGCGACCTCGGCCACGAGGTCTTGGCCGAGGGTGTGGAAACGATGGAACAGCATGACTTAATGGCTTCTGCCGGCTGCGAAAAGTTTCAAGGCTATCTGTATGGCAAGCCCATGGAATTGCGCGCCTTTCAGCAGCGCATCGAGATCGAGACAGACGAACCTTCTTGATGACTGTATCTGTCAGGAGTAGGCGCGATGGGGTAGATCTATCCGGCGAGGCTTTGCTGGTGATTGAGGCGCGACGGCATGTGGACTTCTCTGACCGCATGGAAACTCAGCCGTTTGATGAGGGTGGCGACATCGGCCTGGTCGGGACTGAGACGGTCCAGAGCTTCGGCTACGGTGATAAGCTACCCTTGCTGGTCTCGTCCATCAGCCGCTGCACGCCCGGAGGCTGCATGCTGGCACCGGACACGGCCATGTCGGAAAACACCTCGGCAACCGTTCAGCCATCGCGGGTGGCGCGTTTGCGGCAGATGCGTAACTGATCCCCGATCGAGGCTTCACCCTGCATCTGGGATGAGAACCGCGCGTCGATGGCGACTCTGGTCATGATCGTCCTTTTTTCAGCCGTTTGATCAGCGACTGATAATCCCGACCGGCGTCAATCGTCTGGGCGTGGATATAATGGCGCTCGGTGGTCCCGAACCCTGAATGTGTCAGGACCGGTCGGATCAATAGCGGACTTTCTGGCGATATGCGCGCTAGCGTGGCGGCGGCGGCATCTTGGCTATTTTACCTCTGCCCTTGCCATTGTCGCTATGACCTTGAGCGCTGCAGTCGTGCCGCTGTCAATGGGCTCGGCAGGTTCGGTGTGTTGCGACCCGTTGTCCAGAGCGGTTGCAAAGTGGCCAGATACCAGCATTGCCCCTACCAGCACCGCAAGTGCCGCACGCAAAGGTCCGACACGTCGTTTCCGGGTGCGGATCGATGGTGTCACGGTGCCTAGACCTTTGTCTTCGGATTGAACGCAAACCCCAAGTGACACGACTACAGCTTGGGCCGTCACCCGGACTTGGCAGTGATGTGGGTGCTGCAAGATCCGAAAAGCGGGCTTTTCGGACAGCAATTGGGCGGGCAGGGCGAAGGTTGCTGTCTCACCAAGCGACCAGCTCCCAAGCTGCGCGTGGGGAATGACAAGTTGATCGGAATCAGGACGGGTTTCAAAGTCAGAATACGGGTCGGCCGGCTCTTGCGGGTCGATGATCAGTTGGAGTGTGCCGTCGTCAGGGTGCAGCCGGGCGTTCAGCCAAAGACTTTCAGGGCCGTCTGTCGCTGTGGACGGGGCCGCAAGGGACTGATCGCCCAAATATAATTCTGTCCGGTTGGCGGAAGCCACCGTTTCGGATTTTTCCGAAGCCACACACGCGCCTACGCGTTTTGAGAGTGACGCGCTTGACCGGCTTGCCTTCATCATGCCGGTCACCGGATCGGAGGCCAGACCTTCATCGAAGGCGAAGCGAAAGTTGATTGCGTAATCGGTTGCGATTTCAGAGAGATCGGGACGTTCAGCGACTATGGTCAGAAGTTGCTGCGCCTCTGAAAACTTGACTTTGCGGGTGCGATAACCGTCTACTTGTGGTGCGACGTAGAGCTCTTGTTGCCCGGATCCGTAGAGCCCGGCAAAGCGGCCCAGTGTGCGTGTGACCTCGCTTTGGTGATGAATGGCAAGATGGCATGTGCCGTCCGGTCTGAGGCAGACGGCAATCTGCATTTCTGCGGGCCAGTCTGGCAGGACGCCGATGACAGCCTCGTCTTCAAAAAAGTAGATCAGGGCCTCTGCGCTATCCATGGCTTCATCCTGCTTTTTGAAGAAAAATACATGAACACCATCTTTTATACTTGATTAGATGTCAATAACAGCAAACATAGAAAGCGATCCGAAGAGGGCGGGCGGAGCCCGCATAACCTAGGCTGATATGCGATGATGATACTTGTAGGGCTTGCTATGGTCTTTGGGCTGGTGTTCGGCGGCTTCATGCTGTCGGGCGGCAAGATGGACATCGTCCTGTACGCTCTTCCATTCGAGGGGATGATGATCGGTGGAGCGTCGCTTGGCGCGTTCGTCGTCGCCAATTCTTCGACTGTGCTTCGCGCTTCACTGCGGGGGCTGGTGAAGGTCATGAAGGGGCCCAAATTCAAGGCTGTGCACTACGAAGAATTGCTGAGCCTGATGTATGAGCTGGCGCGTCTTTACAAGACCAAGGGCATCATCGCGATGGATGAGCATGTGGAAAAGCCCAGTGAAAGCAGCATATTCCAAAGATATCCTGCGATTTTGAATGATCACTTCGCGACCGAACTGATCACTGACAGCTTTCGGATGCTGTCGATGCAGTTTGACGACAAGTACCAGACGGAAGACGTCATCAACCGTAAGATCAAGAAGCATCACAAGGAAACACTCGCGTCAGCCGCGGCAATTGACACGATGGCGGATGGCTTGCCCGCGATCGGGATCGTGGCAGCGGTTCTGGGGGTGATCAAGACCATGTCGTCCATCGACAAACCGCCCGAGATCTTGGGTATGATGATTGGCGGCGCTTTGGTCGGGACCTTTCTGGGCGTTTTTCTTGCCTACTGTGTGGTGCAGCCCATCGCCGGTCGATTGAGGCAGGTCGAGGATGAGGATGGTGCTTTCTACCTGATCATCCGTGATATCTTTGTTGCTGTCGTTGCCAATCACCCGCCAAACATCTGTGTCGAAATCGGGCGTGGCAACATTCCAAGCAGCAAGCAGCCCGATTTTTACCGTGTTGAGGCCGCTCAGAAAGAGTTGGCCGCGGTATGACGGACCGCGCTTTTTCATCATTCTTAGCGATTGCGGTTGCGATGAATCTGGGTGCAACGACCGCCCTCGATGCCGCCGACGTGGCAGAGCCTGTGGATGACGTGGCTGCACAACCTCTCGGGCCGCCCATGGTCTCGTTTCCCATCACTGCCGCCGAAAGCCATGGTGCCTTTCCCGTCGAAATCCTGATGCAGATGCGGGCGGCACTGGTGGCACGCGCGCCCAAGCCCGAATCGCCTGTGGTCGAGATGGACGACGATGACTGACCGCATCCGGACCCTCGCGGTTCTTGAGAAGTTGCGCCGTAACGATATGGAGTCGGAAGTACGCGAACTTGCCGCGCTTCGCGCCCACATTCAGCGTTTACGGGATAACCGATCCAATCTTCTGAATCGTCTGCGGACAGAGGCCCGGATCATAACGCTGGAGGCCGCCCCATACGTTGGGTCCTACATTCGGTCCGTTCGCGGTGAGATTGCGCAAATAGACCTTGCCCTGAGCAAGGCGCTGCCGCGGGCCGATGTCCTTGAGGCGGCGATGGCGGAATGCTTTTGCGAGGTCAAAACGCTCTCGCTGGCGCTGGAGCGGGCGACGACACAGGCCAGACAGGACAGTGACCGGCTTGCCTCTGCGGAAGCCGACGAACTTGCTTTGCTGCGTTGGAGGCCAGTCTGAAGGTTGAGAGACCTCGTTTGAATGGAACTGTTCAGCCGTTTGCATGTTTGACACGTCAAGTATACTTGACATATTCCCGAAGTTGCAAGAATTATCCTTTTCTGATGATGAACAGTTGACTTCCCGTGTGGGCTATGCAATTTTTTGTGGCAATCGTCGAAGAATTCGATGTTCTGATGATGAACCGGTGCCGCATTAAGCATGAGCATTGATGGTTCGTTGTCGGTGGGCATTTCAGAAGTAAGGCGAATCCGATGACTACATCCAATGACAACAACACGGATATTCTCGCAGCGGTTGCCGCTGCATACGCAGCACGTGTCGACGTTTCGGCAGACGATATCGTGTCACTCGTCGCCAAGCTTCGCCAGGAATTCGGCGACGCCAAGACAACTGTCGAATCTCCGACACAGCCAGAGGTTCAGTCCTCCGGTTTCGCCGAACCTGCACTCCCCATTGACAAAGCCGTCACGCATGACAAGGTGTTCTGCCTTTGCTGCGGCAAGGGCTTCAAGATGCTCAAGCGGCATTTGGGGGCAGAGCACAACCTGACCGAAGCAGCCTACCGCGCCAAGTTCGGACTGCCGGAAGACATGCCACTGGTCGCGCCAAGCTATTCCGCCCGCAAGGCCAGCTATGCCAAAAAGGTCGGGTTTGGAAAATACGATCGGCTCGACCCGCAGTCGAGCCGGGCCGGCATCGAAGAAGACCAAAAGACTTACTGAATCAGCACCCGCATCGTTTGTGGCCACACGCCAGTGCCCTGTCGGGCGCTGTTGCGATACAAAAGGCGTAGCTGAATGTCAGACCAGCAAATCATTGTTATCAAGAAAAGCGACGAACATGATGATCACGGTCATCACGGCGGTGGTTGGAAAGTGGCCTACGCCGACTTCATGACGGCGATGATGGCCTTCTTTCTGCTGATGTGGATCATTTCGACCTCGGATGAAGAAAAGCTCGAAGGTCTGGCCGAATACTTCACACCGGCGGATATGAGTGATGTCCTCGGAGGAAAAGGGGTCCTTGATGGCCAGGTCTTTGGTCCCGACGGGGTCTACAGTGGTATTGATGGTGACAGTTTTCAACTTGAGCCACCCAGCTTCGGGCAAGACGAACCAATTTCACCTCCCGACGACAGAGGGGACGACATTCGCCAAGCTGAGCTGCTTGGGTCGGAGGGTGAAGAGGATGGTCAGTTCAACGAAGCGGCCACTGCGGATCAGGAACAGTCAGCGCTTCGCGCGGAAAAGCTTGATGGTGTCGCGAAAGAGATCGAGTCGGCCGTCGCGGTCAACGCCGCCCTGGTCGAATTGGATTTCAATCTTCGCGTCGACACGACGCCGGATGGTTTGCTGGTGCAGATCCTGGATCAGGAAGAGCGTCCGATGTTTGCCTTGGGAAGCGCGCGCATCGATGGCGCCATACAGGATCTGCTGAACATTATCGGAATGTCTGTGGCAGATTTACCCTATCCGCTTGTCATAACGGGACATACTGACGCAGTCCCGTTCGCGACACGTGCGAATTACGGGAACTGGGAACTGTCGGCTGACCGTGCAAACGCAGCAAGACGCGCTCTTGTGTCCACGGGCGTCGCACCCGAACGAATCGCGCGCGTCTCGGGGGTTGCGGATACCGTTCCTCGAAACACGGAGGTGCCGACAGCCGCAGAGAACCGGCGTCTCACTATCCTCTTGCACTACCCCGAGGTTGCAGGGCTACGCGAAATGCCTGCGGAGATTGAGGGATTCGCCGGAAACATTCCCCAGCGTTAGGGCGCCGCGTCAACAGCCGCCCGAGGAATTGCCGGCTCTGCGCATTGATTCCTGCGAGGCATCACGTGCAAAACCGGCAAACGACGCTGGGATGGCGCTCGGAAAAAGTGGAGATGAAGGAATCGATGGTACGATCAGAGAAGACCGGCTCGGACTCGACGTGATCTACATCCAGGCAAAGAAGTGGGAAGGTGCGGTTGGTCGTCCGGAAATACAAAAATTCGCTGGTGCTCTGATGGGGAAGTTCGCGAAGAAGGGCGTGTTTC
>NZ_JAWOAN010000109.1:0-4128 GCF_046498525.1 Yoonia sp.
TTGGGTGATTCGGCATCGATGGGCTTGTCGACAGCTTGGGGTCGGCGGCCGCCGCCGAACCCAAGCTGTCGACAAGACCATCGATGCCGAATCACCCAATATCCTGATCGAACAGATCACTCAGATCGCGCTCTCTAAGCATACTCCGTCGCCACGTCTCTAGACAGGGTATGACATAAGGCAGCAAGCGAAGCGTGTAATACGGAGGTAAAATAGGAATTCCCAACAGATCGCCAAAGCGAGGGTCGCTACACCTCGGACATCTACACTCAGATCAATCATCGCATCGCTCTCGCCAATTCAGCCGCCTGTGCAACCACGTCGTGGTCGACACCCGTTTGATATCCTAATCGCTGCAACAGGTCCAAGACCGCCTCTGTCGCCACATTGCCCGGTGCACCAGGGGCATAGGGACAGCCTCCCAAACCGCCGACGGCAGTGTCGAATGCGCGCAGGCCAAGCGCGAGTGACGCTTCGATATTCGTCAACGCCCGCCCGCCGGTATCGTGAAAATGTCCCGCCAGTTCTGCCGCAGGGGCGACGCCCAGAACCGCCTCCAGCATCCTCGTGACGCGTGCGGGCGTGCCTTTCCCGATCGTATCGCCCAAGGACACCTGCATCGGGCCAAGTTCGCGCAACTGGCCCACCGCGTCGGCAACCTGCTGCGGGGACGTGGGGCCATCGAATGGGCAATCCGTGACGCAAGACACGTAACCGCGCACCGCGACCTTCTTTTCGCGCGCAGCGGCAACAACCGGATGCAGACGCCTCACCGATTCAGCAATCGAGCAATTCAGATTGCTCTGTGAAAACCCCTCTGACGCTGAAATGAACACCGCGATCTCGGTGACCATGTCGTCGCGACGCGCGGCCAGAAAGCCTTCCCAGCCGCGCATATTGGGGACCAGCACGGCATAGCGCACACCCGGCACGGGCGTCAGCTGCGCCAGTACCTGATCGGTATCGGCCATCTGCGGTACCCATTTGGGGCTGACGAAGCTGCCCACTTCAATGTCACGCAGTCCTGACCTGCTCAGCAAATCAATCAGCGCGACCTTGCGCGCCAGCGAAATCACACCAGGCTCGTTCTGCAACCCATCCCGCGGGCCCACCTCGTGAATGCGCACGGGTACCGCCATCACGCGCCCCTTCTTATGTTCCCAAATACCTCGGGGGAGACCCGCAGGGTCGGGGGCAGCGCCCCCTGCAAGCTCCGCAAACTCATACCGTCACCTCCCACGGAGGATAAAAATCCCGCGCATAAAGCACCGGTTCGTCAGGCAAAGCGCACTGATACCCCTCACGCGCTGCAAGCCGCGCAAACCATGCTGCCACGCGCGGCAGCGCATCGAGGGTCACAAAATGCTGCGCCATATAGACCGCCTGCCCCACCCCGATGTCGGCCGCAGAAAACTCCGAGAGCAGATATGCATCCTGCAATCCCTGCTCCACAGTGGCCAGCGTCCTGGCCAGTCGTTTCGCTTCCAACTGCATGATGACGGGCGACCGCATATGGTCATCATAAAGCGCGATATGCTGTTGGGTCAGTGCCGCACAATGCTGGCTGATCGTCTCGGCGAAATGGATCCAGTTCAGCCACATCGGGCGTTCCGCGTGACTTGGGTCGCGACCCAAGCCCGCCAGCGGAAAGCGCTCGCACAGATATTCGGCAATCGCCCCGCTTTCCGTCAAAACCACATCGTCTATTTCCAAAGTCGGCACCCGGCCGGTGGGGTTGAGCGAACGGTAAGGCTCTTCGCGCAATGTCTTGTCGAACGGGTATGCGACCACCTCGAAATCCAAACCCAGTTCATGCAGCAGCCACAGGCTGCGCATCGAACGGGTCTGCGGGCAATGGTGCAAGCGGATCATTCTTCGGCCTCCAGACTGACCAGCAAGGCACCCGCCGTAACCTGATCACCGGTTGCAACGGTGATGCTGGCGATCCGGCCGCTACGTGGCGCGCGGAGCACATGTTCCATCTTCATGGCCTCCAGCACGACCAGCCGTGCGCCCTGCTCCACCCATTGGCCTGTTGCCACGGCCACGTCATGGACCAAACCCGGCATGGGAGCGAGAACGGTGTCCCCACCTGTCGCCGTATCGATGCGGGACAGGGGATCGATGATCTCAAAGGTCAGGCTTTCAGCACCAAACACCGTAACGCAGCCACCGTGCAAGATGGCAGGAGAACCCCAGTGCCCTGCCCTGCGGTGAAGCGTCACGACCGTATCGCCAACCAACACGTCACAAGATGTTCCACTGCGCACGGTAAGTGCAATATCGATGATCTCTTCCCCGTGTTGCAACGAAATCTGGCGTTGCAGCGGGTCCCATAACGCAAACCCTGTCAACGGTTGGTCCGGCAGGTTTGCGGCATGCGCAGCAGCAATTGCGATATCACGGGCAGGTGGCACGGCTTTGCGGCAGATGGTGTCGCTGTGCCGCGCGATCAATCCTGTGTCCACATCGCCGGACACAAATGCGGGCACCCGCGCCAGGCGGCGCAGGAAATCCAGATTGGTCACAGTGCCCGCGACTTCGGTCGCGTCAAGCGCCGCCGACAAATGCTGCAAGGCCTGCGTCCTGTCAGGGCCATGCACCGTGACCTTGGCAATCATCGGATCATACCAAGGTGATATGTCATCCCCTGCCGTCACACCGCTGTCGATGCGTGCGGTCGCCGGAAACGCCAGATGTTCCACAACGCCTGTTGCAGGCAGGAACCCCGCCGGCACGTCCTCGGCATATAGCCGCGCTTCGAAGGCATGGCCCGTGATCGCGAGGTCCGCCTGACGGGCAGGCAAGGGTTCGCCTGCGGCAACACGCAACTGCCATTCCACCAGATCGACACCTGTCACCGCCTCGGTCACCGGATGTTCCACCTGCAAACGCGTGTTCATTTCCATGAACCAGAAACCATCGGTGCGCAGGCCCTCACTGCCATCGACGATAAATTCGACCGTACCCGCGCCGGCATAGCCTATGGCCTTGGCCGCCTTGACGGCAGCATCGCCCATCGCGGCGCGCACTGCAGCGGTCATCCCCGGCGCTGGGGCCTCTTCGATGACCTTTTGGTGGCGGCGTTGGAGCGAGCAATCGCGCTCGAACAGATGTACCGCTTCGGTGCCATCGCCGAAGACCTGCACTTCGATATGACGCGGTGCGGTCACGTATTTCTCGATCAGGACATCCGCGTTGCCAAAGGCCGTCCGCGCCTCGGCCTGCGCCGATGCCAGATGTTCCGCAAAATCCCCGGCGCGTTCGACCAGACGCATCCCCTTGCCGCCGCCACCGGCAACCGCCTTGATCAGCACGGGATAGCTGATCTGGTCGGCCTCGCCCGCCAGAAAGTCGGGGGTCTGATTGGTCCCGTGATAGCCCGGCACGATGGGCACACCGGCCCTCTGCATCAAAGCTTTGGCTGCATCCTTCAGGCCCATCGCGCGGATCGCGTCAGCCGAAGGGCCTATAAATGTAAGACCCGCCGCGACCACATCATCCACAAAATCGGGATTTTCGGACAGAAATCCATAGCCGGGGTGAATAGCCTCTGCCCCTGTGTCCAGCGCCGCCTGAATGATCAGATCACCGCGCAGATAGCTATCGGCCACGGGTGCGGGGCCAAGGCGCACAGCCTCATCCGCTTGGGCCACATGCAAGGCCCGCGCATCGGCATCAGAATGGACTGCCACGGTACGGACGCCCATGGCACGCGCCGTGCGGATGATCCGGCAGGCAATTTCGCCGCGATTGGCAATGAGGATCTTGCGAAAAATCACCATCACATCCGGAACACGCCAAAGCGCGTTTCCGCGATCGGCGCGTTCATGGACGCGGCCAGCGACAGCGCCAGCACCTCGCGGCTTTTGCGCGGGTCGATGATGCCATCGTCCCAAAGCCGCGCAGAGGCGTAAAGCGGGTGCGATTGTTCTGCAAAGATATCAATGGTGGGCTGTTTGAAGGCCGCTTCTTCTTCGGCAGACCATTCCCCGTCGCTGCGTTCGATCGCGTCGCGTTTGACAGTGGCCAATACGCCTGCTGCCTGTTCGCCACCCATGACAGAGATCCGCGACGTCGGCCATGACCACATGAAATTCGGGCTATAAGCCCTTCCTGCCATGCCAT
>NZ_JAWOAN010000112.1:0-4067 GCF_046498525.1 Yoonia sp.
CGCACAGGGGCCTTGTCGCCGGTGGCGCGTTTGCAGCCTGTGACCGTCGGGGGCGTCGTTGTGTCAAATGCAACGCTGCACAATGAAGATTACATCGCCGGGTGCGATAGCACCGGTGCCCCGATCCGCGATGGCCGCGATATACGTGTGGGAGACTGGGTGCAGGTCTATCGCGCGGGCGATGTGATCCCGAAAATCAGCGACGTGGATCTGGCACGGCGATCCAAGGTTGCGGTGCCTTATGAAATGCCGACGCACTGCCCAGAGTGCGGCTCTGATGCGATCCGCGAAGAAGGCGACGCGGTACGCCGCTGCACCGGTGGTATCATTTGTCCCGCGCAGGCTGTTGAAAAGCTCAAGCACTTTGTGTCTCGGGCGGCCTTTGACATTGAAGGTCTGGGCGCAAAACAGGTCGAACAGTTCTATGCCGACGGCTGGATCACGACACCCGCCGATATCTTCACGCTGCGTGACCGGTTTGGCGAAGGGCTTCAGCAACTCAAGAACAGGGAAGGCTGGGGTGAAAAGAGTGCTGTGAACCTCTTTGACGCGATCGACGAGAAGCGCGAGATTTCGCTCGCCAGATTGATCTTTTCGCTCGGCATCCGGCATGTAGGCGAAAACAGCGCAGCACTTCTGGCCAATCACTATACGTCTTGGGACGCGTTCGAAAAGGCGATGACCACCGCCGAGATCGGGAGCGGAGCCGCATGGGACGACTTGACCGGCATTGATGGTGTCGGCGCGGTGATGGCCACATCTGTGGTGACAACCATGCAACAAGAGGCCGAGCGTGCTTCGATAGACCGGCTGGTACGGCAGTTGCATGTGCTAGACGCACAAGCCCCTGCCACTGACAGCCCCCTTGCAGGCAAGACGGTTGTCTTTACCGGCACGTTGGAACGCATGACCCGCGCCGAGGCCAAGGCGCGGGCAGAACGGCTTGGCGTCAAGGTTTCAGGCTCGGTCAGTGCAAAGACAGATATCCTCGTTGCCGGCCCCGGAGCAGGATCAAAGGCCAAGAAGGCCGCTGACCTGGGTATTGAAACGATGGACGAAGACGCCTGGCTGGCCCTGATCGGCGACGCATGAGCGGGCGCCCAGAGATCCTTTTCCCGCTTTTCGGCGCACTGACGAAGCTGGAAGGCATCGGACCCAAATCTGCACAAATTCTCGAAGGTGCCGGGGTCGTCAAACCGCTGGATGTGTTGATGACACTGCCGCTTTCCGGCGTTGACAGACATCGGCGCGCAAGTATCCGGGAGGTCGTCGCGCCAGCGGTGGCAACTGTTGAAGTGACGGTTGGCGATCACCATCCGCCACGGACCCGCGGGCGGCCCTACCGTGTGCATGTCGAGGATGCAGAAACATCCTTTCAACTGGTGTTCTTTCATGCGCGTGGCGACTACCTTCAAAAGCTCCTGCCGACGGGCCAAAAGCGGGTCGTGTCGGGGAAGGTCGAAATTTTCGACGGTATTGCACAGATTGTGCATCCTGATCATGTGCTGCCTGTGGCCGAGGCCGATGATATTCCCGCGTTCGAGCCGGTTTATCCGCTTCATGCCGGTATAACGCAAAAGGCAATGTGGAAGGCGACGCGCTCTGCATTGGGCTTGATACCCGACCTGCCCGAATGGATTGATCCGGCGCTGAAGGCACGCGAACAGTGGCCTGACTGGACCGTGGCCATGGGCCGCGTTCATAGCCCGCAGGCCACGTCCGATCTGTCACCACACGCACCGGCACGCGAACGGCTCGCTTATGACGAACTTCTGGCCCATCAATTGACGCTGGCCCTTGCGCGGGCGGCAGTGCGCAAGGCCAAAGGCGTGGCATCACATGCCACCGGTGCGTTGTCTGGGAAGGTGCTGGCATCATTGCCTTACAAGCCGACGGGCGCGCAGCAACGCGCATTTACCGAGATCGCGGCAGATCTTGCCACGCCTTTGCGGATGAACCGCTTGCTGCAGGGGGATGTCGGGTCCGGCAAGACATTGGTGGCGCTGATGGCCTTGCTGGATGTGGTTGAGGCAGGCGGGCAGGGCGTGATGATGGCCCCGACCGAAATTCTGGCCCGCCAGCATTTGGAGGGCCTGCGTCCGTTGGCCGAAAGCGCCGGTGTCGTTCTGGATATCCTGACAGGCCGCGACAAGGGTGCGGGACGCGCGGCGAAACTCAATGCGCTGGCAGAGGGAAAGATCAACATCCTTGTGGGAACGCATGCTGTTTTCCAAAAAGACATTATTTTCCGGGACTTGCGGCTTGCTGTTATCGACGAACAACACCGGTTCGGCGTGTCACAAAGGATGGAACTGGGCGCAAAGGGCTATGCGGTCGATGTGCTCGTGATGACAGCGACCCCGATACCACGCTCGCTTGCTTTGGCACAGTACGGCGACATGGATGTGTCGGTTCTTGATGAAAAACCACCCGGTCGGACACCAGTACAAACGGCTCTGGTATCATCCGCACGGCTGGACGAGGTGGTCGCAAAGCTGCGCCATGCCGTGGCCGAGGGCAGGCAGGCCTATTGGGTTTGTCCCTTGGTCGAGGAAAGCGAAACTGTCGATATGACAGCGGCGGAAGAACGGTTCAAACGGCTGCGTGCCGCTTTGGGCGAAGGTGTCGTGGGGCTGGTCCATGGCCAGATGCCACCTGCCGAAAAAGATGCGGCCATGGCAAAGTTCGTCGCCGGACAGACCAAGGTTCTGGTGGCCACCACCGTGATTGAGGTGGGCGTGAACGTGCCAAATGCCTCGATCATGATGATTGAACATGCGGACCGGTTCGGACTAGCCCAATTGCACCAGCTACGGGGCAGGGTGGGGCGCGGGTCTACGGCCTCTTCGTGTTTGCTGATCTATCAGCCACCACTTAGTGAAAGCGGACGTCGGCGGCTCGAGATACTCCGCGAAACAGAAGACGGCTTTCGCATTTCAGAGGAAGATCTGGCGATGCGCGGTGCAGGCGATGTGATCGGCACGGCACAATCTGGCATCCCGCGCTTTCGCATCGCCGATCTTGAACGCCAGGCGGGGCAGATGGCTGTGGCCCAATCAGATGCCCGCGCCCTGTTGAACGACGATCCGAAACTGGAAACACCACGCGGCAAGGCCGCGAGAACCCTGCTTTGGTTGATGGAGCAGGACAAAGCGATCCGTTTGATATCAGTAGGTTAGTGCGTTAGCGCGCAAAATGTTCTCACATGTTCTACAAAAGTTCTTTACATAGCGTTAATGATATGAGAACAAAGTGGCAACAGAACATTAAGGGAACATAAGCCATGGCAGAAGAGATTAAATCCGTAATCGCACGTTCACGCGACACGATTGTCGCCGATGCTTTGGGTGTGGCTGCCTTGATGGTCATGCTTGTCGTCGGATTGGCCTTGCCCGGGCTGATCTGACCTGCCGAACGGTTCTGGTCCGGTCCATCACATTGCCCTGTCCCAAGAATGCAATGAATGATGACCTGCCTGTCTTACGTCCCAAGCGGGGGTTTTGCCTCTCCCCAAGGAACATTGGATCGGGCCGGACCGTTCTAGACCTGCCGCCGCCATCTGCCCGGATGTGCGGCGGTTTTTTTATGCGCTGGCGTGTTGGGCCTGCAAGGCCTCCAAAGTGGCATCAAACGCCAGCATGATCGATGCATGGCGGTTTTTGTAATCCTTGGCCGGTTTTAGCACTTCCAGATCACTGAATGGTGGCGCAGGTACGGGTCCATCGGATTTCAGCATGGCAAATAGCGCGTCCCGCCCTGCCTGCACCTGATCCGGGGTCAGCCCGACAATATTTGCCCCGACAACAGCCGCCGCCGCCTGACCCAGTGCGCAGGCTTTTACATCCTGCCCGTAGTCGGTAATCACACCGTCCTTCACGTCAACATCAACAGTCACGGTAGACCCGCAAAGGGGCGCGCGTTTCTTGGCCGTCGCCGTCGGGTATTGCAAACGAGCCGTGCGCGGCATATCGGCAGCAAGCGCCAGAATGCGCCCCGAGTAGAGTTTGATCAGATCGTTTTCCGCTGACATCGCGTTGCCCTTTTGATTACCTCTGACTAGATAGTGC
>NZ_JAWOAN010000268.1:0-6744 GCF_046498525.1 Yoonia sp.
GGGCCATTGGACAGGAACACGCCGTCGGGGTTCAGGGCCAGCACGTCTTCGGCAGTCGCGGTTGCAGGCAGAACGGTCACGTCGCAACCCGCACTGGCAAGGCAGCGCAGGATATTGCGCTTTGCACCAAAATCAATGGCGACGACTTTGTGCCTGGGGTCGTTTTGCGGCTTATAGCCCTCAGGCCAGGCCCACCGCATTTCATTCCAGCTGTAGGATTGCGCGCAGGTCACGACTTTGGCCAGATCAAGGCCCTCAAGCCCTTGGAAACTGCGGGCTTTTCTGACCAGCGCCTCAATGTCGAAGTTGCCGTCCGGGTCATGCGCCAGTGCCACATGCGGCGCGCCTTGCTGCCGGATCGCACGGGTCAGCCGACGGGTATCGACACCACCCATCCCGATGCGGTTGCGCTTGGCCAGCCATGCGGTCAGTTCCTCGGTTGCGCGCCAGTTGGAAGACTGTGTCGGATCCCATTTGACAACCATGCCTTCGGCGACGGGATCAGCGGTTTCGTCGTCTTCAGGGTTGACGCCGGTATTGCCGATATGGGGAAAGGTAAAGGTCACGACCTGACCCGCATAGGATGGGTCCGTCATGATTTCCTGATAACCCGTCATTGCGGTGTTAAAGCAAAGCTCTGCTACGGTTTCACCGGTAGCGCCAAAGCCCATGCCATAGAAGATCGTTCCATCCGCAAGGGCCAGACATGCCGTTGGTTTCTGCGTCATGACCACTCTCCACAAATGCCAAATTGTGGCGGGTGTACGCAGGGTAGAGACCATGGTCAAGGGCGGATTGCGGCCTTGTAAACAAGGGGTGACGTCGCGGCGATGGTCCTTGTCTCTGGGGCGCGGGCACACTATGTGCTATGTTCGTTTGACGAAAAATGTACGGGACACATTTATGGACATGCGCGAACGGGTCAATGCGGCCCTCAAGGATGCGATGCGTTCGAAAGAAGCAGATCGCCTTTCAACGCTGCGGCTTATCAATGCCGCGATCAAGGATAAGGATATCGCGGCACGCGGCACAGGAGATGAAGAAGACGGCGTCAGTAATTACGATATTCTGGCGATCCTCGGGCGCATGGTAAAGCAACGCCAGGAAAGCGCACGCGCCTACGAAGAAGGTGGGCGGCTTGAGTTGGCGGAGAAAGAACTTTCCGAGATCAAGATCATCGAGGAATTCCTGCCCAAGCAGTTGAGCGAAGATGAGGCTGCCAAAGCTGTCGATACCGCGATTGCCGAAGTCGGCGCAGAGAACATTCGTGACATGGGTAAGGTCATGGGCGTCCTGAAAGCCAAATACACGGGGCGCATGGACTTTGGCAAAGCCGGTCCGATGGTCAAGGACCGGCTCGGCTAGGGATCAGCGTCACTGACCGGAGCGCAGCGCGCGCTTCAGATCGTCATATAGTGCCAACCTTTCCTCTACATCCAGAAACGCTCCGATTTCCACTTCGCGGTCGCCGCCGCGGAGTGTAATATAGTTTTCAACCGGTCCGCCTTTGGGATGCAGATGAACCGTCACCCAATAGCGGTTTGCATCCCATTCCTGCGTATCGCCTTTGGGGTTGTGCCGGATCAGGTGCGCATGTGCTTCATCCACGGTCAGTTCCTCCAGCACCTCTCCGCGGCGATAGCTGACGTGCAGGGCGTACCAGACGCCCGCGATCATCAGGCCAAAGAACGGCAATAATCCCCATAACACAGGCTGGCCCAGTAATGTCAGCAAGGGCAGGGCGACTAGGGCTGCGGTCGCCCCGATAAATAGCACGAAATCCTTGCGCAAAAGCGAGCGATAAGGCCAAAGGCTCAGTTGCCAGTGGGAGACATTGTCGGTTGGTTCGGGGGTCCATTCATAGGGCATATAGAAGTTTTAATACGCAGGCGCGCGAGGTCAAACTATCTGATGGTTTATGTTCCGGACTTGGGATTGAACGGGCCAAAAGAAAAGGCCCTACCTTTTGGCAGGGCCTTCTCTCCGATTTCATTTACGCCCTACGCTAATGCGCGTGCTTCTTGTCCCAGTCGGACTGCTTTGGCAGTGTTTCGAACGTGTGCTCCGGTGGTGGGCTTGGCAGCGTCCACTCCAGCGTGTCTGCATATTCGTTCCATGGGTTGTTTTCGGTCACCCGCTTGCCTTTGGTTAGGGTCCAGGCAAGGACACCGATGAAGAACACGAATGAAGCGAACGACAGGAACGCACCCAAGCTCGATACGTAGTTCCAGTATCCAAACGCCTCGGGATAGTCGATGTAGCGACGTGGCATACCCTGACGGCCCAGAAAGTGCTGTGGGAAGAATGTCAGGTTCGCGCCGATGAACATCGCCCAGAAGTGCAACTTGCCTGCCCACTCGGGATACATACGGCCGGACATCTTTGGCAGGTAGAAGTAGATGCCGGCAAAGATCGAGAAGACCGCACCAAGGCTCATCACATAGTGGAAGTGAGCGACGACATAATAGGTATCGTGATACACCCGGTCCACACCGGCCTGAGACAGAACGATGCCTGTGACGCCACCCAAGGTGAACAGGAACAGGAACCCGAAGGCCCAGAGCATCGGTGTCTTGAACTCGACAGATCCGCCCCACATCGTCGCGATCCAGCTAAAGATCTTCACACCTGTCGGCACAGCGATCACCATGGTTGCCAGCATAAAATAGGACTGCTGGGTCAGTGACATGCCCACGGTATACATGTGGTGCGCCCAAACAACGAAGCCCAGAACACCAATTGCCACCATCGCATAGACCATCGGCAGGTAGCCGAAGATCGGCTTGCGCGAGAAGGTCGCAACGATGTGGCTGATGATTCCGAAACCGGGAATGATGATGATGTAGACTTCAGGGTGTCCGAAGAACCACAGGATGTGCTGGTAAAGCACAGGGTCACCGCCGCCTTCGGGCTGGAAGAAGGTCGTGCCGAAGTTCCGGTCTGTGAGTAGCATCGTAATCGCGCCGGCCAGCACGGGCAGGGCCAGAAGGATCAACCATGCGGTCACGAAGATCGACCACGCAAAAAGAGGCACTTTGTGCAGCGTCATGCCCGGCGCGCGCATGTTCAGGAAGGTCGTGATCATATTGATCGCACCGAGGATCGATGACGCGCCCGACAGGTGAACCGCAAAGATCGCAAGGTCCATCGACATCCCCGTTTCCGAGGTGGACAGCGGCGCATACATCACCCAGCCAACGCCCGAACCTGCTTGTCCATTACCACCCGGGGCTAGCATGGATGCCACACCCAAGGACGCACCGGCCACGAACATCCAGTAAGAAAGGTTGTTGAGGCGCGGAAACGCCATGTCCGGCGCACCGATCTGCAGCGGCATGAAATAGTTACCAAAGCCACCAAAGAGGGCCGGAATAACAACGAAGAACATCATCAAGATACCGTGATAGGTGATCAAAACGTTCCAGAGATGGCCGTTTGGCGTGCAGTCACCTGCTGCTGCGGCCGTCAGTCGCGCGCCTTCAAGGCACATGTATTGTACACCGGGCTCCATCAGTTCCATGCGCATGTAGACGGTGAAGGCGACCGAAATAAAGCCAAGGATACCTGCAGTAAACAAGTACAAGATGCCGATATCTTTGTGGTTCGTTGACATAAACCAGCGGGTAAAGAACCCCCGCTCGTCTTCGTGTGCGTCGCCGTGGATGGCTGCGTCTGCCATTTTGGCTCTCCTCGTATTGGCTACTTTGAACGCCGCCGAGTCGTGGCCCGCCAGCGATTTGTCATCGTTCTAATGGGTTGATGCTGGGGGAGCAACAAAGGATGCACCTGATTGGTTGGGTTAATTTGGCGCAGGGGGTCATTTGATCAGAACCGCTGACAGGTCGCAAGATTGCCGCTAGATTGGCCCCAACGAAGAGGGGTTTCGCTATGGGTCAGGAAGAGCCACCGTTCACGATCGGTATCGAAGAGGAATATCTGCTGGTCGATCAAGAGACTTATGCGCTGGCGCACGCCCCTGACGGATTGATCAGCGCCTGCAAGAAGGACCTCGAAAGCAAAGTCAGCCCCGAATTCCTTCAATGCCAGATCGAAATTGGCACCGGCGTCTGCCAAACCATCGCAGAGGCCCGTACGGACCTTAGCCACTTGCGCCGCACCGTCGCCCGCCATGCTGCGGATTTCGGGCTGGCCCCGATTGCGGCCTCTTGCCATCCGTTCGCCGACTGGAAGGAACAACATCACACAGACAAGGAGCGCTATAACAAGCTGCGCCGCGATCTGGCGGGTGTGGCAAGGCGTATGCTGATCTGCGGGATGCACGTGCATGTCGGTATCCCGGACAAGGACATGCGGATCAAGCTGATCAACCAGCTCAAGTATTTCCTGCCGCATCTTCATGCGCTGTCCACATCCTCGCCGTTCTGGCAGGGCGAGGATACGGGCATGAATTCATATCGTCTGACGGTCTTCGACAATCTGCCGCGCACGGGCCTGCCGCCACAGATGGAAGACTGGTCACAGTTTTCCGCGACGGTCGATACGCTGATTGATCTGGGGTTGATCGAGGACGCCTCGAAAATCTGGTGGGATTTGCGCCCTTCATCCAGATTTCCCACCATCGAATCGCGTATCTGCGACGTCTCCCCGCGCATGGAAGTCACGCTAACGCTGGCCGCACTCACACAATGCCTGACGCGGATGCTGTGGCGCAAGTCAATGGACGGGGATGGCTGGCCGGTCGTGCAGAATTTTATGGTGGAAGAAAACCGGTGGCGCGCGCAACGCTATGGCATTTCGGAAGGGTTGATCGATTTCAGGCGCAAGTCGCTCATTCCGTTCTCGCAGGCCGTAGACGAGATACTGGAGCTTGTTGCAGATGACGCCGAAGCGCTGCACTGTGTGGCAGAGGTTCAGGCCGCGCGCGATATTGTGACCGATGGCACCAGTTCAGACCAGCAACGCAAGGTTTACACCGGGGCACTGGAGGCAGGGGCAAACGCGCAAGAGGCGCTTCGGGCTGTTGTGGCTTCGCTTGTGACCGAGTTCGGCAAAAATCTTTAGGATGAACGATGTTTGAAACTTCAAGGACAGATATGCTGTTCGCGACCCCATTGGCACGGATCAAACTGGCGGGCCACGATGTTCTGGATGCCGCACTTCTGGCCGAAGGCGCGCGGATGCGGGCAGCCAGCGAAGGTGTGCAGAAATCCAATCGCGGTGGTTGGCATTCGGATGGCAATATCTTTGACAACCCCGCAGCGTGTATCCAGAGCCTGCAAAAGGCCGCATCTGCCGCGATCCATGATCTGACCCGTCAGGTCACATCGCGCGTCGATCCCGCCGATCTTGACATGAAGCTGAACGGCTGGATGAACGCTAACCCCCAAGGCGGGTTCAACGCCCCGCATACCCATCCCGGCGCACATTGGTCGGGGGTTTACTATGTCTCTCAACCTGCCGTGGATGAAGGCAATTCCGGCATGATCGAATTTCTCGACCCGCGCAGCGATTTGCCCAACTGGCGGATTCTGCAGGCCAACAGCTTTCGCCCCAAACGCAAGATCAGACCGGACGCAGGCGAGATCATTCTTTTTCCATCCTACCTTGTCCACTGGGTCTATCCCAATGAAACTGCCGACGAGCGGGTGACGATTGCGTTCAACGCGACATTTCGCAAAAAGCGCAAGAAGGTGAAATGATCAGCCGGTAAACGATGTGTCAAACGTCGCCTGCAACGCCACATCCAGATCATCCATTGTGACCGGCAGCCCCAGATCGACCAGTGACGTCACGCCGTGGTCGCGGATACCGCAGGGGACGATGCCTTCAAAATGGGTCAGATCCGGTTCGACGTTGATCGAAAGGCCGTGAAACGACACCCATTTGCGCAGGCGAATGCCAAGGGCCGCGATCTTGTCCTCGGCGGGTGATCCGTCAGCGTTGCGCGTCTTGTCGGGCCTTTCAACCCATACCCCCACGCGCCCCTCGCGAATTTCACCTTTGACATTGAATGTATCCAGCGTGGCGATCACCCAGTTCTCGAGGTCCTTGACGAACCGGCGCACGTCATGGCCCCGCTTGCCCACATCCAGCATGACATAGGCCACACGCTGCCCCGGACCGTGATAGGTATATTCGCCACCGCGCCGGGCCTGATGCACCGGAAAACGGTCAGGATCGACCAGATCGCCAGTCTTGGCCGATGTGCCGGCAGTATAAAGCGGCGGATGTTCGAGCAGCCAGATACATTCATCTTCCGTGCCGTCGATGATACCGGCGACACGGGTTTCCATGAAGGCAAGGGCCTGCGCATAATCGGTCAGCCCGTCTGTTATGATCCAATCCACCATACGCATGGCGTACCCCTGCGCCCGTGCGATGAAAAGGGGGTGATTTCCCTCTTGGCATCGCAAATCCGCTCGTCTATGAGTGCCGCACTTACCAGCCTTGGACTTGCGGTCGTGGCGGAATTGGTAGACGCGCAGCGTTGAGGTCGCTGTGAGGTAACACTCGTGGGGGTTCGAGTCCCCCCGACCGCACCAATTAAACAGATATTTGTTTGTTAATTCAATTGCTTGGTGAGTGCAGTCTAAATAATATCCCCCAAAATATCCCCCGCGATATGAGGGCTGGTAGATGACTATGAGTTTGGTCGCGCTCAAAACCATCATACAATAGCGACCTTTTCAGGCCTTCTTAGTGCTCACTGGCTCCTTCCGAGAAAAACGCTACTGCGATCCGGGAGGCAATTTCCGGTTCGTGCCTTACGGACATGCGGCTCGC
>NZ_JAWOAN010000040.1:0-5410 GCF_046498525.1 Yoonia sp.
AGGCCATTCGCCCTCCAGCGGCCTCTCAAGAAACGCTTCCACGCGTTCGTCGATCTCGACGCACAAGCGAGAGACCTGGCTCTTGGAGATGCCGGTCATGCCCATCGCTTTCACCAGATCATCGACTGAACGGGTAGAAACGCCCTGAATGTAGGCTTCTTGGATCACTGCCGTCATCGCCTTTTCCGAGGCCCGACGAGGCTCCAGAAACTCCGGAAAGTATGACCCCTTCCGAAGCTTCGGGATCTGAACATCGACGGTCCCGGCCCGCGTTTCCCACCGGCGCTCACGATATCCGTTCCGATGGTTTACCCGTTCTGTGCTGCGCTCATGCGTTCCAGCACCGCATCGCTGGTCCACATCCAGCGCCATCAGGCGGTCGGCGACAAATCCAAGCATCTCGGCCAGTATTTGATGATCCGCCGCGTTCGAAAGAAGCGCCTTCAGCGCAACGGTTTCTGCTATCATGTCTTTGGTCATGGGTGATCTCCTCGATCGGTAGGTCAGTTTTGCAACTCAACCCTACCGGAGAACATCCATGGCCGCCCAGAAACCGCGCGGGCTTCGCCTGAGCTACGCAAGGCTCCACTCAGCCCGCGCTACCGTCGGAATTACACCACGCCCCGGGGCACTACCAGGATCGCTTGTAACAAAGCTAAAGACATTTCTGCCATATCCACTCGCCGTACGCCCGTTGCAACTGCAACTCCACTGGGAGGGATTAAATACAGTCATCAGAGTCGATTCGCATTTTGCCAGCCCAACTGATTTCATGCTGCAAACTGTTCCGCCAAATGTGTCGCGACCAATGAGTACAACGCGGCGACAATACGGTACTTCCACCGTCGAAATCGAACTTCCATCCCTGATTGATCCGAGTTTTCAAGTTCAGCCACTCCAGATTCCTGCAGTTGGTGTAGCGACCGAAGCCTGGCCGAACGGGCTAAAAGTTGCGTTCGAGATTATCTATCGTATCTTTTGGGCATTAAGACACCATCCTGACTATATTGGCACTTGGGTGCCGGCTCCCGGTGATCTGGGGGACATTGAAAGTATCGTCGTATTGAATGGTCAAAATGATCTTGGATTTATTCGTCGCACGAATCCATCTATCGTCTTCAATGTTTTTTCGCCTTCGACTGAACCTCTAACCCTAGATTTGGGTGTCGCAGCCGACATAGAGTGGTACAAACGTTGCCGCGTTTTGGCGGACCAATATGCGTTTCTAGGGGAAGCACGAGAAGCCATTTTTTGGCTCAACGTTGGAGTAGAATCACTATTACGCAAACGGATGGAAGATCACATTTCAAATGCCGGTGTAGAGGTCGACCTAGACGTGATTGACGGCGGCAAGTCCTATTGGGATGAGGCAAAGCAGTTGGTGGTAGAAAAATTCCCAGCGCTAGCGGACGAGATCGAATGGCCTTCAGTTGTAAGGAAGCCTAGCCTATTTCAGCAACTGAAGTTCTATTCCTCAAATGTGCCAGGCGCGCCTTCGTTGAACCCCGTGAAGTCGCATTACAGCAAGGTGTCCCAAAGACGTAACGCCCTCTTTCATGGTAGCAGTGAGGCGCCGATTTCAATTGATGATGTCCGAGCAGCCATGGAGAGTTTTGACTGGCTTTCAGAAAATTTCGTTGCTTCCTAAATGGACGAATCCGCGACCTAGATCGTTTCAAGGCGCAAAGCTAACATTGGGGCTGTATTCAGCGAAAGACGGCTTTCCGTCCGACTTGCATGAGCGGCTATGGCCACAGGCTCTTGGACGAATGTCTCTTATGGGCTGACAGCGGTCAATCGAAACGGCGGCAATCCAGTGTGCGGCGCCCCAGGTGGAAAACCGAGTGCTGCACCGCCGCAAGGCTGCTTCGAGCCCATTTTGCTGAGATTTTGCGATGCCGCGAAAGGCCGCTGTCATGGTAGGGGCAAAGTAAGCCGTGCGCGCACCCCACCTATTTGACGTAATTCCACGGCAGCAGGTCGTTGATCTGGCTTTGTTTGTGGCCTGCGACGATGGCAGTGAACGTATTGGCCAGATAGGCATGCGGATCGACACTGTTCAATTTGCAGGTCTCAATCAAGGAAGCCACGACGCCCCAGTTTGTGGCTCCGGCGTCGTGGCCGGCGAACAGTGCGTTCTTGCGGTTCAGAGCTATCCGAGACGGCATCAGTGCTGACAAGCGAGGCTGCCGGGGGGCCTCATTGTGATCGCATGGCAGTCACATAGCACTTTGCGCGAATGTCACCCTCATGATTGGCGTTAACTCTGCTTACCGTCATGTTTCCCTAGAGAAACAGGTTGACCCCGATCAACAAGACGACGGTAAACAAGATTGTTGACGCTAGCCCGGCGCGCAAAAAGTCCTTCACACGGTAGCCGCCCGGACCCATCAGTAGTGCATTGACCTGGTGGGTAGGAAGGAAGAACGCGTTCGACGCGGCGATAGCGACGATCATCGCAAATTGCGCAGGGTCTGCATCCACGCCGACTGCGACATTAACGGCCAGCGGGATCAGCAGGACGGTCGCCCCGACGTTCGAGACGGTCAAGGTGAAAGCGGTGGTCAGCAGCACGATGGCCAGTTGGATCGCCCAGATAGGCATGCCTTCAACTGCGCCAATCACTTGGGTCGCAATCCATGCGGCTGTACCGCTTTGTTCAACTGCCTGCCCCAAGGGGATCAGAGCAGCGAGCAGGAAGACTGTTTTCCAAGATACCGCGCGATAGGCCTCATCAGGTGACAGGACGCGGCTGACAAGCAGTATCGCGGCACCGATCATCAAGGCGAGCGAAAGGCGGAAGTCAGAAAACAGTACCAGTGAGAGAGCAACGGCAAAGGCACCAACTGCCCACCATTTCTTGTCGGTCCGGGGTTGTTCGCGAGGATAGTCGCTGATGGCGACGAAGGCGGGGTTCTTCAACAACGCAGTCAGGCGTTGCCAGCGGGCAAAGAAAACCAGCACGTCACCGGCGGCCAGCGTCTGAAAGCGCAGATCACCTTCCAGCATTTTGCCGTTTCTGTGAATGCCGACCAGCGTGATGCCATGTACCTTACGGAATTCAAAATCCCGCACGCGCTGGCCAACAGCATCGCTACCAGGGCGGATGACGACCTCGGCCAGTCCGGCCAGTTCATCATTCTGGAGCAGGGCAAAAGTATCCTCTTCCGCTGCGACAAGACCGTTCCCATTTGTGAAGTCGTCAAGAACAGTGTCCGAGCCTGTCAGACCTAGGGTAACGTTCGCCTTGATCACAACATCACGGGCCGGCGCTACGATCATTCCGTTTTCATCGGTGATCGCAGTAATCAGAACGCCTTTGAACTCGGTCTCGATCTCTTGGACGCTGCGGCCGATAAGCGCACTGCCCGCAGTCACGCGCCATGCGTGCGTGTCGTTCTGCAGGCCGTAGCGTTCGGATAGCTGCGGCATGGATGGGCGTTCACGCCCGCCGCCTTTGACGTTAGGCAACAGCCATCGACCGAAAACTGCAAACATAGCTATACTGGAAACAACTAGGGCAAGGCCGATCGGCGTAGGGGCGAACAGATTAAAGGGTTCGTACTCCATCCCAAGGTTGCGCATTGAGTTTGCCAAAAGATCGTTCAGCAGGATTAGTGGGCCAGAGCCGACAAGTGTTGTGGTTCCACCCAGAATCGCGGCAAAACCCATAGGCATCAGCAGGCGCGACACAGGGATCGAGGTGCGCTCAGCCAGACGTTCGGTCACGGGCAGGAACAATGCTGCAGCGCCGATATTCTGCATAAAACCGCTGATCCCGGCCACAGTACCACTGATCAGGGCAAGAATTCGGCTTTCTGTCCGGCCGCCGATCTTTTGTAGAAAGGCCGCGACACTGTTCATCACGCCGACCCTGTCCAACCCGGCACCAAGGATCATCACCGCGATGATCGAGATAACGGCGTTTGATGAAAAACCGGCAAACAGCATGCTGGAGTCCACAAGGCCCAGCACCCCAACGGTGACAAGAATGAGGATCGCTGCAACGTCGATGCGTACAATTTCAGTTACAAAAAGCGCTATGGCACCAGCCAACACGGCCAGCACGATCATCATGTCGGGGGTAAGCTGCTCCATAATCCGTCCATTCAAGTAGTGTTTGATGCAATCAGGGTCGGCATTGGATATAGTGCTAATAATACATTTTACTAGTGTAATGTTTCTTCCGATGATCAGGCCATTCACTAAGGCGGTTGGGGTTACGTTTGATTAGTTGCACGATTTCCAAAAATCCCGCGAAAGAAGGGACTTTCTCCGATCTTCACGGGGAGGGCGAAGGCGGTTCGGGCAGGCCTTGTTCGAGGATGCGACCAGCCTCAATGAACCCGAGCTCGTCAGCCAGCTCACGCACAAAACACCTTTCGTGGGGCCAGAACGAGATATGGGCAAAAGTTGATGGTGTGGATGTCGCCACCTGAAGGCATCACAATGTGCCAAGTGTCGTCGAAAGACGCCACGGAAGCATAGAAACTGGAGGCATCCACATGACACACGCTACCATCATCGGCATTGATCTTGCAAAGAACGTTTTCCATCTGCACGGGACACTTGACGACGGGACAGTGGTTTTCCGCAAAAAGCTGTCGAGGGGTCAGGTTTTGCCCTTCCTGTCCGAACAACAGAACTGCTTGATTGCGATGGAGGCCTGCGCAACGGCGCATGACTGGGCACGAGAGATCGGCAAGTTGGGCCATGGTACGCGACTTATTCCCCCACAATACGTAAAACCCTATGTCAAACGTCAGAAGAACGACACGGCAGATGCGGAAGCAATCACGGAAGCGGTTTCACGCAGGAACATGAGATTTGTCGAGGTCAAGTCTGAGGAGCAGCAGGTCAGCGCTATGGCCTATCGCACCCGTCAGATGTTCATTGGACAACGTACCCAGACGGTTAATGCTCTTCGATCGCATCTCTCGGAACACGGGATCATTGCCCCGAAAAGCAAAGCTGGGATCAAGAAACTGATGGCTATGATCGAAGACGATACCGCCCTCATTTCGGAAAAGGTCAGAGATATTGCCCGCGTATACGTTGATCATATCGAGCAGCTGACAGCAAAGATATCTGATGCGACCGAGGCGATGAAGGCAGCGGCAAAAGTCTCTGAGACCGCAAAGCGGTTGCAGACCATGCCTGGTATCGGGGTGCAAACCGCGATGGCGATCGAGGCGTTTGCGCCTGACATGACGTGCTTCAAACGAGGGCGGGACTTTTCGGCTTGGTTGGGCTTGGTGCCCAAACAACATTCTACCGGTGGCAAGAGCCGTCTCGGCAGGGTCTCAAAAATGGGACAGGCGGACATCCGGAGCCAACTCATCCGAGGAGCCATGTCGGTGATAACTGCGGCAACACGTTTTGGGATAAAAAAGGGGGCCTGGCTGGAACG
>NZ_JAWOAN010000045.1:0-31896 GCF_046498525.1 Yoonia sp.
TCGGCGATGGTGGCCGCAGCATTTGCCAGAATATCCAGCACGCGCAAAGACCCGGTTTCGACCATCAACTGAAACGACCGCGCGAACAGATAGTCCCCGACGAGAACGCTTGATGTATTGTCCCAGAGCAAATTCGCCGTGGGGCGCCCGCGCCGCTGGCTGCTTTCGTCAACTACATCATCATGAAGCAAAGTCGCGGTGTGAATGAACTCGACCGTGGCGGCCAGATGCACGTGATAGGGGCCGTCATAGCCGCACATCCGCGCTGCGGCCAAAGTCAGCATCGGGCGCAGGCGTTTTCCGCCCGCTTCGACCAGATGTGCCGTTACCTCGGGGATACGTGGGGCGTGCTCCGAGGCCATCCGGTCTCGGATCAGTGCATTCACGGTCGTCAGATCATCGGCAAGCGCGGCTGCCAGTTGATCGTGTGGCTTGGTTGCAGCGTGATCAAGGCTCATGCAAGTTTCCGTCATGTGAATAGACATCTGCAAGGCAGCGTCTTAGGTCTTGGTTATGAAAGAGCTTTTGCGCACCAACGACCCGACTGTCCTTGCCTTTGCAACTGCCCTGCTGGACAGCGAGGGTATAGACTGGTTCGCCTTCGACGTAAATATGAGCGTCCTTGAAGGCAGCATAGGCATTATGCCGCGGCGGCTGATGGTGCTGGATCGTGATTTGTTCATGGCCGAGGCCGTGATGCGCGATGGCGAGATTGATCTAGGCCGTGATTGACGCACTGACACATGACGATTTTCTGGGTGGCAAGATCAGGATCTGGCAGCCCCGCATAGGGTACCGAGCCGGTGTCGATCCGGTTGTTCTGGCCGCTTCGGTACCCGCCAAACCGGGCCAGACAGTGCTGGAATTAGGCTGTGGGGTTGGTGTGGCGTCGCTGTGTCTTGCTGCGCGGATACCTGACCTGCACGTGACCGGGGTTGAGGTTCAGGCGGATTACGCGGCACTCGCCCAGCGGAACGGGTTAGAAAACTGCCTATCCTTCGAAGTCGTCACTGCCGATCTGCGGGCCTTGCCTGCGGACCTGCGTCAGCGCCGCTTTGATCATGTGATCATGAACCCGCCCTATTTTGATCGGTCCAGCGGCACTGCATCAGACGATACCGGCAAGGATATCGCCTTTGGTGGCGATACCCCGTTGGCACACTGGCTGGAGATTGGATCAAAGCGTGTGGGGCCGCGCAGTTTCCTGAGCCTTATACAACGCATGGAACGGCTGCCCGAGGTGTTGCACGCGCTGGAGGGGCGGCTTGGCTCTTTCATCGTGAGACCAATAGCGGGCCGCAAAGGGCGTGCGCCGGAATTGTTTCTCTTGCAGGCGCGGCAGGAGGGCAAGACACCATTTCGCATGGCCCCGCCGCTGATCATGCATGAAGGTGACGCGCATCAAGGCGATCAGGAAAGCTATCGGGCAGATGTGGCACGCGCTTTGCGAAACGGCGCAGAATTGCCCATCATGCCTTAACGTTTTGGCAAGTTTTCTGAGCCAAGCTGAGTTCACGTAAAATTGCTGCCCTGCGGCGTGACAGATCAGGCCAGATGTGATGCAATCGTTTTACACCAAACCCAGAGGAGGACGACCATGAGCTTGAGTTCGCATTTGCAGGAACTGAAGAAGAAACACCAACACCTCTCGGAGCATGTCGAAGTGATGCAGCGTAGCCCTGCGTCCGACGACATGGAAATTGCGAAACTGAAGAAGAAAAAGCTGATGCTCAAGGAAGAAATCACGCGTTTGAGCACGCACTAAAGAGTTTAGGATATGCAGTGCGGTTTGATTGTAACGTGAATTAAGGTTCTCGTGGTGACTGTTCAGACCGCATCCAAACGAAATAGGGCCACACCGGATCGGCGGCGTGGCCCTTGTTGTTAGCCGGTGTTATCCGGCTTAGGCCATGTACTGACCGCCATTTGCGGATATCGTGGAACCGGTGACAAAGCCCGCATCATCGGCGGCAAGGAAGCAAACAGCCCGCGCAATCTCTGAGGCTTCACCAAGGCGGCCCACCGGAATTTGCGGCAGGATAACTTCGTTCATCACTTTTTCAGGAATCGTGCTCATCATCTCGGTGTTGATATAACCGGGGGCCACGATGTTCACCGTGATGCCAGCGCGCGCGCCTTCTTGCGCCAGCGACTTGGTAAAGCCGATGTCGCCTGCCTTGGTGGCGGCATAGTTGGCTTGGGCGAACTGCCCTTTCTGGCCGTTGATCGAAGAGATCGTGACGATGCGCCCGAACTTGCGTTCACGCATCCCGCCCCAAACGTTGTGCGTCATGTTGAACACGCCGTTCAGGTTGGTGTCGATGCATTCGTGCCATTGCTGCGGTGTCATCTTGTGAAACGGGGCGTCGCGGGTGATCCCAGCATTATTGACAAGAATTTCAACGGGACCAAGGTCCGCCTCGATCTGGGCGATGCCTTCTTTGCAGGCCTCGTAGTTGCCGACGTCCCATTTGTACGTCTTGATTCCTGTTTCGGCGGTAAAGGCCGCAGCCTTTTCATCGTTACCGGCATAGGTGGCAGCGACAGCGCATCCCATATCCTGCAGTGCCGTTGAAATAGCTGCGCCAATTCCGCGCGAGCCGCCCGTGACAAGTGCGACACGTCCCATATTCGTTCCTCCTAATGTATTTCGTTAATGGGGTCTTAGGCGGCGCAGGGGTGCGCCGCCTTGATTCAGATCAGGCGCGCTCAACACACAGGGCAACACCCATGCCGCCGCCGATGCACAATGTGGCAAGACCTTTTTTCGCATCGCGCCGCTTCATCTCGAACAGAAGCGTGTTCAGGACGCGGCATCCGGATGCACCAATCGGGTGACCGATTGCGATGGCCCCCCCATTCACGTTGACGATTTCGGGGTCCCAACCCATTTCCTTGTTCACGGCACAGGCTTGTGCGGCGAAGGCTTCGTTGGCTTCAACGAGGTCAAGATCGCCAACGGACCAACCCGCTTTGTCCAGCGCCTTTTGCGAGGCATAGATCGGGCCGACACCCATGATGGATGGGTCAAGGCCGGCGGTCGCGTAAGACGCGATACGGGCCAAAGGCTCGATCCCGCGCTTTTCTGCCTCTTCCACCGACATCAGTAGGGTGGCCGCCGCACCGTCATTGAGGCCGGAGGCGTTGGCAGCCGTAACCGAACCATCCTTTGTGAACGCGGGGCGCAGTTTCCGCATTGCTTCCATGGTTGCGCCGTGGCGGATGTATTCATCTTTGTCGACCACGATGTCGCCCTTGCGTGTTTTCACAGTGAAGGCTGCAATTTCATCATCGAAACGACCGGCTTTTTGCGCAGCTTCGGCCTTGTTCTGCGACGCGACTGCGAATTCGTCCTGCATGTCGCGCGTAATCTGGAATTTTTCAGCAACGTTTTCGGCTGTCTGACCCATGTGGTAGTTGTTGAAGGCATCCCAAAGACCATCACGGATCATGGTGTCGATATACTTCATATCGCCCATTTTCTGACCCGTACGCAGGTGAGCGGCATGTGTGGAGAGCGACATGTTCTCTTGGCCGCCGGCGGCGACGATGGACGCGTCACCCAACTGGATGTGCTGTGCGCCAAGTGCAACGGCGCGCAGGCCAGATCCGCAAACCTGATTGATGCCCCAGGCCGCAGATTCCTGTGGAAGGCCCGCGTTGATATGGGCCTGACGGGCGGGGTTCTGCCCTTGGGCCGCTGTCAGAACCTGACCGAGGATCGTTTCGCTGACTTCGGATTTATCGATACCGGCGCGTTCAACAACGGCCTCGAGGACGGCAGCCCCCAAATCGTGGGCAGGTGTGTTTGCGAATGATCCGCCAAAACTACCCACGGCTGTGCGGGCTGCGGAGGCGATAACGACATTGGTCATATGAAGGTCCCTTCAGGTTTCTAGCTTGGAAAGAGGGTGCCATCTACACGTATCAGGTGCAAGACAAACTCCGTTTCTGCCCTGCCCGCTGGGTTATGCGGAAAGTTAACGCAGAGCAATACAAAGCCTAGATGCACGGGTCGCACCGCGGTCACAGTTCCAGACTTGGCACACCAAAATGATACCCCTGAAGGCAGTCTACACCAAGTTCCTGAAGAAAAGCGGCCTCTGCGGCCGTTTCGACCCCATCCGCCACGGCGAACATTTCAAACTGATGTGCAACGTGGATCAGCGCCTCGGCCAGAACCTGATTATCCGGGTCACTGTCGATACCCCGCACAAAACTCTTGTGGATTTTGACCAGATCAAAGAAGAACGACTTGAGATGCCGGAACGCGATCAGCCCGGCGCCGAAACCGTCCAATGCAAAGCCGATCCCTTTGGGCTGCATCTCGCTCATGAAGCGGATCACGTTTTCATGCAGCAGCATGGCTGACGTTTCGCTGATCTCGAAAATCAGCCGGTCCCCCAAATTGATGCGATCCATCAGGCCACGATCAAGCGTCCGCCGCCATTCTCCGTCGCCGATCGAACGGGCAGAAAGGTTAACCGAAAGACGCACACCTGGATTTTTCCGTAGATGATGCAGCGCCAGTTCCAGCGACAGACAGTCAATTTCACGTCCCATATCCGTATCTTCAACCATCGGCATGAAATGCGCGGCAGGGATCAACCGCCCCTCTTCATCCGATAGCCGGATCAGTCCTTCATAAAACGCGACATGGCTGTCGGCGTCAGCAGTCACCACCGGCTGAAAGACCAGTTGCCCGCGCCCGCGCCCAAGCGCGTCGCGCACAAGACGGGGTACATCGGCATCGCGGCTGGCCATGGCATAAACCAACGGATCGACCAGTTCCTGCTCTTCTGATTGGGCAAGGCCGCGCGTGGTGTTTTGCATCTTTGCGCTCCATACTGACGCACGCAACATGCACCAAGCTGCGCTAACAATCAGTTAAGGACAGGCAAATGACAGAACGATGCGGCTGGGCCGGACCTGAACAAATCTATATTGATTATCACGACACAGAATGGGGCGTGCCGGAGTATGACAGCCGTTCGTTGTGGGAAAAGCTCATTCTGGATGGGTTTCAGGCCGGATTGTCATGGATCACGATCCTGAAAAAGCGCGAGAATTTCCGCAGAGCGTTTGAAGGGTTCGACCCCGATGTCATCGCAGAATGGACCGAAAAGGATGTGCAGCGGTTGCTGGGCGATGCAGGGATCATCCGCCATCGCGGCAAGATCGAAGCGACCATCAGCAATGCCCGCGCGTGGCAAGAGATCGAAGCCCGCGAACGATTTGACCGGTTTCTATGGAATTATATCGATGGTGTGCCATTAGAGACCACCCATGCGGACCACACGCTGATTCCGACGCAGACACCATTGTCGGCGCAAATCTCGAAAGACCTCAAGAAGGCCGGTTTCCGGTTTTGCGGCCCGACCATTGTCTATGCCTTTATGGAAGCAACGGGATTGTTCAACAATCACCTGACCACCTGTCCGCGCCATGACCCTTGTGCGGCTCTGGCCCGCGATCCGGCCAAGGTGTGGCCTACCAGCGTTTGAGCGCGTCTTCGTCGGCGTCTTTGGCGGCAACCCAAGATGCGCCATCCGCTGTGACTTCTTTTTTCCAGAATGGCGCGCGGGATTTGAGGTAATCCATCAAAAAATCTGCCGCTTCAAAAGCAGCCGCACGGTGCGCTGACGCGGTCGCGACGATCATGATAGGCTCGCCCGGTTTCAGCGGGCCATAGCGGTGGATGACCAGAACATCCGCCAGCGCCCAACGCGCGGTGGCTTCATCCGTGATCTTCGTAATCGCACTCTCGGTCATGCCGGGATAATGCTCGATCAGCATTTCCTGCAGATCGCCTTTGGTGTCACGCACGACGCCGGTAAAGCTGACCACGGCGCCGACATCGGTTAGACCTTGCGCAAAACTGTTCAGCTCTGCGCCTGCTTCAAACCGGGCTGCCTGCACGCGGACTGTCATCAACCACCAGTCATCGGTGGAAAGAACGCTACCTCGCGGACTCCAGCAAGAGAAGCGTCAAAATCCGATAATTCCTGATCCAATGCCACCCGCAGCGCGCTAGTGTCGGCAAACGCGGCGGCATAGCGTTCTTCGCGCGCGCCAAGTTCGGCGATCAGGTCTTTGACCGTGGCGGCATCCGTTTCGACCGTTTCCTGCGGCAGGCCGATCCGTTCGCGCACCCATGCAAAATAAACAACATTCATAGTTTCGTATCCGTCAGATATGGGCGGGATTTAATGAAGTAGTCCCAACCGGTCATCAAGGTCAGCCCAGCAGCAGCCCAGAGCATGATAATCCCACCCCACCAGCTAATCACCATACCCTGATATTTCCACCACAGGCCCAATTCATCCGGTCCACGTCCTGAAATGGCATCTTCAACCATCTCGGCTGTCATGCCGAGCGATTGCATGCCGAAATAGTGCTCGAACGCGCCCGTCGCAAAGAGCATGGAGATCGCGACCATTTGTGCGGTGGTTTTCCATTTGGCAAGGTTGGTGACCTTCAGTGTACCCGCAGTGTCACCCAGAAATTCACGCAGACCCGAAACAAAGACCTCACGGAAGATGATCACGGTCGCTGGCAGTAATATCCAAGGGTTCATGCCGGAAAATCCGGTGATAACCACCAGTGCTATAATAACCATCGCCTTGTCGGCAATCGGGTCCAGCATCGCACCAAGTTTACTTTCCTGTTTCCATGCGCGGGCCAGATAGCCGTCCAGAAAATCCGTCAAAGCTGCGACCACAAAGAGGACCAGCGCGAACCAATCCGCCCACGGACGCGCAAAATACAGGAACATCACGACGACGCCGGGCGCTGCGGCAAGACGCAGAATGGTCAGGATATTTGGCAAGTTCAATGTCATGCGGATGTGGTAGCGCGGGTCTGCCTCTGATACCAGTAGAATTGGCGAGTTTCTGCCCTGTCGTGACGTGAATGCGTTTGACCCTCTTGGGGAGACGCGACACACTATAGGCAAAGCGGACGTGTTTGATCCGCGCAATCTACCGACGCATGGGAATACCCGATGAGATATGTAAAGCCCGATAGTTTTGAGGCGGCAGCAACCCTGTTGCGCGATGAGGAAGGGATCACCCGCATACTGGCGGGTGGCACGGATGTGCTGGTGCAACTCAAGGCCGAAATGGTCGAACCGGACCTGATGCTCGATATGAAACACCTGCCCGGAATGCGCCAGATCATCGCCGAGGATGGCGGATTTCGCGTCGGTGCAGCCGTGTCCGGCGCGGAGATGGGCGAGCATGACGCGCTAAAGGCGCTTTGGCCCGGCGTTGTTGAAGGGGTAGAGCTGATCGGATCGTCTCAGGTGCAAAGCCGCGCGACGATGGCAGGCAATCTGTGCACCGGATCTCCGGCTGGTGATTCCGTGCCTGCCATGGTCACAGCAGGTGCCGTTGCACGTGTGCAAGGGCCGGACGGTACGCGCGATGTGCCGGTCGTTGATATTCCTACAGGGCCGGGCAAGAATTCCTTGGCCAAGGGCGAGTTCATTACCTCCATCTTGCTGCCCGCACGTCCAGATCATGCAGCGGACGCCTATCTGCGGTTTATTCCGCGCACCGAAATGGACATTGCTGTCTCATCTGCGGCTGTCAGCCTTGAGCTTGATGCGGATGGTGTCGTGACGTCAGCCCATGTCGCCTTGGGTGCGGTCGCACCGACGGTGCTTTTGGTCAAAGACGCGGGGGATGCATTGGTTGGATCAAAACTGGACGACGCCGCGATCACTTCACTCGTCGGCGCGGTCGAGGCCGCATGTCATCCTATCACCGACAAACGCGGCACGATCGCGTTTCGCACAAAGACGGCAGGCGTGCTTGCGAAACGCGCCGCCCATATCGCTTATTCCCGCGCCGGAGGTCAGACATGAAAACGATCCCAGTCGAAACGACGATCAATGGTGATAGCACCGAATTCCTGTGCAATACCGATGAAAGCCTTCTGGATGTGTTGCGCGAACGGCTTGGGCTGACCGGCGCCAAGGAAGGGTGCGGCACCGGTGACTGCGGAGCATGCAGTGTCATGCTGAACGGCCGTTTGGTCTGTTCCTGTCTGGTGCTGGGCGTCGAAGCACAGAATGCCGAGATCGAAACCATCGAAGGCATGGCCGAGGGTGAAACCCTGCACCCGTTGCAGCGGGTCTTTATCGAAGAGGCCGCCCTGCAATGTGGCATCTGCACGCCGGGCATTCTGGTCGCGGCCAAGGCCTTGCTGGAAAAGAACCCTGATCCAACGGACACCGAAGTCCGCTATTGGCTGGCAGGCAATCTTTGCCGTTGCACCGGATATGACAAGATTATCAAGGCGGTCCAGACCGCTGCGGCTGAAATGAGAGGGGCATAACATGGCTTTCGACGCACAATCCGAGCGCAATTTCAAAGTTGTCGGCACCCGCGTGTCCCGCCCTGACGGGATCGACAAGGTCACCGGCAAGGCTGCTTATGGTGCCGATATTTCCGCGCCCGGCATGTTGCATGGCCGCATTTTGCGCAGCCCTCATGCCCATGCGCGGATCAAGTCGATCGACACCTCCGAGGCGGAAAAGCTGGCCGGTGTCAAAGCCGTTGTCACCGGCACCGATCTTGCCATGCCCGAGGACGAGACATTTGCAGATGTGGCCATCAACTGCCTTGCACGTGACAAGGCGCTTTACGATGGCCATGCCGTCGCAGCGGTGGCCGCAACGAGTAAATCCATCGCCAAACAGGCTATCCGGCTGATCAAGGTGGATTACGAGGTTCTGCCCCATGTCACCGATGTGGACGCGGCCATGAAACCCGACGCCCCCGTCGTCCAGGAAGGGCGCGCGCTGGAAAACGTGCCGGCGGGCATGTCGGAGAACGTCACCACCCATTGCCAGTTCGGGCACGGCGATCTGGATGCAGGCTTTGCCAAGGCCGACAAAATCATCGAACGCAGTTTCAAGACAGCGGCCACCCATCAGGGCTATATCGAACCGCAGGCCTGCATGGCGAGCCTTGGCAGCGACGGCCGTGGCGAGGTGTGGTGCTGCACCCAAGGCCAATACATGGTGCGTGCGAATTGCGCGGCGGTCCTGGGCGTCGAGGAAAGCCAGCTACGGATCACCGCTTCAGAGATCGGGGGCGGTTTCGGGGGCAAGACATCCACATTCATAGAACCGGTCGCGTTGGCTCTGTCGCGCAAGTCGGGCAAGCCCGTCAAAATCGTCATGACCCGCGATGAAGTGCTGCGCGCCACCGGCCCGACGATTTCATCCTCGATGGATATCAAGATCGGCATGACCAAGGATGGCCGCATCACCGCCGGACGTGGTGAGTTGCGCTATTCCGGCGGAGCCTATCCGAATGAAACCGTCGATATGGGGGCACAGGCGGCCTTTGCGGCCTATGACCTTGAGGCTGTGGAAACCGTCGGCTGGAACGCCATGACGAACCGGCCCAAGGAAATCCCCTATCGCGCGCCCGGTGCGCCCACCGCGATTTACGCCGTTGAAAGCGTGGTTGATGAACTATGTCAGAAACTGGGCCTTGATCCGCTTGACGTGCGTCTGCTAAACGCCGCGCGCAAAGGCACGTTGTCGTCCTACGGTCCGACCTTCAACGAAATCGGACTTGTTGCGACGCTGGAAGCGGCCAAGGCGCACCCCCATTACACAGCCCCTCTTGGGCCCAATCAAGGGCGGGGTCTATCCTGCGGCTTCTGGTTCAACTTTGGCGGCAATACCTGCGTGTCGCTGAACATCAACGACGATGGCACCGTGGGTGTCGTCGAAGGCAACCCTGATATCGGCGGGTCGCGCGCTTCCATCTCGATGATGGCGGCGGAAGAACTGGGTGTGCCTTACGACAAGGTACGCACAGTGATCGCCGACACCTCATCGCTGGGCTTCAACGATATCACCGACGGCAGCCGCGTGACCTTTGCAGTGGGTCTTGCCACGATCGAGGCAGCACGTGCGGCGATCAAAGAGATGTGCCGCCGTGTCGCGAAAATCTGGGATATCGATGAAGAGGCGGTGTTGTGGGAAGACGGCTATGCCAAACCGGCAGGGCCGAATGCCGGAGAACATCCGCCCATGTCACTGGCCGAGATTGCCGCCATTGCCAGCAATACCGGCGGGCCGATTGCGGGCCACCACGAGGTAAACGCAGACGGGGCTGGCGTCAGCTTTGGCGTGCATCTGTGCGATACCGAAGTGGATCCCGAAACAGGTGCGGTGAAAATCATCCGCTACACGGTTTTTCAAGACGCAGGTAAGGCGGTGCATCCCGACTACGTTGAAGGGCAGATGCAGGGCGGGGCGGTCCAAGGCATCGGCTGGGCGCTGAACGAAGAATATATCTACGGCGAAGACGGGCGTTTGCAGAACACGGGCTTTCTGGATTACCGTATTCCTGTGGCATCTGACCTGCCAGAGATCGAAACCGTAATCCTTGAAATTCCTAACCCCGGCCACCCCTATGGTGTGCGCGGTGTGGGTGAAACGCCGATTGTACCGCCATTGGCCGCCATCGCGAATGCGGTGTCGCGGGCTGCGGGCGTGCGAATGACAGAACTGCCCATGTCGCCGCCGCGCCTGCTGAAGGCGATCATGGGCTAACCGCATGGTCCGTGTCAAACTGTGGGGATCGCTGCGCGCATTGGCCGATGGCGAAGAATGGGTGGAAGTCGAGGCCAGCAATTTCAAGGAATTGCTGGACCAACTGGCGATCAAGTATCCGGGGCTGAAGCCACAGATCAAACGGGGCGTGTCATTGGCGTTGGACGGGGTAATTTACCGTGAAGCGTGGTTCACGAAAATCGGCCCCGAGAACGAGATCATTCTGATGCCCTATATGGTGGGCGGCTAGGGTTTGACCGCCATTTCAAGCGGCCGGGTGAACTGCCAGAACGGGCTTTCGCCGAACGTGCAACAACAGGTTCAGTCACGATGCGCGCCCCACCCGAATAGCCTCTGTACCGAAGGAGAAATTTGGCCGCTGGCCCATCTGCGGTCACGTTTTGACTGACTGTGCGGCAGACTATGCGTGTTCAATGGCAAGGCCGATGCTCTTGAGACTGATCGTGTCATGAAGGCGCATGATCTTCTCGCGATCCTGCACAGGTGCATCGCGGCTGCATCGCTCCATTACATTCAGAAGTCGTGCTACAAGATCGTCGTCACTGATGCCATAGCGGGAAACGGCTGCAAAGGCCGAACATGCGAGGTCGGCAAAACTGACAGGCTCGATGACAACCCGCAGTTCCATTTCCTCATCCATGATCCGTCCGGTTGACATGTGACGATCAGCCAAAATCCCAAGCACCTCTCCCAGCCTGTCCAGACAATAAATCGCCGTTGTCGGGTCATTCATCCCCGGCGACAAGGCACGTTGCGCAATCTCTACAATCCGCCTGAGCGAGAACTCGATATCATAGTCAGGCGTGCGTTCCGGGCCCAATGAAAACGCATTGGCAAGCTCGTCAGCAACAGCATCCGAAACCCGGTCATGGGGAAATGCGGTAACTAGCGAACCCGCGCATGGTATGAAACTGCCGATCGGGGCCTCGACCCGCACAACAAGATCATGTTCGCAAGCGACCTGCAAAAGCGTATCCAAAGCAATTGATTGAATGTAGCCACTGTCTGATGCACCCACAGACCGGCTGTTGTCGGCAAAATCTGGCGGCAGTGCCTCTTGGGTCGTTTTTTCGGGCAAAGGCGCAGGCTTTTCTGCCTGTTCCGGAAGTGTCCGCTCGACCGTCTTTCGGGCCTCGACTGCAAGCTTGGCCAGAATGGTCTCGATCCGGATCGAGGTGGCAATGTGGTGTATGAAGTAAATCAGCGTGGCAAGGCTTGCGACGGCAAGGATCATGCCGAAGGTCACGGCAATCACCGGAACAAAACTTTCCCCTTCGGTTCCACGAACGGATGCAAGAACAAACAAGCAGTAGACGAAGGTAGACAGGAACGTGCCCAGTACGATCTGATTGCCATGATCGCGCATAAAATTACGCAGCATGCGTGGGCCGAACTGCGAAGACGCCAGTTGGAGGGTCAGCATTGTCATCGAGAATGTGACGCCAGCGACCGTGATCATCGACCCCGCGATGGCCGACAGGATCGCGCGAGCACTTTCCGGGCCGAGTGCGTCGGTCCTTTCGCTGATCCATCCGGATTGCGACCCCTCAAGAGTGTCTAGCAGGATGAGCAGCAGGGCCGTAGCCATGGCAGAAATTGCCATCACCGACGGCAAAAACCAAAAACTGCTTTGTAGGTGGCTCCAGATCCTCGAAATGAACTTGAAAGGACCGCGCATTATTCTTCGCACCTCGGCCAAGATACTGTCATGCGCTCATTTCACTTCGTTTCGCGCATAAAGTTGTTTCTTCGAACGCGTTGCACAGGGTTTCGCGGTCACTCCGACTGCCCGTCCTCTTTGTCGGATCCGGTGACACGGGTCTTGCCTGCAGGCCGTTCTTTGGCGCGCTTCAACTCATCTTGGGTGCCGATGTCACGCGGCAAACGCCCGCCTGAGCGCCCTGCCTTGGAGATCGAGCCTTTGGCACCAAGTGCGTCGTCTGATTTGTCGTGCTTCGGGGTTTTCTCACGGGTCACTCGCTTTGCCTCCAATTGTTCAGTTACGACAATTTCCGCCTTCAGCGTAAACCTAAAAAGCTCAGGATGACCAAGACGACAACCACAAGTCCAACGATATATATGATCCGATTCATTACATGCCTATCCGCTTGGAGAATTGTCAATGGCCATCATATCGCTGAAGTTAGCACAGCTGATTTTCCGCCGAATTAACGTGGATCAATGCGCGGCGTGCAACAAAGGCTGTGATGTTGCGCATCTATTTGCGCAAATGGTCCCGGAATGCGGCTTTGTCCGCGCGGATTGTCCTGTCCGGCAAAAACGCCGGCACCATGCCAGACCTACCCATTCTCATGGAAGTAATCATAAACCGTCTGCGCAAGTTTCGCTGATACGCCGTCGACCGCTTTCAGATCCGTGAAATTCGCGCGCGCGACTGCCTTGGCAGAGCCGAAATGCGCCAGCAGTGCGCGTTTGCGGGTGGCGCCCACGCCGGGGACGTCGTCAAGCGGGGTCGCACCGATCGCCTTAGAGCGTTTGGCGCGGTGGGTGCCGATGGCAAAGCGGTGCACCTCATCGCGCATCCGCTGGATGAAGTACAGGACGGGATCGTTGTGCCGTAGCGCCATGACGGGTTTGCCGGTGCGGTGGAATTCTTCTTTGCCCGCGTCGCGGTCTTCGCCTTTGGCCACGCCAACCATCGGAATGTCGCCAACGCCGAGGTCTTCCATGATCCCGCGCACAGCGCTGACCTGCCCCTGCCCGCCGTCGATCAACAGCAGATCAGGCCACGTGCCTTGTGTTCTTTCGGGATCTTCCTTCAGCAGGCGTTGGAAGCGGCGGGTCAGCACCTCTTTCATCATGCCAAAGTCATCGCCCGGCGTCAGGCTAGCATCCTTGATGTTGAACTTGCGGTACTGGTTCTTGTCGAAACCATCCGGTCCGGCCACGATCATCGCGCCGACCGCATGTGCGCCCTGTATGTGCGAGTTGTCATAGACTTCGATCCGTTGCGGGACCTTGTCCAAATCGAACGCCTCGGCCACGCCTTTCAGCAGGCGGGCTTGAGTGGCAGTTTCGGACATCTTGCGCGCGAGGCTTTCGCGGGCATTGCGCAGAGCGTTTTGCACCAGCTCGGCCTTTTCACCGCGTTGCGGGACAATGAGTTCGACCTTGCGTCCGGCTTTCTCTGCCAGCGCGTCAGCCATCAGATCATCGTTATCAAGCCCATGCGAAAGGACCAACATGCGGGGCGGTTCGCGGTTGGCATAGAACTGGCCGACAAAAGCCTCCATCACCTCGGATGGGTCTTCTTCACCGCTGACGCGGGGGTAATAATCGTGGTTGCCCCAATTCTGGTTGGCACGGATGAAGAACACCTGCACGCAGGCCTGCCCACCGTCACGGTGCAGGGCGATCACATCGGCCTCGGCTGTGTTTTGCGGATTGATGCCTTGGGCCGATTGCACTTGTGTCAGCGCCTTGATCCGGTCGCGCAGGGCAGCGGCACGCTCGAATTGCATCGCTTCGCTTGCGTCCTGCATCTGTTTGGCCAGCGCTTCCTGAATGCCCTTGGTGCGACCTTGGAGAAATTTCTCGGCATCGCGGACTGATCCGGCGTAATCTTCTTCAGAAATCAGCCCGCAACACGGGCCAGAGCAGCGTTTGATCTGATATTGCAGGCAAGGTCGCGTTCGCGTTTCAAAATCGCTGTCCGAACAGTTGCGCAGCAAAAATACCCGCTGCAGTTGATTGAGCGTCCGGTTCACAGCACCGGCACCTGCGAAGGGGCCATAGTAATTGCCCTTCTGGTTCTTCGCACCCCGATGCTTTTTGATCATCGGGAAGGCGTGGTCCTTGGTGACCAGAATATTGGGGAAAGATTTGTCGTCGCGCAGCAGCACATTATAACGCGGTTTCAACTGTTTTATGAGGTTCTGTTCGAGCAGCAGCGCTTCGGTTTCGGTGCGCGTGGTCAGGAACATCATCGACGCGGTTTCGCGGATCATACGCGTAATACGTGGCGAGTGCTGGCCCGGACGTGCATAGTTGGACACTCGCGCCCTGAGGTTGCGTGCCTTGCCAACATACAGAACGCGGCTATCCGCATCAAGCATGCGGTAGACGCCCGGCGAACTGTCCAAGGTACGCAAATACCCGTGGATCACGTCATATCCGGTCTTGGCTGGCTGTGTCGGCTGTTGTGTCATCTTGGCGATCTGTGATTCTCGTTTGGCTGCAATGGTAACGCAGCAAGGACAAGAGAAAAGGCATCCACGGTTTCTGTGGATAACTCCGTGGGTTAATCACTGCGGCGTGGAATTTTCTGTTGTATTTAGCAGGCTTCGCCTATTTGCTTAAAAAATAGGCTTTTTTCCAACACATTGAAAACAATGGGAATTTTTATTACCAACGCCTTAACGCTTTGAAAAATAGGCCATTTGTGACAGTTTCGTGAACGCCCGTCAGCCATGGTGCACAACTCTCCCTAAGTGCTACTCTACACCAAGCACGTCTGGGGTCTCCCATGCGAGGTGCTGGCCCCCGTCAACGGCGATCATCTGACCTGTGACAGCGGGTGCATCAAGGAAATATCCCAAGGCTGCGGTGATGTCCGAAAGGTTCGCGCCGCGTTTCAAAACAGTGGCTGCCCGCTGCCTTTCGAAGTGATCCTTGCTTTGCCTGTGGCCCTGCAAGGTTGGCCCCGGTCCGACGCCGTTGACACGCACTCTTGGTGCCAAGGCCTGCGCCGTCGTCCGTGTCATCGCCCAAAGGCCCATCTTGGCGATGGTATAGCTCATGAACTCGGGCGTGAGCTTGTGGATGCGCTGATCCAGCATGTTGATGACAAGCCCTTTGGCGACAGGTTCGCCGTGATCATCCATGTCCGGATCTGGCACCTGCGCCGCAAAATTCTGTGTCAGCACGAAGGGCGCGCGCAGGTTGGATTCCATATGCCGGTCCCAGCTTAGGCGCGTGCCGGATGCAATGTTGTCGTACTCAAAGATTGAGGCGTTGTTCACCAGACAGGTCAGCGGTCCACCCAGCGCGTCTGTCGCCCGACCGACCAGTGCCTGCGTTGCGCCTTCGTCCAGCAGGTCAGCCTGCAAAGTGACCCCGCAACGCCCAAGCCGCGCGAGTTGGGCCACGGTATCCTGTGCGCCTGCCTCTGAAACGGCATAGTGCACGGCCACATCATAGCCGCGCTGCCCCAGATAAAGCGCCATCGCCTGCCCCAGACGTGCGCCCGCACCTGTGACAAGCGCCCTCATTTGCGGGTTTTTTCGCATTGGCACGGGCCTTTGCCGATCCGGTAGCGCAGGCATTTAGGACATTTGGCATCGGCAAGCTTTTGCTGCCCCGGAAACCGCCATTTTCCAAAAATGGCCAGTACCAGCATGAAGGCCAGAAAGCCGAAGATCGCTTTGATGATCAAAGGCCGAACCTCGCGAATGCGGCGCGTTCTTCGATCCCGGCAACGGCATCTCCGACGATCTGCGCACCAAAGCGCGCCAGCAAGGGTCTTTTGGGGCCGTAGCGGCGGAACTGCACCTTGTCGCCAAAGCGTTCTTTCATCACCGGAGCAAGATGGCCAATGCCATCGGCCAAGCCTGCATCAATGCCTTTCTGACCGATGTAGACCTCGCCGGTGAAAAGATCAGGGGTATCGGACAGCTTCGGTCCCCGCCGCGATTTTACATGGTCGATGAAGGTTACGTGTAGATCCTCAAGCCAGCCTTTCAGTTTTTTTACATCAGCGGGTTTTTCCGGCTGAAAAGGGTCCAGCAAAGACTTAGATTTACCCGCGGTATGCACACGACGCTGCACGCCAAGTTTTTCGATCGCGTCATGCGCGCCAAAGCCCGCGCTGATCACACCGATTGATCCGGTGATGGAACAGCTATCGATGAAAATCTCGTCGGCGGCACAAGCAAGCCAATACCCACCAGAGGCGGCGACGTCTTCGACGAAGGCAAAGACGGGAATTTTCTTTTCGTCTGCAAGCCGCCGGATACGTGACGCAATCAGCGACGACTGCACCGGCGATCCACCCGGGCAGTTGATTTCCAGCGCGACAGCAGCAGGTTTGCCTTTGCTGAAGGCCTTTTCGATGACAGGGGCAAGGCTTGGATTATCCAGGCCGCGACCCGAATTGACAATCGCCCCTTGCAGCCGGATCACGGCGACGAAAGGCTTTGATTTGATGAATGGAATATATTTTTTCATGCTCAGTTACTTAGGCCATTGGGTTGGGTTCACAAGGGTTATTGCCTGATCCGCCAACCGGTACGGAAAATCCACCAGATGATCGCAAGGCAGATACCCGTGAAAAGCGCGATCGCCAGAAGAGATACGCCAATGGCCACGTCCGCTTCACCAAAGAACGACCAGCGGAAACCACTAATCAGATAGACCACCGGATTGAAAAGCGTGATCGTCTGCCAGACCGGTGGTAACATGGTGATCGAGTAGAAAGACCCACCAAGAAAAACCAGCGGCGTGATAACCAGAAGCGGGATCAGTTGCAGCTTTTCAAAGTTGTCCGCCCAAATCCCGATAATGAACCCCAGCAACGCGAAGCTGACACAGGTCAGCACCAGAAATGCCATCATCGCAAAAGGGTGCGCGATCTGGATATCGACGAAAAAGAATGCCGTGATCAGGATGATGATCCCGATGAATAGCGCCTTGGTTGCAGCGGCACCGACATAGCCTGCTACAACTTCGAGAAAGCTGATCGGGGCGGAGAGCAACTCATAGATCGTCCCGATGAATTTCGGAAAGTAGATGCCGAAACTGGCGTTCGTCGTGGCCTGTGTCATGACCGACAGCATGATCAGACCGGGAACGATGAATGCGGCATAGCTGACGCCTTCGACCTCTTGGATGCGGCTGCCGATCGCGGCGCCGAAGACCACAAAGTAAAGTGACGTCGACAGGACCGGCGATACAAGGCTTTGCGTGATGGTTCTGAAGAACCGCCGCATTTCAAAGATATAGATTGTCCAGATGGCGCTCAGGTTCATGCTGTTTCCTTTACGAGGCCGACAAAGATGTCCTCAAGGCTGCTTTGCTGGGTTTGAAGGTCTTTCATATGCAGACCGGCCTTTTGCAGGTCGTTGAGAAGCGTCGTGATCCCAGTGCGCTCGCGCCTAGTGTCATAGCTGTAGGTCAGCGTCAGCCCATCATCCGCACGCGCCAGATCATAGCGGGCCAGCAAATCGGGGATCGTGTCAGTGGCCTCGGCCAATTCGATCTTGAGCTGTTTTCGCCCCATCTGCGCCATCAGATCCGCCTTATCCTCGATCAGCAGGATTTCGCCCTTGTTGATGACGGCCACGCGGTCTGCAATGGCCTCTGCCTCTTCGATGTAGTGGGTGGTCAGAATAATCGTCACACCAGAGGCCTTGAGCCCCGCGACAACCTCCCACATATCCTTGCGCAGTTCCACGTCAACGCCAGCGGAGGGTTCGTCCAGAAACAAAACGCGCGGTTCGTGGCTGAGTGCCTTGGCGATCAGCACGCGCCGCTTCATGCCGCCCGAAAGCGTCATGATCTTGTTGTCCTTCTTGTCGTGCAGGGACAACTGCCTGAGCACGTCTTCGATATAGGCATCGTTGCGCGGCTTGCCGAAAAGACCGCGCGAAAAACGCACGGTATTTGTCACAGTCTCGAAGGGCTCCAGATTGATTTCTTGCGGCACGAGGCCGATCAGGTTGCGCGCGGCCCGAAAGGCTGTCTGCGTATCATGGCCGCCGACCGTGACAGTGCCCGATGTAGGAACAGTGATACCGCAGATGGTCGAGATCAGCGTGGTTTTGCCCGCACCATTGGGGCCAAGCAGGGCAAGGATTTCTCCCTCTTCGATATCGAGGTTCACGGATTTAAGGGCCTCAAAGCCCCCTGCGTAAGCCTTACGCAGGTTTCGGACAGATACGATCGCGGACATGGGATGGCCTTTGGTTGTGGTATGGACAATCTAGTGCGACCGGCAAGGAAGGGAAAGGCGTGACGCCGTTGAAGAACGGATTTACATGCGCAGTCTGGCCAGTATCGGTGAAGGATGTTGCGCCCCGAATGGCGCTGCAGACCGGACTTGCGGATATGATCGACCGTCACGGCACTTCAAATATTGCTTTATGCACGGTGGGACATGCCAACTCGTCGATAGCAAATGTTCTGCTCTTGAAGCTCGGATATGTTCTTGTTTCCCACAAGCGTCATGCAGTCTTGGCAAAAAATGGAGGAGGCGCGTGACATTGACGTGAAGTTAGTCACCCCATCAAGCGCGCCACATCCAGCATCCGGCAAGAAAACCCCCACTCATTATCATACCAGCCGAATAGCCGCACCAACCCGCCTTGGGTGACACGCGTTTCGGGGAGTGACACGATCAGGCTTTCGGGGCGCGCCCGTAGATCGGTTGAAACCAGAGGTTTGTCGGTCCAGCCGATAATTCCGGATTGGGCATGCAGGACAGCGTGTACCTCTGCGAGAGAGACAGGCGTCTTCAGCGCAACGGTCAGATCAATTGCCGACACCGACGCAACAGGAACACGCACGGCAGCAGCTTCGATCCGACCGGCGATGTCCGGCAGCACGTGATCCAAGAGCCGTTGCGCAGATGTTGTCGTCGGCACCATCGACAGTGCGGCGGCACGGCTGCGCATCATGTCGCCCCGTGGCGCATCAATGCTGGGCTGGCTGCCGGTGTAGCAATGGATCGTCGTCATCCAGCCGGTTTCCAGCCCCCATGTGTCATCAATCAGCTTCACTAAAGGCGCCAGTGCGTTGGTCGTGCAAGATGCGTTCGAGACGATTGGCTGATCTTTCAGCAATGCCTCGTTCGCGCCCAAAACAAGTGTCAGGTCTGCGGCGTCAGATGGACCCGAGATCAGTACCCGCCGCGCGCCCGCCTGCAAACCGCGCTGCGCGACATCACGCCCGTTGGCTTTGCCGGTACATTCCAAAAGCACGTCGACATCACCCAGATCAAGCGCCGAAATGTCGTCCATCTGCCAAATGGGAATGGGCCTGCCATCAACGACGAGCGCATCATGTTCCAGCCTGACGTCCCCCTTGTAGGGACCGAAGACACTGTCGTAGGCGAAAAGGTGTGCGCAAAGCGCGGGGTCGGCAATATCGTTTATCCCGACGATTTCGATCTCTGGCCATGTGCCGGATAGATGCGCCCGCAGCATCGTTCGGCCGATCCTCCCGAAACCATTGACAAATACGCGAACCATTCCGGCACCCCTCCATCTTGCGCGGGACGCTGCACTATTGCGGTCGCAGCGACAAGCCGGATTTCACGTTTCGAATTTTGCCCTCATTCAGACTGTTTTCAGAGAATCGGACAGTTTTACAGCCTATCCCCAAAGAGAATCGGATCCGTCAGCGCATAGAATCGATGCCAGATTGCAGAAAAATTGTGCGCTGCCGCGATTTGTTGGCGTTTTCCCAATAAATTCACCTCTTTTACCTTACCGACACAGGGCGAACACAAATCCATGTGTTTTCAGTTAAAATTAAGGGTTATCGGCAAATTCTTGCCGGCCACTGTTTCGAATAACGCACCTAATGCGCGACGATCAGGTAGATTAAGAACCCCTAAACAACAAGTTAGCGTCACTTTTTGGCCTAATTTGAATGAGACCAAAAAAGCGCGAGGTCGGAGGACCGATTGATGAGTGATTTTTGAAAGCTGGGTAGACAGATGGCTAAGCCACAAGCGATAGAGAATACAGACGAGAAGGACAGCTTTGTTGATGAGCTGAAGCCGGGCACCAAGCTGATGCACGGCCAGTACACGATCGAAAGCTTTCTGAATGCCGGTGGTTTCGGCATCACGTATCTTGCCCGCGACTGCCTCGACCGCAAGGTTGTCATCAAAGAGTGTTTCCCCGGCGCTTTCTGCCGTCGCAGCCGGTACGTGGTGCAGGCCCGTTCGCGTGCGCACCAGAACGAGCTGAAGTCCATCGTTCGCTTGTTTGTCCAAGAGGCACGGAGCCTCGCCAAACTGAACCACCCGAATATTGTCGGTGTCCATCAGGTCTTTGAAGATAACGAGACCGCTTATATGGCTCTGGACTTCGTGACCGGCCGCGATCTTCTCGATACAATCGAAGACCCGAACCATGGCCTGAACCCGACACAGATCAAATTGATCCTCAAAGAAGTCCTGGGCGCTGTGGGCTTCATTCACGACCAGGGAATTCTGCACCGCGATATTTCGCCGGACAACATTCTGATCAACAAGGATTTTCATCCCGTTCTGATCGATTTCGGGGCCGCCCGTGAAGAAGCCACCAAGCAAAGCCGCGTGTTGTCAGCGCTGCGCGTCGTCAAGGACGGATATTCCCCCCAGGAATTCTATATCGCCGGTTCGGACCAAAGCCCGAGCAGCGACCTTTATGCTTTGGGTGCATCGTTCTACCACCTGATAAGCGGTGACGTGCCGCCAAATTCGCAAGCACGGCTAGCCGCCATCGCATCCAGTGAGACCGATCCCTACGTGCCGCTGGCTGGCCGTTTCCCCGAGTACGAGCCCGAGTTCCTCGCCGCGATGGACAAAGCGCTGGCCGTGCTTCCGAAAGACCGCGTCCAATCCGCAAAAGACTGGTTGGCAATGATGGAGGGCGAGCAGGGCAATGTGACACCTCTGAAAGTCGGCACACCTGCTGCCAATGACGGGACTGCGAAGAAGGCCGGGACCGCGACGATGGCTGCGGGACAGAAAAAATCGAACATGCCTTTGCTGCTTGGCTCTGCCGCAGCCGTTGCACTGCTGATCGGCGTCGGTGTCATTACGATGACTGGTGGCGATAATGAGGCGGTTGCACAAGCACCCTCTCCCGCTCCCGTTGTTGCACAAGTCCCTGCGCCCGTTACAGAGCCCGTTGTCGCTGAAGCCCCTGCGCCTGTTCAAGAAGCCCCTACAGTGGAACTGCCTGCATTCTTGGCACCACCGGCAGCCGAAGAAGCGCCTGTTGCCATCGAAACAACGCCGCCGGCACCGGCAGGACCTGTTGTACAAGATTCAGTTGTGGCGGAAACTGCGCCTGCTGTCGAAGCGCCTGCGCCACCAGCCGCAGAGCAATTGGCGACAGTGCCCGCCACGACACTGACCCCCGCGATTTCCAATGCACCTTCTGTGATTGCAGAGCAGGAAGCCGTTGTTGCGCCTGCTATTGTTGAAAGTCCGGTAGTCGCTGATGTGCCAACTCCGACTGTGCGACCGGCCACACGCCCCGAAGCCGTAGAACTGGCAGCAGTGCCACAGCCAGAGCCGGTTCCTGAGCCAGTTGCAACACCGCGCCCGGTCAGCGAAGCCTCTGCCACCGGTGCTGAGTTGCCGGAGGTCACTGCGAATCGCCCTGTCGCAACGTCCGAGGTCGCCGAGGTGGCACTGCCATCGACACCAGACGCGGTCGAAGCAATCGGCAACGGCCCTGTTGTGGAAATCTCTGCGGTGACCCCCGGAAACGAGCTGGCCCCGACGCAGGTCAAGGCTGACTGGACTGTTCAGCTACCATTCACGGCTGCAGGCGCACGCTCAAACATCATTGCCTCGGCTGGTCCTATCTCTCCGACATGGGTTGAGCCCGGTCTTGTGATCACCGGTGTCAACGATGTCGCAATTGACGCGATTGCCGATATTCCCGGCGTTCTGCGCCAGCAGGCCGGGTCATCTGACGTTGCCCCCACCATTCCTGTGGCATTCGGCACATTGAATCCATCCTCCGGCGAAGCAATCCAGCACAACTGGATCCTGCCAGTGGTACAGAACGTGACCTTGCTTGATGGTACGCGCTTCGAGACCGTTTATGCCGGTTCAGGCTGGAGCACATCCGTGGTCGAACTCAATGCAGACCAGACAGGCGGCCTGAAAGTTGGCGACGTTATCACATCCTACATCCCGACAGGCGAAGTTATTGATCGGCGCGACTCGCTGGTCACGCTTTTCGAGCGGGAATTCGACAGCGGCACAGAGCAGTTCATGTTCGCCGTACAACGCGACGGCAGCCTGTGGGTTGCGTCGCTCGCCTCAACGGGCACGATAGAGTAAAATAGTATAAGGTGACCGTTGCACCGCGTACTGTGATGTAAAGAGAAAGGTAGCTAAGATGAAATTCATTCGTGATCTGCTTGGTAAAAAACGCAACGAAGAAGCCGCGCGGCAGACGCCGCAGGTCGAGTCACTTGAGCAATCCTATCGCGATACGATCGGATCAATGGTCGATGATGCAGGACAGTTGGGACAACCTGTGGTGCCTGCACCGAGTGATATCCTGACAAAGGAAGTTCGCGTCGTTTCAGTCGAACCCGATCAGGCACCAAAATCACCGGCGCCCGCCGCTCTCAATATTTGGGACATGGAAGACGATGACACGTCGACCGCTTTGCCCGAGCCGACAGCACCCGCCGCACCTGTGGTCCCCGCAGCTGTAGAACCTGCCGCAGCATCTGCCGCAGCGTCCCGGTCACCTGCCCGGTCACGCCGCACAAAGACCCGCCTGATTGGATTCGACAAATCCGACGGTGATGTTGTCGACCTGTTTAGCGATGCGCAGAAAGCAGCACCCACAAAGAGCGTGAAATTTCCGGTCGGCTGGATCGTTGTGACAGAAGGCCCCGGCCGTGGCGAAAGCTTTTCACTGCTGGCGGGTATGTCACAGATCGGCCGTGGCGAAGATCAGGCGATCCAGCTTGATTTCGGCGACAACGCTATCTCGCGGTCAAACCATGCCGCGATTGTGTATGATGCCGATACGAAAGAATTCCTGCTTGGTCATGGCGGCAAATCGAACATCGTCCGCCTCAATGACAAGCCTTTGATTAGCAATGAAACGCTCAAGACAGGTGACATTATCCGCATCGGCGAGACAGTTCTGCGATTTGTCGGGCTGTGTGACAAATCATTCAACTGGTCGGATGGCACCACCGAGGAGGACGAAGATGTGGCGATCGCCTGAACCACGTTTTGACGTCGCATCTGCGATTTGTCAGGGCGGGCGCGACTATCAAGAAGACGCCATTGTCACCGATTTTCCCTTTGGGGCGGATAGTGGCGTTGTCGTGCTTGCCGACGGGATGGGCGGCCACGCGGCCGGTGACGTCGCCAGCAAGATCGTCGTTACAGAAGTATTCAGTGAACTTAAATTCGAAAGCGCGAATTTTACGGATTTTGAGAGTGAAATTCCACGCTTCCTGACTGAATCTGCATCGAATGCGAACAGCTTTGTACGCGAACACGTACAGACGCACCCGGAGACACGCGGTATGGGAGCGACCCTCGTATCGGTCGTGTTGGTCGAAAACCGCATGTACTGGATGTCGATCGGTGACAGCCCGCTTTATCATTACCGTGCAGGCAAGATGAAGCAACTGAACGAAGACCATTCGATGGCACCGCAGATCGACTTTATGGTTCAGCAAGGTTTGCTGGATGAGAAGGCCGGCAAGAACCATCCCGACCGCAACTGTCTGACCTCGGTTATCCTCGGCGACCGCGTCTCAAAGTCCGACTGCCCGAAAACTCCATTTGAATTGCAGGTAGGTGACATTGTCGTCGTCTCCAGTGACGGTCTGCAATATCTTGAAAACCAACATATCCAGAAGATTCTGCACCGCTATCGGCGCAAGAAAGCGGCTGAAATCGCAGGCTATCTGCTAGAAGCAATCGAAGCGCTGGCCGACCCTGACCAGGACAACTGCACCTTTTCGGTCATCAAGCTGAACCACGACAAGCCCGTGATCCGCGCAATCCGTGCAAAGCCCGTAGGGCATGTCGACACACCGACATCGACAGTTACACGCGTGGTAGAACTGGAACAGGTCGAGAATATCGCCAAGCCCGACAAAAAACCGGCAGCGGCACATAAATCTGAACCCACAGTGATCAAAGAGGTCAAACCGCTCAAGAAAGTAGAGCTGAATGACGATGCAGATATGATAGAGGAGGTTGATGCGGCTGCGCCGCCGGCTAAGATTGCCGCCGGAGGTAAGTAATGTCGAATCAATCGCCAGGAAACCGGGTTCAGTCAGAGCTCGAGCAGGCCGTCGCAAGTGGCCTGCTTCCTGATTCAGTTCAACAGAAAGCCGAACATCTGTTGATGCGGCTGCAACAGCCGGTGCGTCTGGCACTTTTGGGGATGCCCGGATCTGGCAAATCCACATTGATAAACCTTCTGGTGGGAAGTGACGTGATCCCCGACGGCGTGCGCCTGCCAACGCTGCAATTGATCTACGGCGAGACCGAGAAAACGACTTGTACTTTGCCTGATGGATCCAAGACAGTCTTGGATAGTGTTGATCTCAACGAGATAGCGGCGCTGTCACCCGTTTTTGTGGAAATGCAGATGCCCCTCCCCGCACTGCGCAAGATTTCCCTCCTCGAAGTTGTCGCCCCAAATGACCCAAATGCAATCCACCGCGCGGCGCAATGGGCCGCCAAGCGAAGTGACGTGGCACTGTGGTGCACACGCGGCTTCAACGAAACGGAGCAGCGGATTTGGGGCACCATGCCCGATCTGACGAAGGATCATGCATTCTGCATGATCACCCGCGCTGATTATCTGAAAACCGAAGGCTTGTTTGAAGCGACTGTCGGCGCAGTCAAATTGGCGGCAAAAGACGAGTTTAGCGAGGTCCTGCCCATCGCGACCACTCAAGGAATCGCCGCCCGCCGCGCCGACGGGACTGTGGACAAGGCCGCGATGCGCGATAGCGGCAGCTCCGGGTTGATTTCGGCAGTGTTGAAACAGGTTGAGCGGGGGCGTCAGTCAGCCGTCGATATGGCTGATGTTTTGCTGCATCAGCACGCTGATCTCTTGGCAAGCATTGATAAACGATCCGCCCCGCCTGAAGACGAGGTCGCTGTTCCAGAGCCGGTCGCGCCGAAAAGCAAAGCGGTGCAAGAGCTACCTGTCGCTGAAACCCCGAAAGACGATGCCGTGCCAGAACCGGTACCGGAAGAACCAGCAAAGCCAGCGGCAGCCAAACCAGCCGCGCAAGATGCGATTTCCCGTCTGCGTGCCATTGCGGCGCGCAAGAACGTATCGCGCGACGCTGCCTTGGACCCGGCACCAACGCCGGCACCTGCCGCCGAACTAACCGCAGAACAAACGCCGGCGGTAGCCGAAGATAAAGAAAACGACGCGCTCGCGCCTGCAACCCGTGAAGCTTACGAGCACGTGATCACTTATATTGCAGAGCGCGGCGCGGAACTTGCCGCCACTTTGGACGAACAGGGCGATGGCGGACCCGCCGAGGTCATGTCGATGACGTCAGATCATATTCAATGGCTATGCGATTATCTGAACGAAAACGGGGATGTTGCCGATCAGTCGCTGCAACGTGTCCGCGAAACGGCTTTTGACGCCGCCGATATGGTCCAATTGATGCAAATGGAAAAAGGTGACAGTGCCGCACTTGAAGCTGTCAGCCTGATGCTCCAGTTAAAGCGAGAGATACAAGCAGACCTCGCGGCTTAAATTGCCGCTGCGCTTGTGCAAATTTTAAATACTGCGCCACACTTTTGCCGTTCTAATCTGTTTCCATTATGGCAATAAAAGTGGTGTTTTCGTTGCTATTTGGCTGCGATGGGAACTGGTGTTAATGCTGGTTTGATGATTTTGCTGAGGACGAATTAGGATGAAGATGGAAGAGGTCGCAAACGGGGATGGTCTTGCTGTCCCACCCGAACAGCTGCCCTTCATGCGACTTGGCTTGGAAAAGCTGGATGCGTTCCATGATGAAGTTGTCGATCTGGAGGCCACTCTCAGGGATGTTGTGAAGCTGGGCGGACAGGATGCCGATAAGAAAGCCACCAAACTTATCAAGCAGTTACGCGCTTTTGAGCCAAGCATTACAATGATTGGCCAGATCAAATCCGGCAAGACATCGCTGGTAAATGCAATGGTCGGTCGCCCTGATCTGCTCCCTGCCGACGTCAACCCGTGGACCTCTGTTGTCACCTCGCTGCACCTCAACGCCCCTTTGCCGGCCGATGCACCAACGGCGACATTTCAGTTTTTCAGCCAAGGCGAATGGGATCATCTTGTCGAGAACGGTGGCCGAATCGGTGAACTGTCAGAGCGTGCCGGCGCCGATGAAGAGCTTGAGAAAGTCCGCCTTCAAATCGCCGAAATGCGCGAAAAGACCAAACAGCGCCTTGGTCGCAAGTTTGAATTGCTTCTGGGTCAGAAACACAGCTACGCCGAGCTGAGCGACGAGTTGGTACAGCGCTATGTCTGCATGGGCGACGACTTTGAAGATATGGAAGAAGACGACCAGCAGGGCCGTTTTGCCGATATCACCAAGTCTGCCGATCTTTACCTTGATGCAGACAAGCTCCCTATGTCGATCTGCCTGCGCGATACCCCCGGTGTAAACGATACCTTCATGATGCGCGAGCAGATCACGATCAATGCGCTGCGTGACAGTCGCATCTGCGTGGTTGTTCTGTCGGCCCATCAGGCTCTTAGCTCGATGGACATGGGCCTGATCCGCCTGATCTCTAACGTAAAGGCCCGTGAAGTCGTGATCTTTGTGAACCGGATCGACGAACTGTCCAACCCGGCCGAGCAGGTCCCTGAAATTCGTGACAGCATCTTCCAGACGCTGGCCGACAACAACGGCCCGGAAAACCCCGAAGTGATCTTCGGCAGTGCCTATTGGGCGAATATGGCATTGTCCGAAGACCTTGATGAGATTGTCGAAGACAGTGCCGAGGCGATGTTCAACTGGGCCGAAGCGGCCCTGAGCGCCGAAACCGCAGGCATGGACACCAAAGAACTGGTTTGGCATCTGTCCGGCTTGCCAGAACTTTATCGCGCATTGTCAGAGCGGATCGCCGAAGGCCCCGGTGCCGAGATCCTGTCTGCTTCGCGCAAGCGCGCCCTGAACCTTGTGGGTGGAGTGCGCGCGCAGAACGCAGTTGTTTCTATGCGTCTTGATGGCGATACAGTCGATGTGATGTCCGGCGACAAGCTTTCAGCCCACCTTGATGAGTTGGAAGCGCAGAGCATGAACACCCTGGACGAGCGCCTTGATATTGCGTTCCAACAGTTCGGGTCGCGCGTTGACCAATCGCACAAACGGTTTCTGGACCGCGCATTGGAATCCCTGTTGCAGCATCTGGAAACCAATGGCGAAGAAGAGATTTGGCAATACAGCCCTGATGGCCTGCGCATGTTGTTGCGCACCAGCTATCAAGTGATGCGCCGCAATGTCACCGCGACCTGCCAGGATGTGTATGGCACCGCTGCTGCCAATCTGGCGAACACCTATCGCTCTGCTTTCGGTGTGGATGTTGAGAACTTTACAATCACACCACCTGCTCCACCGGAAATTCCGGCCCCTGTTTCCTTGGGCCAGACGATCGCGCTTGATCTGCAAACCTCATGGTGGAAAGGCTGGTGGAAACGTCGCAAAGGGTATCGTGCCTTTGCCAGCGGGTTTTATGACCTTATCGAAGCCGAAACTGCACCGATTGTCGATGAACTGAAGGTCCGTCAAGCGGATGATATCCGCGCGAAAGCAAAAGCGGAATTGCAGGAATTCCATGCAGAGCAACGCGGTATTCTGGAAGACATCAGTAGCAAATCCGAAATCGCTATTGAGGATTTGGAAGACATTTTCGGTATTACTGCGCAACAGGAACGAGATGAGCTTTTTGATTGCATCTTTGAAGAGCTGAGTGAGAGTAAACCAGTGCTTGCGTTAGGAGTGGACAAATGAATTCAGGAGAAACAGCGTCAGGCGCACGAAGAAAGCCCCGTATCGCCCTTATGGGTGAGTTCAGCGCGGGCAAAAGCACGCTTTCCAATCTTCTCATGGGCCAAAGCCCGCTGCCTGAAAAAGTCACTGCCACGCGGCTGTCCCCTGTCTGGATATCTTATGGCACACGCACGCCGTACCGCGTCGATATCGACGGCACGACTGAGCCAGTTTCCATCGACAGACTCGAAGAAATCCCCGTTCAGCAAACACGCAATATCCGCCTGTTCCTTGAAGCGGATATTCTGGAAGTTTGCGATCTCATTGATTTCCCCGGCATTTCAGACCCCAACATGTCTTCTGCTGTTTGGGAGCGTATGCTGCCCGAGGTGGATGCTGTCATCTGGTGTACCCACGCCACGCAGGCATGGCGTCAGTCCGAGGCGGCAGTCTGGGATGAAATGCCCCAAGCGGTGCGTGAAAATTCAATCCTGCTCATCACCCGCTTCGACAAACTGACTAACGAAAAAGACCGCGGTCGCGTGATCAAACGTGTGACCCGCGAAACCAAGGGTCAGTTTGGCGGCATCTTTCCGGTCTCGCTCTTGCAGGCAATCCAGGCTGGTGAAGATTATGATCGCTGGGAAGCAAGCGGCGCGGGCCCGTTTACCGCGCATCTGATTGACGTGATCGAAATCCTGACGAAATTGACCACACGCACTGAACTGCCGCTTTATAACATCGATAGCCTCAGCGACATCCCGCAGCCCGTTACCGCACCCGTAATGCCGCGCCGTGTGCAACGTGCCGCGAACAGCAGCCGGACAGTGCGGGGCGATCCTGATCCGGACTTCGCCGATGACCTGCCAACATCAATCGCCGACCCGATCTTACGCTCGTCTTGATGCCGGTCGGTTTGCGCGGGTCTTTCACAATCTGCGCATATGCCGTAATCATGTCTGGACGTAGTTAAAAAGCAGGCTGCTAATGGTTGTTGATGAGTTGGATGCTTTGCGGGAAAAATACGAAGGCTGCACTGCGCTGGCTTTTGCAGACGTGTCCACAAAGATGATCCTTGTTACTGATTCCAGTTCGAATTTGCGACGTGAGGCGCTTGATGCCTTATGTGCAGAAGCCGCATTGCTGTTGGGCGCAAATGGAAAGCCCGCTTTGGCCGACAAGCCGGGCGATCTGGCCTCTGTCGCGACGACAGCGCAATTGCGTGTCTTTCTGCGTTCCGAACAGGAGCCGAATGATGTTCTTTGTTGTATCTGCGGTCCAAAATTGGATGCAGATGCGTTTGTTGCTGACGCCTGCACATGTCTTGACCGCATCAGTAGCGGCGAATGAAAAGAAGTAACGAAGAGCTGGAAACAGGCTGATGAGCGAACCCAACGCTTTGGCACAAAAACTGGCGATACTGGCGTTGCGGGAAACCGTTGACGATACCGGCGCGCGCATCATTTCCGAAGGCGGGAACCCCGATCCTGTCACGGCGATCCTGCGCGAGGTGGACGATACCGTGCTTGAACGGTGCCTTGCCTTTGATTGCGGGACGGCCACGATCAACGTGATCGCCGCTGGTCGCCGCCTGCGTGGAATCTACAGTGTATCACCCGATCATGACGCAAAGATCATTGGTCAAGTTCTGTCGCGCGAAGAACCCGAAGGTGTGCAGGCCGCTTTCGATCTGTTGAATGATCTTTGTGGCGAAGCCGACCGCCTGACCGTGCGCAGCATGCCACCGGAACCGTTTGGCAAAGGTGGTGAACGCGGCGTCTCTGCAAATGGTTTGGCCGAGCTTTGGGGCATCACGACGGACGGTACGCCCAAGCCGCCGATGGAACAGTTTCTGAGCGTCAATGCCGCAGCTTTCTCGTCTGTCTTGCACATCCGCGGGGGTGAGGTCGTATCAACGGCGGGGGATTTCAAGGCGTTGCAGAAAATCTGGAAAACGCAGGTAGATGCCTTTCGTGAGGCACATAAGAAAACCTTGCGGGGCGAGGAAGGCGCGCAACTTGTCTGTCTTGAGGGCGCTTTCGATGACGGGTCCTCGGCGGCAATGGCGCTTTGCGAGAACGAAGTTGCGTTGGTGGCCTATAACACGGAACGATTTGGCCACATGCAGTCGTCTTGGCATCGGATTTTTGCGTGATGCATCCGGCTGCAACATCAGCAATACCCGCGACCAGCTTTTTTGAAGGGTTTGAGGAACGGTATCTGGACACGCCCGAAGGCCGTATCTTCTACCGGATCGCCGGAAACGGGCCGCCTCTTGTCCTTTTGCACGGCTATCCGCAAACCTCGGCGATGTGGCACGCGATTGCCCCTGTTCTTGCGCAAACCTATCAGGTGATTTGCCCCGATCTGCGCGGCTATGGCCGTTCGCTCAAACCTGCGACAGACCCATCCCATACACCGTATTCCAAGCGCGCGATGGCGGGCGATGTTTTGACCTTGATGGATCATCTGGGTCACCCGCGCTTTCTGGTCGGCGCACATGACCGCGGGGGCCGTGTCGCGCATCGCTTGGCCGCAGACCACGCTGAACGGGTGATTGCCCTGTCGGTCCTCGATATCGCGCCCACCCGCGAGATGTACCGCGATGCAGGCAGCGGTTTTGCCCATGCATACTGGCATTGGTACTGGTTGACCCTGCCCCAGCCGTTTCCCGAAAGGCTGATCGGTGCGGACCCCGCATTCTTCTGGCTCAAGAAATGTGGTGCCGGCAAAGCCGGGCTCGCGCCTTTTGTGCAACAGGCGCTGGACGAATACCTGACATGTTTTGCAGCGCCCGAGGCGATCCACGGGGCCTGCGAGGATTACCGCGCCGCTGCAACCATTGATATCGCGCATGATGATGCCGACCCAACCAAGCTTGCCATGCCGCTATTGGTGCTATGGGGGCAGGACGGTGTGATTGACGCGCATTTCGACTGCCTCGCCCTTTGGAAAGAGCGGGCAAGCGATGTGCGCGGCAGGGCTTTGCCCGGCGGCCATTATCTGGCGGAGCAGCATCCGGAAAAGGTGCTGGAGGCTTGGGTGCCTTTCTTCGCGGAAGCCTTGATCTAGGTCAGTCGCGCGGGAAAACCCTCGGCGCGCAAATCGGTATCCAGCAAGTCCTCAAGCAGCTTTACGATCATCGGCGATTCAGCGTCGCCACCATATGCCGCGCGAGCGGCCACATAGGTTTGCTCGGTCGCTGCGGCAAGTTCCAACGGCACTTCGAATTCCCGACCGAAACCCATCGCAAAGCCAAGGTCCTTGAGTGCCAGATCAATGTTGAAGGCCACATCATAAGATCCGTTCAGCACCAGCGCGCCCTCTGTTTCATGGACAAAGGATGTCCCCGAAGACGCCTTGATCGCGTGCCACGCCTGACCCAGATCAAGACCACCGCGTTTGGCCAGCATTAGGGCTTCTCCGCATGCTTTGAGGTGGATGAAGGCCAGCATGTTTGTGATGACTTTGATGATCGACGCAGACCCAAGAGGCCCCATATGAAATACCTGATTGCCCATGGCCTGAAGCGCGGGCAGGTGCGTATCGAACATGTCCTTGTCGCCCCCCGCCAGCATCGTGATGTTGCCTTGCGCGGCAAGATGGACACCGCC